>CAMBRC010000073.1 GCA_945869965.1 Asaia bogorensis
GCCTTTGACGCCGGTGGTGGAGATGCCGCCGAGCTGGGTGGTGGTGAACTGGCCGAGCTGTGCGGTGGTCATGGCGGCGAGCTGGGTGGAGGACAGGGCGTTGAGCTGGGCGGTGCCGAGGCCTGCGACCTGGGCTGTGGTGACGGCTGCGAGTTGTGCGGTGGAGAGGCCGACGATTTGGGTTGAGGCGAGGCCGGCGATCTGGGCGGTGGTGAGGTTGGCGACCTGGGCGGTGGTGAGGCCGGGGACCTGGGTGGAGGCCAGGGCGCGGAGTTGATTCGTTGTCAAGACGACAACGTCAGCCGTCTCCATGGCGGCAAGCTGGGCGGTGGTGAAGGCCGGAAGCTGACTGGTGGTAAAGGACGGGACCTGCGCCGTCGTCAACGCCACCATCTGGGCCGTGGTGAATGCGCGGATATCGTCGGTCGTCAAGGCGGCCAGCGTCGCGGTGGTCAGCGCCTGGATCTGGTCGGTTGTCAGAATCGCGATGATCGACATGGGATGCTCCGGGTCAGAAGGTATCCAGGCGTCCGGCACCCGCTGTGGCGCCGCGACGAGGCAGTGAACACGGGGAACCTTCTGTTTCCCGGCTGGGATCGCATCGTGACGGCTGCGGCTTACCGCCCGCTTAACGGCCGCCGATCTTTTTTGAGCGGTGAGGTTCCGGGCGGACCAAACCGATTGTTTACCTTTTGGCAGGAAAATGGGGGCGTCCGAGCTGAAGGAGTCGCTCAATGAACATCGCTGTGTTCCCCGTTCCGCTGCCGTTGCCTGGTGACGAAGCCTGGCTGGCGATGCGCATATCCTTCAGGGTTCGCGCAGGCTTTCGTCCAGGCCGCGCAACAGGGGATCGAGGAAGAAGTCCAGGACGCTGCGGGTGCCGACCTTGATGTCGGCCGACAGCGTCATGCCGGGGAGCAGGACAGTGCCGGGCGGCAGATGGGCCAGCGACGGCACGGGGATGGTGATGACGGCGCGATGCAGGGCAGTGCCCGCCGCCTGGTCGGGGTACGATTCCTGGCTGACGGCTCGCAGCGTTCCTTCCAACGCGCCGTGGCGGCGCCAGGGAAAGGCATCGATCTTCAGGCGCGCGGGGTCGCCCGGCTGCAGCCGGCCGGTATCGGCGGAGCGCAGGGTGATCTCGGCGGTCAGCGGCACATCTTCGGGGATCAGCACCACCAGCGCCTCGCCCTCGCGGACCAGCGAGCCCGGGGCGCGGCGGGCGGTTTCCAGCACCACGGCATCGCGCGGCGCGCGCAACTCGGTCAGGGCGTCCAGCCGGCGGGCCTTGGCGAGCTGTTCGTCGATGCGTGCAAGGTCGGGGCGCAGCCGGGCCAGTTCCTCCGCCACCTGGCGTTGCCAGTCGCGCAGATAGGCGTCGCGCTCGGCACTTCGGCCGGCCAGGCGCAGGCGGAGCTCGTCCAGCCGGCTGGCGTGGCGCTGCTGTTCCTTGTCCGCATCAAGCCGTGCGGTGCGCGCGGCGAGCAGGGCGAGGCGCGAGCCGACCTGGGATTCGACCAGGCGCGAACGCATCACTTCCACCTCGGAGGCGATCGCGAGTTGTTCGGCGATGCCGCTGCCGGCGCGCAACTCGGCGTCGTGGGCAGCCCGCAGGGCCGCGAGTTCGGCATCATGGGCGGCGATCCGCGCGGCATGCACCGCGCCGCGCTGGGCGTGCAACTCGCCTTGCAGCATCGCCTCGCCATCGGACCCGGACAGCAGCGACCGTCCCGTCAGTTCGGCCTCCAGGCGATCGCGCAGCGCGACGATGCTGCGGCGTTGGGCCGACAGGGCGTCGCGGTCCGCGGCGGTGAAGGTTGAGTCCAGCAATGCCATCACCTGTCCGGCGCGCACGCGCTCGCCGGGGCGAACCAGCAGTTCGCGCAGCACCGCACGGTCGATCGGGGCAAGCACGACGGGCGGAGTCTCCGGCACCAGCCGGCCGCCGGCGGTCACGACGATATCGACGCGGGAGATGGCGGCGAGCGCAATCAATGCGGCAAACAGCCCCGCGCCCAATGCCGGCCAAAGCCGCAGCAGCAGCGGCGGCCGCTCGGCCACCAACGCATCGAGGTCGTCCTGGAAGGCGAGGATGGCCGGGTCGGTCCGAGGCATGACCGCAGCGCGGCGGCGCAGCCAAGGCAGGGCAGCGGCATTCATACCATGTGCTCGGTCTGTTGCTGCCACAGCGCGCGATAGATCTCGCAGCGCTGCAGCAACACCGCGTGCGGAGCAAAATCCGCCACGCGCCCCTGTTCCAGCACCAGGATGGCATCGGCGCGCACGAGTGTGGACAGGCGGTGTGACACCACGATCAAGGTCCGGCCGCGGGCCATGTCGGCAAGGTTGCGGTTCACCAACGCCTCGCTCTCGGGATCGAGTGCGCTGGTCGCCTCGTCGAACACCAGCAGGCGCGGCGCGGTCAGCAAGGCACGGGCGATGGCGATGCGCTGGCGCTGGCCGCCGGACAGGTTGGCGCCGCCTTCCTCCACCCGTGTCTCGTAAGATTGCGGCAGGCGCCGGATGAACTCCTCCGCCCCGGCCAGGCGGGCGGAGGCCACCACCTCCTCCAGGCTCGCCTCGGGGTTGGCAGCGGCGATGTTGTCGCGGATGGTGCCGCGGAACAGCAGGTTCTCTTGCAGCACCACGCCGATGCCGCGCCGGAGATGGCCGAGATCGATGTGGCGGATGTCGATGCCGTCGACCAGGATCACCCCGGCCTGCGGCGGTTCGATGCCCTGGATCATCCGGGTCAGCGTGGTCTTGCCAGAGCCGGAGCGGCCGACAATGCCGATCACCTGGCCGGGCTCGATGGTGAAGGAGACGTCCGCCAGCGCCGGGGTCAGCGCGCCGGGATAGGTGAAGCGGAGGTTCTCGAAATGCAGGCGGCCGGTGATCGCCGGGCGGGCAGGGCGGGCCTGGACCGCGCGTTCGCTCGGGCGGTCCATCACGGTGGCCAGCATGCGCACCGACAGCGCGGCCTCCTGGTACTCGCTGATCAGCGTGACGATCTGCACGAGGGGGCCGCTGACCCGGCCGGACAGCATGGTGAACGCGACCAGCGCGCCCAGGCTCAGCGCGCCATCGAACACCAGCAGCGCGCCAAGCCCCAGCACGCAGACCTGCATCAGCTTCTCAAGCAGCCCCGTGGCAGCGCCCGCGGCCGCACCGATGCCGCCGACCGCCCATTGGCGGCGCACGGTGGCGGCCAGGCTTTCGTCCCAGGCGCGTTGGCGGGTACGCTCCAGGACCAGCGCCTTGACCGCGCGCATGTTGTGCAGCGTCTCAACCAGTTGCGCCTGGCGTTCGGCCTCGGCGGCGTAGAGCGCGGTGAGGCGGACCCGGAAGAGCGGGATCAACGCGGCGATGCACAGCGCAATGGCGGCGGCAAAGCCGAGCACCACCAGGGTCAGCACGCCGGAATACAGCGCCAGCAAGACCAGCAGCACCGGCAGCAGGGCGGCATCCAGCATGGTCTGGAACAGCCGCCCGGTCAGGAAATGCCGAAGCTTTTCGGTCTGTTGCAGGTGACGGGCCAGCACGCCGGCGGCGCTGGTCTCGAACACCGACAGCGGCAGCGATAGCAGATGGGCGAAGCTGCGCGCGCCCAGCCTTGCGTCGACCTTGCCACCGGCCAGCAGCATGAGCCGCTGGCGGACATAGAAAAACGCGGAGTCGAACAGCGCCAGCAGCACGAACAGCCCGACCACGACAGCCAGGGTGTTGCGCGCCTCGTGCTGCACCACCCGGTCGATCAGCACCTGCAACAGCAGCGGGATAGCGAAGCCGATCAGGTTGGAGGCGATCGCCGCGACCCCGACGCCGGCCAGCATCCCGCGTTGGCGCAACAACTCGGGGATGAACCAGCGTAAGCCGAAAGGCTGGTTCTCATCGGTCAGCCGCGGCGCGCGGCGCGCCAACAGCAGCATGCCGGACCAAGTGGCAAGGAAAGCGGCGCGCGGCATCGCGCACACGCCCTCGGCCTCGCGTTGCGGATCGAGAATCGCGGCGGTATCGCCATCCTCGGCCGGGCCGGCATGCACCAGGATGACCCAGCGCCCATCCTTCATCCGCGCCAAGGCGGGGGCGGCGCTACCAAGCGACGCAGCCTTGGTCCAGCCGCAGCGCTCCAGCATGCGGACGCGAAACCCGGCCCCCTCCAGCGAGCGGCGCAAGGGCAGGGCCATGTCGTCATTGCCGATCGCCGGCAGCGCCTCGGGTGCCAGATGCACGCCGTGGTGATGGGCGATCAGGAAGGCGCAGCGCAGGGCTGTGAGCTGCGGCGCGAGCAGGGTGTCGTGACTGGTCACCCCGGTAGTCTCGGCTGGGCTGGTTAGCAAAGAATGAAGCATCGTGCGCAACTGTCATGCGCCAGGTCTTTGGCAACGAACGGCAGGCAAAATGCAAAAAAAAGGCGCCAGGCCTGCTCGCCCGACGCCCTTTTGGTTGGATCGACGCGGGGGCGGCTAGACCTTGATCACCTTCTTGGCCGCCAGCGCATCGATCTCGGCATCGCTGTAGCCATGCTCGCGGAACACCTCGCGGGTATGCTCGCCCAGGAACGGCGCATGCGCCCGCTTGCTGCCGCTCTCGAACGGCGGCAGGCCGGGGATGTTCGGCATCGGCACCAGTTGTCCCACCCCCGGCTGCTTCAGCCAGGCGATGATGTTGGTGGCCAGCACCTGCTCCTCCTTGAGGAACTCGGAGTAGGAATTGACCTTGCCGTTCATGATGTTGCGCGCGGTCAGGCGCTCGCCGATCCAGGCCGTCTGCTTCGCTTTGAACACCGGCCGTAGTTGCAGGTACAGCTCGTCCATGTTGGCCCGCCGCGTCACCGGCTCGGCAAAGCGCGGGTCGTTCTGAAGGTGCTGCACCTCCATCGCCTCGCAGAACGGCGCCCAGTCGGTGTTGCGGATCATAGTCACGTTGATCTGGCCATCCGCCGTGGTGAAAACGCCGGCCGGCATGATGCCGCGTTGCAGCACGCCGCCTTCCAGATAGCCGGCGATCAGGCGGATCACCGACAGCATCGCGCCGCCCTGCATCAGGCTGGCCTCGATAAAGCGGCCCTCGGTCAGGTTCTGCATCTTCTTGACGAACAGCGAGGTGGCGATCGCCTGGAAGCCGAGCAGGCCAGTATACATGTCGATCAGCGAGATCGCGATGCGGTGCGGGTGGCCGTCCATCTCGCCGGTGTTTTCCGTCACGATGCCGTTGAACGCTTGCAGCACCGGGTCCATCGCCGGCCGGCCGGCCAGCGGCCCGGTCTGGCCGAAGCCGGAGATCGAATAATAGATGATCCCGGGATTGCGCTTCTTCATTTCCTCATAGCTGAAGCCGTAGCGCTGGATGGTGCCGGGGCGAAATCCCTCCATGAACACGTCGGCGCCGTCGATGAACTTCCACAGCGCGGTCTTGCCCTCATCGGTCTTGAGGTCCAGCGCGACGGCCTTCTTGCCCAGCATGCCGAACAGCGAGAACGACGAATGGTCCTCATAGGTCTTGCCGAGGATGCGCGCCCAGTCGCCGCCGCCATGCGGGGTTTCGATCTTGATGACGTTGGCACCGTGCTGCGCGAACATCATCGCCGCGGACGGGCCGGCAACCCCGCCCGTCAGGTCCACAACCTTCAGGCCCTTAAAGGCCGAGTGATAGTCCATTCCGTTTCCCCTATTGCACGCAACGTTCGTTGGACGGCGGGCGGACCGGCGGTCACACGGCGCCAACGCCGCCAATGGTGCCGGGAATTTTCGCGTTGGCCAACTCTCCCCCGCGCATTTTCGCCAGCGAATTCGCGCAGGGGTCGGCTGGAGCTATACCAACCCTGAGAATGAGTGACCGATGAACTCAGGCAAGGCCAGGGCATTGCCCCACTGGCACGAAGAAAAGGCAGGCGAGGGCTCTGCCCTCGACCCGCAAAGGGCCGGCGGCCCTTTGATCCCCAATATTTTCTAAAAGGATAAGGTCCAGGGGCTTGGCCCTTGGCGGGTCTGGGCAGAGCCCAGGCCTTATCCTTCCATGAGTCTTTGTTTTCAGGTCTCGGTACTACCAGGTGTCGATATACGGGTGCTTCTTGCCGGTGCGCGGTGGCACCGGCGGCACCCGCTTCAGCCCCATGGCAATCCACTCGCGCGTCTCCGCCGGGTCGATCACGTCGTCCAGTCCGCCGCCGACCACCGCGTTGACCGCGCGCGCACTCTCATAGGCGCGCGCCACCCGGTCATCGAACTCGGCGCGGCGCTCCTCGGGATCGGGGATGGCGGCGAGCTCGTTGCGGTAGCCCAGCTTCACCGAGCCTTCGATGTTCATGCCGGCGAACTCGGCGGTGGGCCAGGCGACGGTGAAGAAGCCGATCAGCGTGCTGGCCCCGCACATCGCCTGTCCGCCCAGCCCGTAGGCCTTGCGGACGATGACGCAGAATAGCGGTACGGTGATGTTGGCGCCGGCGTTGAACAGCCGCACGCAATGCCGCACCAGCGCCGTTGCCTCCACATCGGGGCCCACCATCATGCCGGGGCAGTCCATCAGGCTGAGCACCGGGATATCGAAGGCATCGCAAAGCTGGATGAAGCGCGCGGCCTTGTCGGCACCGTCGGAGTCGATAGCACCGGCCAGGTGATGCGGATTGTTGGCAATCACCCCCATCGGCCGGCCTTCGACGCGGATGAAGGCGGTGATGATGCCGATGCCGAATTTCTCGCGGATCTCCAGCACCGAGTCTTTGTCGGCGATGGTGTGCAGGATTTCGCGCATGTCGTAGAGCCGCAGCCGGTTCTCCGGCACCGCGTGGCGCAGCGTGCGCTGGTCATGCGCTTCCCACTTGGCGACCGGGCCTTGGAAATACGACAGGTATTTCTTGGCCACCTGCACCGCCTCGGCCTCGTCCTTGACCAGGATGTCGACGACGCCATTCGGCACCTGGAACGACATCGGCCCGACCTCCTCGGGCGTGTAGATGCCCAGACCGCCGCCCTCGATCATCGCCGGCCCGCCCATCGCGATGGTCGAGCCTTCGGTGGCGATGATCACGTCGCAACAGGCCACCATCGCGGTGTTGCCGGCAAAGCAGCGGCCGTTGACCACCGCGATCATCGGCACCAGCCCGCTGAGCTGGGACAGGGTGGTGAAGGTGTGGGTGTCCATCGCCACCCGCGGGCCGGTGTTGTCGTCGCCCGGCCGTCCGCCGCCGCCTTCGCCGAACAGCACCAGCGGTAGGCGGAAGCGATGCGCCAGCTCGTACATCCGGTCCTGCTTGTAGTGGTTGCGCCCGCCCTGGGTGCCGGCCAGCACGGTGTAGTCGTAGTGCACAAGGCAGGCGCGCGAGCGCGTCTCGTCGAACAGGTCGCCGTTGATGGTGCACATGCCGGCGATGAGGCCGTCGGCTGGCGTCGTCTTGCGCAGCGTCTCCATGTCGTAGCGCTGGTGCTGGCGCGCCACGACCAGCGGCCAGTATTCCTTGAACGAGCCGGGATCGACCAGCTCGGCGATGTTCTCGCGGGGCATCCGGTAGCCGCGGGCGCGCCGCCGCTTGACCGCCTCGGTGCGGTTTTCATCCAGCGTGAAGGCATGCCGGTCGATGTTCTCTTGGAGGTCGGCGCGGATATGGTCCGGATCAACCGTCGCATCCGCCGCGACCGCCCCGCCGGCCACCTCCGCCGGTTCGACGAACACGATCGGATAGCCCTCGCGCACCACGTCGCCCGCCGCCATGGTGACGCCGCGCACGATGCCGCTCTCCCGGGCGGTGATGACGTGCTCCATCTTCATCGCCTCGACCACGGCCACCTGCTGGCCCTGGCGCACCTGATCCCCGACAGCGACTGAAATGGCGACGATCGTGCCCTGGATCGGCGCCGCCAGCCCGATCGTGCCGTCCGGCCCCTTGACCTCGGGCTCCGCCGGCTTTTCGACGGCCTTCTGGTCGGCCTTCACCTGCTCGTCATGGGCGAACAGGGCAAGCGGGTCGCGGCTCTTTACCCGCGCGCCGGCGAAGCCACCGGCAGGCGTTGCGTCCGCTGCGGCGGCTGGCGCCGTACCTGGCGCCGCAGCGGCGACGAAGCGCTGGCGCAGCGCCGGCACGGCGGCCAACTCCTTCAGCGTCTCATCCACCCAGCGCGTATGCACGGCTCCGGACAGCAGGTCTGGATGGGCGAGAATGTTGTGCAGGAACGGGATATTGGTGCCCACGCCCTCCAGCCGGAACTCGCTCAGTGCCCTCTGGGTCTTGGTCACCGCATCGGCAAAGTTCCGCGACCGCGAATGCACGATCACCTTTGCCAACAGCGAGTCGAAATTGGCGCTGGTCTTGTAGCCGGCATAGCCGAACCCGTCGGTGCGCACGCCGGGTCCGTTCGGCGCCTCGTAGACCGCCAGCGTACCGCCGCTGGGGCGGAAATTGCCATCAGGCCGCAGCGTTTCCATGTTGACCCGCACCTGGATCGCGTAGCCACGCGGGGTGGCAATCCCCGGCGCGTCCAGCCCGAGCTCGGCCAGTGTCGCGCCCTGGGCAAGACGGATCTGCGTCTGCACCAAATCCACGCCGGTCACCTCCTCGGTCACCGTGTGCTCCACCTGGAGCCGCGCATTGGCCTCGATGAAGATGAAGGGCTGCACCCCCGCGCGTCCGGTTGCATCAACCAGGAACTCGAAGGTTCCAAGGTTGCCGTAGCGCACGCTGCCGGCGAACCGCATGGCCGCGGCAATGATCTCCTGGCGCATTGCGTCATCCAGGTTCGGCGCCGGCGCGATCTCCACCACCTTCTGGAAGCGCCGCTGCACGCTGCACTCGCGCTCGCCGAGATGGGCCACCGCCCCCGTGCCGTCGCCCAGGATCTGGATCTCGATGTGCCGTGCGCGCGGGATGAACTCCTCGACATAGACGTCCTCGCGGCCGAACGCTGCCTTGGCCTCTGATTGACAGCGCTTGAACGCCTGCTCGATCTCGCCTTCCTTCATCACCGCCCGGGTGCCGCGGCCACCACCGCCAGCCACCGCCTTGATGATCATCGCGCCGTCCGGCCCGAGGCTGGCGAAGAACTCGCGCGCTTCCTCCAGCGTGATGGCGTGATCCAGCCCGCGGATCACCGGCACATTCGCCGCCACCGCCGCCTCGCGCGCCCGCGCCTTGTCGCCGAACAGGTCGAGATGCTCGGGCGACGGCCCGACGAAGCGCAGCCCGGCATCGGCACAGGCACGCGCGAAATCCGCCCGCTCGGCGAGGAAGCCATAGCCGGGATGGACCGCGTCGCACCCGGTTGCCTGCGCCGCCGCGATCACGCCGTCGACGTTCAGATAGGCCGCCGCCCCCACGCCGGCCAACTGGTGCGCCGCGTCGGCCACCCGCACATGCAGGCTGGTGGCATCGTCCTCGGAATGGATCGCCACGGTCGGCAGCCCGAGATCAGCCGCGGCGCGCGCGATGCGGATGGCGATCTCGCCACGGTTGGCGATCAGCAGTTTCTTGAAGGTCATGGCAGACGGCTCTTTCACTTCGCGCAGCAGGGAATGAGGGAATCAGATCGCCTTGTTGCCGATGACGGCGTCGCGCTCCAGCGCGGCGATCTCGGCGGGGGACAGACGCAACACCTTGCCCAGCACTTCGGCATTGTGCTCGCCGAGGGTCGGGGCAGGGCGGGTGAACCCGGGCCGGACCCCGTCCAGCGCATAGGGCGCGCGCGGCACCACATGGCGCCCGACATAGCGGCGATCCGCCTCCAGCCAGAAGCCGCACGCCACTAGATGCGCATCGTGCAGCAGCGACGACGCCGGCGCCACTGGCCCGGCGGCAATGCCGGCGGCCTGCAGCAGCCCCGCCGCTTCATGCGGATCGCGCCCGGCCCCCCAGGCGGACAGCGCGGCCTCAGGCGACTCGCCCGGCGCGAGCGTCGTGCCGATCGCCTTGGCCAGCGCCGGCAATTGGCCGGCGGTCGCCACATCCACCGCCAGCCAGGCATCATCGCCGGCACAGCGCACCGCGCCGGTCCACAGGCTGGTCGCCCGCCGACTGCCGGTCCGCGCCGGTGCCATACCGGTGGCCGACTGCGCGATGATCCCGTCGGCCGCCAGCTGGAACAGGCACTCCACCTGCGACAGGTCGATCGTGGTCCCGCCGGTGGCATGCCGCCCGTACAGCGCCACCAGCGACCCGCAGGCCGCATAGATCCCGGCGATCGGGTCGCCATAAGCCGTGTGCTGCATCACCGGCGCCCATCCCTCCTCGCCGTGCAGCCACGGCATGCCGCTGGCCTGCTCGGTGGTCGAGCCATAGGCGCGGAACCCCGACCACGGACCGGCACTGCCGAACGCCCCCATCGAGATATAGCTCAGCCGGGGATTGACCTTCGCCAGATCCTCCGGCCCCAGGCCCATCCGCTTCAGCACCCCCGGCGCGTAGTTCTCGATCAGCAGATCGGCGTCCTCCGCGAACTGCTTCAGCAGCGCGACACCCGTGGGGTTGCGCAGATCCAGCGTGATCGCGCGCTTGTTGCGGTTGACCGCATTGAAGTTCGACCGCGTCTCATACGGCGGCGGATCGCCCGCCTCCAGCGCATTCCAGCCGCGCCACCAGTCAATATGCGCGCAGCCCTCCACCTTGATCACCTCGGCGCCGAGATCGGCGAAGTGCCGCCCGGCCAGTGGCCCCGACCACCCCATCGACAGGTCCAGCACCCGGATCCCCGCCAGCGGTCCCGCAGCCTCGGCCCGACCCACCGCCGTGGCGCCATCGCCGCGCGCATGCAGCCGGAACGGCATCACCGGCGCCTCGAAGACCGGCCCGTTGCCGTTATAGGCGCGGAAGGCGGCCCGCTCGCGCCAATGCGGGGTCGCCAGCACGTCGGCCATCGTCGGCACCGGCGCAAGCGGCACGCGGTGCTTCTGCCCCTCTTCCAGCATCGGCAGCGCCGCCAGCTTGGCCACCGCTGGCATCAGGATACCGTCCAGCTCGTCCGCCGCCGCCATGCGCAGGTCGGTGGTTTCGTAGCGCGGATCCTTCGCCAATTCCGGCAGGCCAACCAGCGCGCACAGCGCCTGCCATTGCTGCGGCGTCAGCGCGGTGACCCCGATCCAGCCATCGGCAGCGGGGAAGATGGTCTGTGGATAGACCGGTCCGAACCGGTTGATCCCGCGCCGCTGGCTCGCCGGGCCGCCAGCAAAGACGCCGGGTCCGGAATGCTCGGTCAGGCAGATGAAGGCCTCCTGGATGCTGACGTCTATCCGTGCCGCGCCCGCGCCATGCCGCCGGCCCAACAGCGCCGCCATCGCCGCGATAAAGCCGGTCGCACCGCCCACCACCTGCGGCGAATGCCCCTGCGGCAGCACCGGCGGCCCCTCCACCGTGCCGATCGGATAGGCCACGCCGGACATCGCCTGGATGATCGCATCGCTGCCGTGCCAGTCGGTACACGGCCCCGAGGCGCCGAACCAGGTCAGCCCCAACAGCACCGGCTTGCCGGCCAGTGTTGCCACCAGCGCCTCGGCTTTCGCCACATCGCCCGGCGTCTGTCCGGCGATCACCAGGTCGACCGCCAGCCCCGCCGGCACCGCCTCCGCCCGCTCCTTGCCGTGGTCCAGCCACGCCGCATAGGCCACCGCCGACGGCCCGCCATAGGCCAGCCGGGTATTCTCCGGTCGGTGCGCCTGGATCACCCGCGCGCCATGCTCGGCGAAAATCTTGCCGCAATAGCGTGTCGCCACATCGCCGGACGCCTCGACAACAACCAGATCGGCCAGCGGTGCGGGCATTCAGACCTCCACAAGATGGCAGGACGCGGCATGAGGCGCACCGCGCAAGGCCGGCACATCGCTGCGACAGCGATCGATGACCAGTGGGCACCGCGGATGGAACCGGCAGCCCGAGGGCGGATCCAGCGCGCTGGCGATCTCGCCCGCCGCCGCCGTCTCGCTCAGCACATGGTCGGGATCCGGCTGCGGCACCGCGGCCAGCAGCGCCTGGGTGTAGGGATGGCGTGGCGCGGCGAACACCTCGCCGGTCGGCCCGGCCTCGGCCACCCGGCCGAGATAGATCACCGCCACGTCGTCGGAAAAATGCTCCACCAGCGCCAGGTCGTGCGCGATGATCAGATACGTAAGCCCGAACTCCTCCTGGATATCCGCCAGCAGGTTCAGCACCTGCGCCCGGATCGACACATCCAGCGCCGAGACCGGCTCGTCCAGCACCATCATCCGCGGCCGCAACGCCAGCGCCCGCGCAATCGCGATGCGCTGCCGCTGCCCGCCGGAGAATTCATGCGGGTACAACCGCGCCGAATTGCTCGGCAGCCCGACCACGTCGAGCACCTCGGCCACCCGCCTTTCCACCGCCGCCCGCCCTGGACTCTCATGCGCCAGGATCGGTTCGGCAATGATCGTGCCCACCCGCAGCCGAGGATTGAGCGACGCGTACGGGTCCTGGAACACCGCCATCACCTGCCGCCGATACGCCTTCAGCGCCACGGCATCCATCGTGCGGACATCCTTCCCCTCGAACCGGATCGCCCCCGATGTCGGCCGCTCCAGCTGTAGGATCATCTTGGCAATCGTCGTCTTGCCGCAGCCGCTCTCGCCCACCAGCGCCAGCGTGGTCTTCGGCCGCACCGAGAACGACACATTCTCCACCGCCCGCACCACGCCGCGCTTGGTCCGGTAGTGCTTGGTCACGCCATCGAGATCGAGCATCACGCCAGCTTCCAGCACGCGGCGCTGTGCCCGTCGGCCAGGGTGACCGTCGGCGGCGCCTCGGCGCATTTGTCCATCCGCACCGGGCAGCGCGCGGCGAACCGGCAGCCGGTCGGCGGATCGATCAGGCTCGGCGGCTGGCCGGGAATCGCCTGCAGCCGCGTCCGCTTGTCGCCCAGCCGCGGGATCGCCGCCAGCAGCGCCTGGGTATAGGGATGCGACGGCATCTTGTAGATCCGCCGCACCGGCCCGGTCTCCACGATCTGCCCGGCATACATCACTGCGATCCGCCGGCACAGGCTGGCGGCCACGCCGAGATCATGGGTGATCAGGATGATCCCCGCCCCGGTATCGGCCTGGATCTGCCGCAACAGCGCGATGATCTGCACCTGGATCGTCACATCCAGCGCCGTTGTCGGCTCGTCCGCCACCAGCAGCCGCGGGGTGCAGCCGATCGCCATCGCCGCCACAATGCGCTGCCGCTGCCCGCCGGAGAACTGGTGCGGATAATCCCCGAGCCGCTTATCCGCCGACGGCAGCCGCACCCGGCGCAGCACATCGACCACCGCCTCGCGCAACTGCGTCCCGCGCGCAATATCATGGTTGCGCAGCGGGTTGCTGACCTGGTCGCCGATCGAGAACACCGGATTGAGCGAGGTCATCGGGTCCTGCATGATCATCGCGATCCGCCGGCCGCGGATGTCATGCGCCATGTCGCGCTCGCTCAGCGTCGTCAGCTCTTGGCCATCCAGCTTGATCGACCCATTGACGATCCGGCCGGACCCCTTCGGCAACAGCCGCAACAGCGACAGCCCGGTCAGCGTCTTGCCCGACCCGCTCTCCCCCACCAGCCCCAGCGTCTCACCCTCGCCAACCGCCAGGCTGACGCCATCCACCGCCCGCAGCACCCCGCGCTTGAGGTGCAGATGCGTCTGCAAATTCTCAACCTGCAGAACCATCAGAGCTGTCGCAGATGCGGATCAAGCCGGTCGCGCAGCCAGTCGCCGAACACATTGGCTGAGAGGCAGGTCAGCATGATCGCCAGCCCCGGCATGGTGATCGCCCACCAGGCATTGGTGATGTATTGCCGGGCATCGGACAGCATCAGCCCCCACGAGATATCGGGCTGCTGGATGCCCAGCCCGAGGAACGACAGCGACGCCTCGAACAGGATCACCTGCCCAACTTGCAGCGTCGCCAAGACCACCAGCGTGTTGAAGATGTTCGGCAACAGATGCCGCATGAAGATCACTGGCGTGGACACCCCGGCCACCCGCGCAAACGCGATATAGTCCCGCCCCTTCAACGCCATGATCTCGCCGCGGATGATGCGCGCGTACCACGCCCAGTACGTCAGCACGATCACCACCACCACCGTGCTGAGCCCCGGCTCCATCGCTGCCGCCAGGATCAGCGCCAGCGCGATCGACGGCACCGATTGCTGGATCTCGATCAGCCGCATCAGCACGGCATCCACGCGCCCGCCGAAATACCCGGCCACCATCCCCACCAGCGCGCCGATGCTGCCGCTGAACAGGATCGCGTAGAACGCCACAATCACCGACACCCGCGACCCCGCCATGATCCGGCTCAAAATGTCGCGGCCAAGATTGTCGGCCCCCAGCGCATAGGCCAGCGTGCCGCCCTCCTGCCACGGCGGCGGATTGAACGCCGCCCCCAAATCAAGCTCGTTGGGGTCATACGGCATGATCCACTCGCCCGCCGCCGCACAAACGCCAACGGCTGCCAACAGCACAATCGGCAACCACGGCAATCCGCGCGCCCAGCCCGGCAGAAACTCAGCGCGCATCGCGGATCCTCGGATCAACCAACCCGTACGACAGGTCGACAAGCAGGTTGGACAACACGAACAGGATCGAGGTGAACAGCACCCCCGCCTGCACCACCGGAAAATCGCGGCTGAACACCGCCTCCACCACGGTGCGCCCCACCCCCGGCCAGGCGAAGATCGTCTCCACCACGAAGGCCCCCCCCAGCATCGCCGCGAAATACACCCCCAGCATGGTCAGCAACGGCACCGCCGCATTGCGCAGCGCATACTTCCAGACAATCAGCCGCTCCGGCGTGCCCAGCGCCCGGCTCAGCCGCACATGGTCGCTGTCCAGCACATCCAGCATCGCCGAGCGCACAATCCGCGTCTGCGCCGCCACCGGGTACCAGCCCAGCGCAATCGCCGGCAGCACCACATGCGACGGAGAGCCATAGCCGAAGGCCGGCAGCCAGTTCAGGTGAATGGCGAACACCAGGATCAGCAACAGCCCGACCCAGAACGCCGGCATCGCCTGTCCCAGCATGGCGAACACCCGCCCCACCCGGTCGATCCAGCCGCCGCGATGCACCGCCGACATCACCCCCACCGGCACGGCGACGGCCACGCTGAACAACAGCCCGAACACCGCGAGCTGGATAGTCGCCGGCAGCCGGTCCAGGATCAGCTTCAGCGCCGGCATCTCCCAGCGGTACGAGCGGCCGAAATCCCCCGCCAGCGCCTTCTGCGCCCAGATGCCGTACTGCACCCAGAGCGGCCGATCCAGCCCATGCACCTGCCGCGTCTCGGCGATCAGCGCCGCCGAGGCATCGTTCGGCAACAGGATCAGGACCGGATCACCCGACAGCCGCGAGATCAGGAAGATGATGATGCTTGCGCCAACGATGCTGATCGCACCCTGCCACACCCGATGCGCCAGAAACCGCCACATATCGCCGCCAGACCGCCTATTGCTTCAGGCCGATCTCCTGCATCCCGCGCCAGAACCCCGGCGACGGCCAAGGATTGAACGTCACCTTGTCGCGCCACGCCAGCGTCACCACCGGCCGATAGGTCGGCAACCCGCCGGCTAGCCGTTCGTGCTTGATCCGCGCGATCTTCTTGGCCAGTGCATCGCGCTCCTTGAGGTCCATGGTGCGCTTCAACTCGCGGATCAGCTCGTTGAGCTCGGGATCATCATGCAGCGAAGTGATGCCCCAGCCTTCGCCCGGCACATAGGTATGCACATGCCCCGCCCAGGCGGTTCCGGGATCGCCCGGCAGCCCATGGCCCCACATGTTGCTGTAGAGCCCGTCAATGTGCCCCTGCCGGTCCCGCCGGCCAAAGGTGATCCAGGTGCCGTATTCCTGCCCCTGCACCTTGCAACGAATGCCCACGGCGGTGGCATAGGCGAAATACGCCTCGCCCACCTCCTTCTGATACGGCTCGCGCGGCGTCGTCAGGTTGTAGCACGGCACCTCGAACCCGTTCGGAAACCCCGCCTGGCGCAACAACTCGCGCGCCTTGCGGGGATCGAACGGATAGGGCTGCAAGTCGGGATCATGCCCAAGGCTGCCGCGGCCAACCTGAACATAGCGTTGCCCCTGGCCGAACAGCACCTTGTTGATGATGGCATCGACATCGATGGCATGCGCCAGCGCCTGGCGCACCCGCACATCGTGGAACTTGGAGTCCTTGGTGACCGCGTCCATCGCGATGTACATGTTGTTCGGCGCCACGAAGCTGCCGGTCTTCACGCCGGCCATCTTCTTGAATTCCTCCACCATCGCCGGCGGCACCGCGTCGATCCAGTCGATCGCCCCGGTCTTGAACGCGGCCACCCGCGTCAGGTCCTCGGGGATGATCTTGATGACAAGGTTCTTCACCGTCGGCCGGTGTTCCTTGTTCCAGTAGTCGTCGAACGCCTCCAGCCGCAGCTCTTCCTTGATGGTGCGCGACACGAACTTCCACGGCCCGGTCCCCACCGGAGCCTTGGCGAATTCTTCGTCGCCCACCTTCTCCAGATGCCGTTTGGGCAGCGCCCACAGCGTCAGGTTGTTCGAGGTGAAGGACCCGTCACCCTCCTTGAAGCGGACGCGGAACGTCAAATTATCCAGGACATCGAAGCTCTCCACCGCCGCCAGCAGATGCGGCCACTTGGAAATCTTCGGATCGCGCTGCCGCTGATAGGCGTACTGGAAATCCTCCGCGGTCAGCGGATCGCCGTTGTGGAACTTCACCCCCGGGCGGATCTTCACCGTGATCACCGGTTTGCCGTTCTCCTGGGTCAGCACCCAGCTCTCGGCCAGCCAGTTGATGGTGTCCAGCTTCGGGCCGGTGCGGTCCAACTGCTCGATCATCTGGCCGAAGAAATACTGGTCCACCCCGGCGGCCGAGCGCGACGGATCCATCATCACCGCCTCGGCGCCGAACCCGATGGTCAGCGTGCCGGTCGCCGGCTTCTGGGCCTGCGCGGCAAAGGGCAGCGCGGCGAGCAACGTGACGGCAAGTCCTGTGATCGACTTCATCATCGGTTGCATCCTCCTGATGACCAGCTCTCAGGGCCGGGCTTGCAAAAACTAGAGCATCGGCCTCCAGCGAAGTCAATTGTCGAATGTCGACAATTCATTGCCTTGCCTTCACCGTGCCACTTCAGTACCAGACGATTCCGCGCTGCCGCATCGGGTCGCCATGTTCGAGAACGATACCGCCCCTCGTGACGACACGACGACCGTCGGACGGCGGCGCGTCCGTACGCTGACCATTCCCGAACAGATCGCCACCCGCGTCGCCGCCGCCATCGTCAACGGCGAGTACCGCGACGGCGAAAGATTGCGCGAACAGGAACTGGCCGAAGCCTACGGCGTCAGCCGCGGCCCGGTGCGCGAAGCCCTGCGCGCGCTCGAACGCTACGGCCTCGCCGTGCTGCTCCCGCGCCGCGGCGCCTACGTCGTCGGCCTCTCGCTGGACGTCATCGCCGAGGCCTTCAACGCCCGCGCCGCCCTGGCCGGCATCGCCGTGCGCCAGCTCACCCGCCGCGGCGACGCGGCAGCAACCGCCGAAGCCGAGATGGACGCCGCCCTCGCCCATGCCGCCACCCTGTTGGACGGGCCGGTGAACGACAGCCGCGCCTTCCAGGAGGCGATCAGCGCCACCGCAAGCTGCGTCTACCGCAATTGCGGCGCCGGCCACCTGGAACGCACCCTGACCGACCAGGTCGACCGCTCGATCTGGGGCCTGATGTGGCGCGCCCAGCCGCTCGATTTCCAGCGCCGCGAACGCCGCCAAGAAAGCCTCGATTACTGGCGCCGGGTCCTCGCCGCCATCCGCGCCCGCGACGACCGCGAGGCCGAACGCCTGCTCCGCACCGAGATCCTCGCCACCCGGAACAGTGCCATCGCCGCGCTGGCCGCCATCCGCGGCGAGGAAGTCGACCCGGCGCTGATGTTCGTCGACTAGACGGGCAGCAGCACCGTCGCCACCGCCTGTGCCGCGATCCCCTCCATCCGCCCGGTAAACCCCAGCCGCTCGGTCGTCGTCGCCTTGACGCTCACCCGCTCAAGCTCGATCCCGAGCAATTCCGCCAGCCGCGCCATCATCGCCGGCGCATGCGGCGCGATCTTCGGCCGCTCGCAAATCAGCGTCACATCGACATTGCCGATCACCCCGCCACGCGCCGCCACCCGCCCGGCCGCATGGCGCAGGAAGATTGCCGAATCCATGTCCTTGAAGCTGTTGTCGCTCGGCGGAAAATGCCGCCCGATATCCCCCTCGGCCAACGCCCCATAAATCGCATCGCACAGCGCATGGATGCCCACATCGGCATCCGAATGCCCCGCCAGCCCGCGTTCATGCGCCACCTCCACGCCGCACAGGATCAGGCGCCGCCCCTCCGCCAGCACATGCACGTCAAACCCGGTGCCAACGCGGGGCAACAGGGCAGGGGGCATCAAAGCGGGGCTCAAAATACGCTCCATTCGGACGAGGTCCTCCGGCCAGGTGATCTTGATATTGTCCTCATGCCCGGCGACCAGCGCGACTGCATGGCCAGCACCTTCCAACACCGCGGCATCGTCGGTTGCCCCCTGCGGTGCCGCACGGTGCAGGTCAAGCAGCAGCGCGAAACGGAAGGCTTGCGGCGTCTGCGCCCGAAACAACCCGGTACGGTCCACCGTGGCGACAATCTGTCCGCCGGATCCGCGCTTCAAAGTATCCGCCACCGCCACCGCCGGAATCGCGCCGCCATGCGTGGCCAATGCGCGCACCAGCGCGTCGATCGTTCCCGGCGGAATGAACGGCCGCGCCGCGTCATGCACCAGCACGATGTCCGGCCTCCGATCCGCCAGCGCCTCCAACCCCGCCCGCACGCTGTCCTGCCGGCTCGCGCCGCCCGGCACCGGCGGAAGATGCGCCACGCCCGCCAGCGCCAGCGCGATCGCGGCCCGATCCCCCACCGGCTGGATGATCACCCCGGCGGCCGCCAGCGTCACGGCGGCATGGCGGATGATCGGCTGCCCAGCGCATGCCAGGAACTGCTTCGGAATATCGGCGCCAAAGCGCTGCCCGGAACCGGCGGCAACAAGGACACAGGCGATCGCAGGCGGGTGAAACGCGGACATTCCGCACCCTCGCCGCCTGTCCCGCCGCCGTCAACGGGGCGTAAACCGCCCAACGAATGCATTGCGTGCCATGGGTTCCCCCACTAGTTTGCCCAAATCATGGGCATTCCTGATTCCATTCCGCCGCAGTTGCAGCCGGTCGCATTGGCGCCGATCGACCTTGGTGGCGGCGTGGTCATCGACACGCCGGTCATCCTGGCGCCGATGTCCGGCGTCACCGACCTGCCGTTCCGCCGCCTCGCCCGCGAACTCGGCGCCGGCCTCGTCGTCTCCGAGATGATCGCCTCCTGGGCCATGGTGCGCGAGAACAAGGCCACCCTGCGCATGGCCCAGATGGACGGCCGCCCAACCTCGATCCAGCTGGCGGGCTGCGACCCCGCCGCCATGGCCGAGGCCGCCCGCATCGCCGTCGGCCGCGGCGCCGATATC
The DNA here is from genome assembly GCA_945869965.1 of Asaia bogorensis. GTDB lineage: Bacteria > Pseudomonadota > Alphaproteobacteria > Acetobacterales > Acetobacteraceae > CAMDGX01. The sequence continues at coordinate 19,492 of CAMBRC010000073.1, forward strand.
GTCGACATCAATTTCGGCTGTCCGGTCAAGAAAGTCGCCGTCGGCCAGATGGCCGGCAGCGCCCTGATGCGCGACGAAATCGCCGCCGCCCGCATTCTCGAAGCGACCGCCCGCGCCGTCCCGGTCCCGGTCACCCTCAAGATGCGCATGGGCTGGGACCACACCACCCTGAACGCCCCGCGCCTGGCCAAGATCGCCGAGGAATCCGGCATCCGCATGGTCACCGTGCACGGCCGCACCCGGCAGATGTTCTACACCGGCACCGCCGACTGGGACTTCGTCGCCACGGTCAAGCAGGCCACGACCCTGCCGGTGATCGTCAACGGCGACATCACCACCGAGGACGCCGCCGCCGAGGCCCTGCGCCGCTCCGGCGCCGATGGCGTCATGATCGGCCGCGCCTGCTACGGCCGGCCGTGGTTCCCGGCCCAGGTCGCGCATTTCCTGCAAACCGGCGAGCGCATCCCCGAACCCGATCTGGCAGCGCAGAAATCCATCATGCTGCGCCATTACGCCGCCATCCAGGCGCATTTCGGCACCGAACCCGGAATGCGCCTCGCCCGCAAGCACCTAGCCTGGTATTCGCGCGGCCTGGCCGGCTCGGCCGAGTTTCGCGCCACCGTCATGCGCCTGCCGGACGTGCCCGCCGTTCTCGACATGATCGACCGCTTCTACGACCCGCTGATCGAACGCGGCGCCAGCCGCACGCGCGAAGCGGTCACCGAGATGGCCGAAGCCGCGTGAGGAACATGCTCCGCAGCGCCGTCCGCTTGGCCGAACGCCGCCGCCCGGCGGCACCGCCGGACTCGGTGGCCCTGCTCGCCGCCCTGCCAGTGCCGGTGATCCTGCTCGACGCCGCCAACCGCATCCGCTTCATCAATCACGCCGCCGAACAGTTCCTCGGCGTCTCGGCCGCCGCCGCCACCCAGTTCGGGCTCGCGGATTTCCTCGCCGGCGACAACCCGCTCTTCCTGCTGGTCGATCAGGTGCGCCAGCATGACGCCCGCGTCGCCGACCACGACATGGCGCTGGAAGGCCCGCGCCTCAAGCGCATGAACATCGCCGTCCAGGGCGCCCCCCTGGCCGAGGAGCCCGGCGCGGTGCTCCTGGTATTGCACGACGCCACCGCCGCCCGCGCGCTCGACCGCCAGCTGACCGTGCGCGGCGCCGCCCGCTCGGTCGCCGGCATGGCCGCCATCCTCGCCCATGAAGTGAAAAACCCGCTCTCCGGCATCCGCGGCGCCGCCCAATTGCTGGAAGGCAGCGTCGCCGAGGCCGACCGCGAACTCACCGTGCTGATCCGCGACGAGGCCGACCGCATCCGCGACCTGGTCGACCGCATGGAGGCCTTCGGCGAAAAGCCGGTGCAGTACGGCCCGGTCAACATCCACCGCGTGCTCGAACATGTCCGCCGCCTCGCCCAGACCGGCTTCGCCGCCTCCATCCGCTTCACCGAGCTGTACGACCCCTCGCTCCCGCCGGTCCACGGCAACCGCGACCAGCTGGTCCAGGTCATCCTGAACCTGGTCAAGAACGCCGCCGAGGCGATTGTCCAAGGTGAAGTCCAGCACGGCGAGATCCAGCTCATGACCGGCTTCCAGCACGGCGTCCGGCTCGCCGTCCCCGGCACCGACGCGCGCCGCCATTTGCCGCTTTTCGTCACCGTGCGCGACAACGGCCCGGGCATCCCCGACGACATCCGCCCCTACCTGTTCGACCCCTTCGTCAGCGGCAAGCCCTCCGGCAGCGGGCTGGGCTTGGCGCTGGTCGCCAAGATCGTCAGCGACCATGGCGGCCTGGTCGAGGTCGAGAGCCGCCCCGGCCGCACCGATTTCCGCCTGATGCTGCCGATGGTCGACGAAGAAAGCCGGGATTGAGGCGACCATCATGAGCAGCACCCCCCCCACCATCCTGGTCGCCGATGACGACCGCTCGATCCGCACTGTACTAACCCAGGCGCTCGGCCGCGCGGGCTATCAAGTGCGCAGCACCGGCACCGCCTCCATGCTGTGGCGCTGGGTCGAGGAAGGCGAGGGCGACCTCGTGATTACTGACGTGATGATGCCCGACGGCAACGGGCTGGACCTGATCCCGCGCATCCGCCGCATCCGCCCGGACCTGCGCATCATCGTCATGTCGGCCCAATCCACCCTGATGACGGCGGTCAAGGCCACCCAGCGCGGCGCCTTCGAATACCTGCCCAAGCCGTTCGACCTCACCGAGCTGCTCTCGGTGGTCGATCGCGCCCTGGCGGTTCCGTCCACCGAGGCGCCGCACACCCCCGTCGCCCCGCGTGACGCCGAAGAAAAACTGCCTTTGATCGGCCGCTCGGCGGCGATGCAGGAAATCTATCGCACCATCGCCCGGCTGACGACGGCGGACCTCACCGTCATGATCAACGGCGAGTCCGGCACCGGCAAGGAGCTGGTTGCCCGCGCCCTGCACGATTACGGCCGCCGCCGCGCCGGACCCTTCGTCGCCATCAACATGGCCGCGATCCCGCGCGAGCTGATCGAAAGCGAGCTGTTCGGCCACGAGCGCGGCGCCTTCACCGGCGCCACCAACCGCGCCCCCGGCCGCTTCGAACAGGCCGCCGGCGGCACCCTGTTCCTCGACGAGATCGGCGACATGCCGTCCGAAGCCCAGACCCGCCTGCTGCGCGTGCTGCAGGAAGGCGAATTCACCTCGGTTGGCGGACGCACCGCGATCCGCGCCAATGTCCGCATCGTCGCCGCCACCCACCGCGACCTGCGCGCCGCCATCCGCCAGGGCCAGTTCCGCGAAGACCTGTTCTATCGCCTGAACGTCGTGCCGATCCGCCTGCCGCCCTTGCGCGAGCGCGTCGAGGACATCCCCGACCTCGCCCGCCACTTCCTCGAACGCGCCCGCGAAGGCGGCCTGCCCGGCAAGATGCTCGACCAGGGCGCGATCGAGGCGCTGCAAACCCATCGC
>CAMBRC010000074.1 GCA_945869965.1 Asaia bogorensis
ATAGAACTCCACTGTGAACATCCTTCCAGCCTCTCCATGCCCGTCATGGACATCAGAAAGGCCTAGCAGGACCGGTACACTTTGCCGCCGCCTTCAGGACGACCGCATCAACCGGTGAAGTGGTACACTTTGCAGCCGCTGTTTATACCGGCACCTCCGGCAAGGGAAACGCCACACGCAGCGTCACCGACTCTGTTCCGTCGTTGCGGAATTCGTAGCGCACCTTGATCCACAGCGGCGTGATCGTCAGGTCCTCGCGCTGCATGGTGATCGCGTCGGTCTTCACCATCACCAGCCCGCCAATGCCGAACTCGGATGCCGAGTCATTGGCGTGGGCGTTGGGTGCCCAGAGTGCCGCGGCGACAAGCAGCGGCAGCGAAAGCATTGTTGATGCCGCCATGACCAGCCTTTTCGGTTCACCGAGCGGTAGGCTATCATTCGGGGCGCGTGCCTGCGTCGAGAAAATGGATGAAAGTTTTTGCTTCTTTTTTCAAAAAGAAGCGCTTCCTTCCTGGTTGATTGCCTACAGCTTCGTCCGCGGCCGGAACAGGCTGAGCACGCCGGCGGCGACTGAGAAGCCGGCCGCGACGATCAGGACGAGTTGGGTGCCGCCGGTTGGGAACAGGTTGAACAGCATGGCGACCAGGGCTGAGCCGATGGTTTGGCCGAGCAGGCGGGAGGTGGCTTGCATGCCGCTGGCGCCGCCGCTGCGGGCGCGGGGGGCGGCGGCCATGATGGTTCGGTTGTTGGGCGAGTTGAACAGCCCGAAGCCGATGCCGCAGATGATGGTGGGGCCGACGATTGCCAGCCAGATAGGCATCCAGGTGGCACTCGCGTCCGGTGCCACTGCCAGGGCGAGCAGGCCGGCGCAGAGACCGACCTGGCCGAGGGCGCCGATCAGGGCCGGGGAGTAGCGGTCGGAGAGGCTGCCGGCGAAGAAGGCGGTTGCTGCCATGGCCACTGACCAGGGGGTCATCAGGAGGCCGGTTTCGGTTTGGCTGCGGCCGAGGTCGTGGATCAGGAAGAATGGCAGCGCGGTGAAGGCCATGCCCTGGGCGGCGAAGGAGCAGACCGAGGCGGCGATCGACAGGGCGAAGACTGGGCGCATCAGCAGGTCGATCGGCAGCAATGGCTTGCTCTGTGGCAGTTGCCGCCAGACCAGGGCGACCAGGACGGCGATGGCGCCGACGAGCTCCAGGGTGATCGCCATGCGGGCCTGGCCGTGGCCGAGGCCGTCGATGCCCAGGATCAGCAGGCCGAAGAAAGCGGCGTTCAGCGCGGCGCTGCCGGCGTCGAATTTCTGGTCGCCGAGGGGGCTGTCGGGCAGTACTTTTCGGCCGATCAGCAGGGCGAGGATGCCGAGCGGCAGGTTGACGGCGAACAGCATGTGCCAGTCGGCGACCGCCAGGATGGCCGAGGCGATCGAGGGGCCGAGGGCGGAGGTGGTGCCGCCGATCATGGCGTTGTAGCCGACGCCGCGGCCGAGCTGGCTGGAGGGGTAGATGAAGCGGATCAGCGCAGTGTTGACGCTCATCACGCCGGCGGCGCCGAAGCCCTGGAAGATGCGGGCGGTGATGAGCTGGGGCATGGTTTGGGCCAGGGCGCAGGCGCCGGAGGCCAGGGTGAAGAGGACGAGGCCCCAGAGGTAGACGCGGCGATAGCCGAGCTTTTCGCCGAGCGAGGCGAGTGGCAGCAGGGTCATGGTGACGGCGAGTTGGTAGGCGTTGGCGACCCAGATCGCCTCGGAGGCGGTGACCTGGAATTCGCGGGCGATGGTGGGCAGGGCGAGGTTGGCCAGGCTGCCGGTCAGCACCGCCATGGCCAGGCCAAGGGCGAGGGTCAGGACGGCCCAGAAGCGGCGCGGGAAGGGCAGTCCGTCGGTGCTGCCGCTCATCGGGGCGGGTTTTGCGGCAAGGGGGTCATGCTGCATCGCAATATCGACGTGTCGGCGTTGGGACGCAACGTGGGGGTGGGTGCTGGATTTCCAGGCGTGGCGCTTGGCCGTAGGATCGACGTCACGTCACGTTGGGAAGGATGCAACCATGCCGAAGGACCTCAAGGGATTGCGGGGGGTTGTGCCGCCGGTGGTGACGCCGCTGCATGCCGATTTCAGTGTGGACTTTCCGTCGTTCACGCGGGTGATCGAGCATCTGATTGGCGGCGGGGTGCATGGGCTGTTCTTCCTCGGCTCGACCAGCGAGGTGGTGTTCCATGACGAGGCCACCCGGGACCGGATCCTGGAGCATGCGGTGCGGGTGGTGGCTGGGCGGCTGCCGGTTTTGGCCGGGGTGGTGGACCCGACGACGGACCGGGTAATTGGTCATGCGAAGCGGGCGGCGGCGATTGGGGTGGATGGGGTGGTGGTGACGGCGCCGTTCTATGCGCGCACCAGCCAGCCGGAGACGGTCGAGCATTTTCGATACGTCGCCGAGGGGTCGCCGGTGCCGGTGATTGCCTATGACCTGCCGGTCAGCGTGCATACCAAGCTGGCGCGGGAAACCGTCACCACGCTGGCGCGCGAGGGGGCCATTGTCGGGCTGAAGGACTCGTCGGGCGATGCCGGCGGGTTGCGGTATGTGATGGCGGACATGGCCGACCGGCCGGATTTCTTCTGCATGACCGGCGGTGAGCTGGATGTGGACGGGGCGATGCTGATGGGGGTGCACGGGGTGGTGCCGGGGCTCGGCAATGTCGATCCCGGCGGGTATGTGCGGCTCTACGAGGCCGGGCGGCAGGGCAATTGGGCGGTGGCGAAGGCTGAGCAGGCGCGGCTGTGCCGGCTGTTTGAGATTGTCTGGTGCGGGGTGCCGCGGACCAGCGCCGGAGCCTCGGGCGTGGGCGGGTTCAAGACGGCGATGCGGGCGATGGGGATCATCGCCGGGAATACGATGGCGCGGCCGCAGCGGAGTTTGAACGCCGAAGAGAGCGCGCGCGTGGAGGCGATCGTGCGGGGGGTGGGGCTGTTGTAGGGAGGCAAGAATCTTCTTTTTCTGAAGAAAAAGAAGCAAAAAGACTTTTCTCCGCTTACGTCGGGCATGCGGCCATGAGTCACAGCCCATGGGTGAAGTTTTTTTGTTTCTTTTTGTTCACAAAAAGAAGTTTCTTTCTTTCACTTGCACGGCGCGCTCGCGCCCTGAACACGCACCAGCACGCCGTCATCAAGCAGTTGCTGCACTGAGGCGTCGGTTTGGACCTGGGTCGCGCCGCCGGGCACGTTGAACCATGCGGAGGCACGGCCGATCCAGACCGGCAGCGGTGTCACCACGCGGAAGGCGGAGTAGCGTTCGTTCTGGCAGACATACGGCAGGGCGCGTGCGTTGAAGCCCGCGCCCTTGGGGCTGAGGAAGTTGCCGCGATCGTCGCCGAAGCGGTCGAGCAGAACGCCGGGCGGGAGGATGATCGGCGTTGCCGGCCCGCGGAAGCCGTCATCCGGGGGCCAGCGCAGCGAGCCGTCGGTCGACCTCCCCATGGGACCCAGCTCTGACCGGAGCATGCGTTGCGGCTCGGGCGGCCTGGCCTCGGGCGGCGAAGGGGTGGCGCAGGCGGCGAGCAGGAGCAGCAGCCACAGGGCGCGCATCGGCTAGACCTTGCGGAATTTCTGCAGCGAGCGGAGCCCGTCGGGCCGTGGGGCGTTGGGTTCGAAGTTGGGCCAGTTGGTCCAGGAGACTTCGCCGACATAGAGGTCGCCGCGGCTGTCCATGGTCAGGCCGTGCGGGGCCATGAAGCGGTCGGGCTCCAGGCCCCAGCCGGCGGGGTTGCCGAGGCGGGCGATGCGTCGGCCGGTGCGGTCGAGGACGGAGACGCGCGGGCCGATGTTGGGCATGTGGCGGTTGACCGGCATGCCGGGGCCGAGTTCGCCGACCAGGCAGTGCTGGCAGCCTTTTGGCATGAACAGGGCGCAGGGGCGGTGCAGGTTGTTCCACTGGGTTTCGTATTTGCCGTTGCCGTCGAAGACCTGGATGCGGTGGTTCTCGCGGTCGGCGACATAGACCCAGCCGGCGTCGTCGCAGACGATGTTGTGGACGATGTTGAACTCGCCGGGGTCGGTGCCGGGGGCACCCCAGGATTTGAGCAGGCGGCCCTTGGGGTCGAACTTGTGCACGGCGGCGTTGCCGTAGCCGTCGGAGACGTAGAGGTCGCCCTGGGGTGAGAGGGCGGTGTGGGTGCAGCGGTGGAAGGGTTCGTTGCTCATGTAGGGGGCGGGCTTGTTGGGGATGCCGATCTCCAGCAGGACTTTGCCGTCCAGCGTGCATTGGCGGACGGTGTGGTCGCCGTCGTCGGTCAGCCAGATGGTGTCGTCATCCGCCATGTGCAGGCCGTGGGCGCGGGGGAAGACGCCCTCGCCCCAGCTTTTGAGGAAATTGCCGTCGCGGTCGAAGACGATCATCGGGTGTTCGCCGCGGTTGAAAACGTAGACGTTGTCGCGGCGATCGACGCCGACCGAACCGATCTCCTTGAACGACCAGCCGGGCGGCAGCTTAGCCCAGTCTTCGACCGGCTCGTAGGTCCAGTCGCCCTCGCCCAACCGAACTGTCATCGCGGCCTCCCGGGTTTGTTGCGGGGAGCCTAGGACCGTGCGCGCGGTTCGGGAAGCGGGGTTGAGGCAGATCAACGCCGGACTGTCATGGTGCTGTCATCGTGGCGAACGAACGAGGAGGCGGATCATGGCCCAACGGAAGATCGGCGACGTCATCCGGCGCGAGCCGCTCTCGCTGCCTGCGAGCGCGACGGTGCAGCAGGCCTGTCAGGAAATGCATCGGCAGCGTATCGGCGCGATCATGGTCACCGATGGCGATGGGCGGTTGGAGGGGATATTCACCGGGCGCGATGCCGTGCGGTTTCTCGCCGAGGGCAAGAGCCCCGCGCACACCCACCTGGCCGCGGTCATGACCCGCAATCCCGCGCACATGCCGCCCACGCATTCGGCGCTCGAGGCGTTGCGGTTGATGCATGATGGCGGGTTTCGCCATGTGCCCGTAGTCGCTGCGGGGCGGGTGGTGGGCATTGTCTCGGCGGTGGATTTTCGCGCCGTGGAGCATGACCGGCTGGACGAGGAATCGGGATTCTGGGAGCGTATCTGACCGTCAGACATTTCCTGCCCGGGGGACTCTACATCGGACGGCGCCGCGCGCTAGAAGCGTTGTATGACCCATACCATCATGATTGCCTCGCCGCTCGAACCCGCGAACGTCGCGCTGATCCGCGACACGCATCGCGAGATCGCGGTGCTGTACGATCCCGCGCTATTGCCGCCGGTGCGCTATGTCGCCGATCACAAGGGCCAGCCATTCACGCGCACGCCGCTGCAACAGGCGCGGTGGCAGGAGATGCTGGCGGAAGCGGATATCCTGTGGGACCTGCCGGCGCCGGAGGATTTGCCGCATCTCGGCCAGCTGAAGTGGATCCAGACGACCAGTACCGGGGTGGGCGCCTCGGTGGCCGAGTTGGGGCTGGTGGAGCGCGACGTGCTGGTGACCACGGCGCGCGGGGTGCATGCGCGGCCGCTGGCGGAATTCGTGTTCATGGCGCTGTTGTCTTACTGGCGCGGGCTGGATCATTTGCGCACCGAGCAGAAGGCACATTCCTGGGTGCGGATGTGCAGCGAGGAAGTGGCGGGGCGATGCATGGTGATCATCGGGGCCGGCGACTTGGCGCGCGGGTGCGCGCGGCTGGCGCGAGCTTTCGACATGCGAGTGGTGGCGGTGGCGCGCGATCCCGCGAAGGTGCGCGCGCATGGCGATCTGTTCGACGCGGTGGTGCCGGTGGCCGGGATGCATGCAGCACTGGCGCAGGCCGACGCCGTTGTGGTGACGGTGCCGCACACTGCGGCGACGGCGAACATCATCGACGCGGCCGCTTTTGCTGCCATGCCGCGCGGCGTGGCGTTCGTGAACATCGCGCGCGGCACGGTGGTGGACGAGGACGCGCTGGTTGAGGCGGCGGCCAGCGGCAAGCTGGGTTTTGCGGCGCTGGATGTGGCGCGGGTGGAGCCTTTGGCCAAGGAGTCGCCGTTGTGGGATATGGCCAATGTGTTGATCTCGCCGCATTCGGCCAGCACGGTGACCTCGGAAAACCGGCGGATCACCGAGATATTCCGGCACAACCTGTTGTGCTGGGTGGACGGGAGGCTGGGCGAGATGCGCAACGTGCTGGACAAAGGGTTGCTGTACTAGCGACAGGGCATGACACGATCGCGCAATCGTGCGGGGCTCGGCATTAACAAATCCATTTGGCAGCACCATTTGTTGGATCATGCACGCGGCTGCGATGCGGTTGTATGCAACGGAGATTTCCGTTTCTGCCAAGATTATTTGAATGCCGGCGTACTCGTCTGGCAGGAGTGCTGCACCATGCGAAGCCTGATCATGGTGTTCCTGGGAGTCCCTGTCATGGTGATTATTCTGCACAACATCATTTTCTAGAATCGCGCCTTCTGCTGCGATCAACGGCGCACTGCGTCGCTGGCGATTGGTTTGACAGCACTGCGCGAATCCGGCGCCATGATTGCGGGGCGAGCGTTCAGTCCCGATCCGCCGGAGACGAACACATGACCTTTTCGCTTCTCGGCCGCTGCGCGCGGACCGGCCAGTTCGGCGCCGTGGTGACAACTTCGGCGGTCGGGGTGGGCGCGCGCGTGCCGTTTGCTCGCGCCAAGGTGGGTGCGGTGCTGACGCAACACCGCACCGATCCCCGGTTGGGGCCGTTGGGCATTGACCTGTTGGCGCGGGGGTTTACGGCGCAGCAGACGGTGGATGCGATCGCTGCCGCGACGCCGCATCGGGCCTGGCGCCAGGTGGCGGTGATCGATGCCGCCGGACGGACGGCGCATTTTGACGGGGCGAATGTGCGCCCGGCGATCTCGGTGGCGCATGGGGTGGATTGCGTCGGCGCCGGCAACATCCTGCGCAACGAAGCGGTGGCGCCGGCGATGGTGGCGGCGTTCGAGGCGGATACGACGTTGCCTCTGGCGACCCGGCTGGTGCGGGCAATCCAGGCGGGCGAGGATGCCGGGGGCGAGATGGCGGCAGTGCTTTCGGCGTCGTTGCTGGTGGTGGATACTGAGAGTTTCCCGTTCGTGGATTTGCGGGTGGATGCGTATGCGGCGCCGCTGGTGGAGTTGGCTCGGCTTTGGGCGCTATACGAACCGACGGCCGAGGACTACGTGCGCCGGGCGGTTGATCCCGATTTTGCCGTCACTTACGTACAGCCGCCGCCGAAGGAGGTTTGACGCCCCCGTTTGACTCTGGCCGCGGAATGCTGCCCAAATTTGTGCTTTGCAGCATAACGCGCGGGGCATCATGTCTTCTCCACTCACCCAGACTGAGTTCGAAGCGCTGGTGAAGCGCGCCGGGCTAACCCTGACGCCCGAGAACATTGCCGATCTGTACAGCGCATGGCCGCATTTCGAGCGGTTCGCGGCGCGCAATCGCAGTGCGGCGCGCGGGCGGGAGGCGGAGCCGGCGCATCTGTTCCGGCCGCTGAATTCGGAGGGTGTGTGAGATGGAGGCGTTTCACACCATTGCGTCCGCCGCGGCGGCGCTGGCGGCAAAGAAAATCTCGCCGGTTGAACTGACGCAGCACTGCCTGGCGCGTATCGCCAAGCTGGACGGGGCGCTGCATAGTTTTCTTCTCGTGACCGCGGAACGGGCCCTGGCCGATGCAAAAGCCGCCGAGGCGCGGTTCATGGCCGGCACGCAGCGCGGCAGACTCGACGGCATCCCGATAGCGCACAAGGATATCTACAACACTGCCGGCATTCGTACCACCGCCCATTCGCGCCTGCTGGAGCACAATGTGCCGGCGGCGGATGCGACGGTGGTGCGTAAGTGGGCCGATGCCGGCACGGTGATGCTGGGCAAGTTGGCGACGCATGAATTCGCCATGGGCGGGCCGAGCTTCGACCTGCCATGGCCGCCGGCACGCAACCCGTGGAATACCGAGCATTTCACCTCCGGATCGTCTTCGGGCACGGGTGCCGCGGTGGCGGCGGGGCTCATTCTGGGCGGGACCGGCAGCGATACCGGCGGCTCCATCCGGGGCCCGGCGGCGTTTTGCGGCATTGCCGGGATCAAGCCGACCTATGGGCTGTGTTCGCGCGCGGGGGTGCTGCCGCTGACCTATAGCATGGACCACACGGGGCCGCTGGCCTGGACGGTCGAGGATTGCGCGATCCTGTTGCAGGCGATGGTGGGGCATGATCCGACGGACCCCGCCAGTGCGGCGCGGGCGGCGCCGGATCTGTTGTCCGGGCTGAACAAGGGCGTGGCCGGGCTGCGCATTGGCGTGGTGCGGCATTTCCACGAGGTCGACAACAAGGTTGATGCCAGCGTGCAGAAAGGCATCGACGATGCGGTCGAGCTGCTGCGCACCCAGGGCGCCTCAGTGCGCGAGGTGGTGCTGCCGTCGTTGCAGGATTTCCAGGCCTGTGGCTCGCTGATCCTGATGACGGAAGCCTTCGCCTTGCACGAGAAATGGCTCAAGACGCGGTGGAACGAGTATGGCGAGCTGTTCCGCGATCGCGTGGCTTTCGGCGGATTGATCAGCGGCGCAGACTATGTCGAGGCGCTGCGGCGGCGCCGCGAGTTGCAGGCGGCGGTGGCTGCGGCGATGGTCGATGTGGACATTCTGTTGACCGCCGGCGCACCGAGCGTGGCACCGAAGATCGAGGGCATGCCGAAATGGTCCAGCCTGGATAAGCCGGGCTTCACCATTCCGTTCAATGTGACGGGTCAGCCGGCGATGACGATCTGTGCCGGCTTTGGTGAGGGCGGGCTGCCGGTGGGGATCCAGTTGGCGGCACGGCCGTTCGAGGACGCGTTGCTGCTTCGGGTGTGCCAGGCGTACGAAGCAGCAACGCCGTGGCGGGCGACCCGGCCGGCACTGGCGGCCTGAGCGTCAGACCGAGCGCCGCGGCATCATTGCATCGGCGCAGATTGGTGATGGGCCCAGAATCCATCCGCCAACAGGCGCTGCTCGGGCGTGAGAATGGCATAGAGCGCGCGGCCGGTGCCGGCGAGCGCCTGTGCCGTTCCGAGTGCCGCTGTCAGGTTCGCAAAGGTTGCGTCCATTCGTTCCGGTACCGTGGCGGGCACGGCTTGCGTGGCCATCCGCACACTGTCCGCCTGCATGGCAACGATGGCATCGCCCAGCACCGTGGCGACGGCGGCCCACTGCGGCGCCTGTGCTGCGGTGATCGCGAGCATAGCCATGTTGTGGCGGCCGAAGTCTTGATGGTGCATGTGGTTCATCTTGTGTACTCCGCGTGCATTGTGTCCCTCGGATCCCGCTTGGGCAGCCGCGGCCCCAGGGTGAGTCATGCCCATGACGGGCTGCGCCGTGGCCGGGTTGGCGAGGCCAGCGAGCAGGAGGATCGCCAGGGACGCGGCATGGATGCTTCGCATGATCGGTATTCCTGTTGCGCGGTGCCGGCGATGTCGCTTGGAGGTGATTCGGAAAAAATCTGGCCCGCCGCACCAATCGTGCGGCGGGCCAGAGACCAACGCTACCGGGGGGGACGGAAGCGCCGGTCAGGCTTGCCGCGGACCCATGCCAGGGAAGGTCATGTTGTCCGTAGCCCGCTAGAATGATCCCGTCTTCGTTGCGAAAAGCCGGGATCACTGATGCGCATCAGGCGCGCCACAGCGACAGGCGGCAACCGCCGGAATCTACTCAGAGTGAAAGCCGGGCGCGCTCCCGGAACGGTGGTGCGGCACCCTGCCAAACCGCGGATTGCAGCCATTGCACCAACCGAAAACGACAGATATCTGCGGCCAAACACCGAGGAGGCACCCATGACCGACCTGCTGACTGGAGCGGCGCTACGACAGGCTTTCCTGCTCGAAGAAGGCTTCGCGACCGTCAACCACGGCTCGTACGGGGCCACCCCGCGGCCGGTGCTGGCGGCGCAGGATGACTGGCGGGCGCGGATGGAGCGGCAACCGACCCGCTTCTTCAACGCCACCATCCTGCCGGCACTGCGCGCGGCCGCCGCGGCGTTGGGCAGCGTGATCGGCGCGCGCGGGGAGGATATCGGTTTTGTCGGCAATGCGACCGAAGGCGTGAACGGCGTGCTGCGATCGCTGGTGTTCGCGCCGGGCGATGAGATAGTGACGCTCGGCCATGTCTATGGCGCGGTGCGCAACACCATCCGCCATGTGTGTGGCGTGACCAGTGCGCGGATGATCGAAGTGCCGCTGGCGTTCCCGCGGCCCGATGACGCGGAGATGCTGGCAGGGTTGGCGGCGGCGTTGGGGCCACGGACGAAGCTGGCGGTGCTGGACCACATCACCTCGTCATCGGCGCTGTTGCTGCCGATCGCGGCGATGGTGGCGGCGTGCCATGCCCGCGGGGTGAAGGTGCTGGTGGATGGGGCGCATGCGCCGGGGCAGGTCCCGCTGGATCTCACGGCGGTGGATGCCGATTGGTATGTGGGGAATTGCCATAAGTGGCTGTTTGCGCCGAAGGGGAGCGGGTTCCTGTGGGCGCGGGCGGACCGGCAGGCGGGGATCCATCCGGCGGTGATTTCGCATGGCTATGGGCAGGGGTTCACGGCGGAGTTCGATTGGACGGGGACGCGGGATCCTTCGGCGTGGCTGGCGGTGCCGGCGGCGTTGGCATTTCATGCGGGGCTGGGCGGTGAGGGGTTGATGGCGCGCAATGCGGCGCTGGCGGCGTCCGCGGCGACGCGGCTGGCGGGGCGGTTCGGGACGGAGACCGGGGCGGGCAACCGGCCGGCGGCGGCGATGGCGACGGTGCGGCTGCCGGATGATCGGCCGGCGGATCGGGGGCGGGCGGAGGCGGTGCGGGAGCGGCTGTTGGCGTTGGGGACCGATGTGCCGGTGATGGTGCATGGCGATCGTCTGTGGTTGCGGCTGTCGGCGCAGGCCTACAATGAGGCTGGGGATTTCGAGCGGATGGGGGATTTGGTGGAGCGGGCGCTGGCGGAATAGGCGCGCGCGAACGAGGGGGCGGGACAACGGGCCAGCGGGCGGCTATCTTTGCGGCAACAGGTGTCTTGGAGGAAACCATGGGTTTGCATATCGCACCAATCGACCCGGCGCGGCCGAATTTCGTCGGCACGGTCTCAGGGATCGACTTGCGGCAGTCGATCGGCGCCACAGCGGCTGCCGAGATCGAGGCGGCGATGGATACGTATTCCGTGCTGGTGTTTCGCGACCAGGCGATCAACGACGAGCAGCAGCTGGATTTCAGCCGATACTTTGGGCCGCTGGAAACAGCGACCGGGGATATCGTTCAGGGGGCCGAGCGGCGGCTGTCGATGGATGTGAACGACATCTCCAATGTGGACAAGGATGGGCGGGTGCTGGCGCGGGATGACCGCAAGCGGCTGTTCAGCCTGGGCAACATGCTGTGGCACTCGGACAGCTCGTTCAAGGCGACGCCGGCGAAGTATTCGCTGCTGTCGGCGCGGGTGATTCCCGATCATGGAGGGAACACCGAGTTCGCCGATATGCGGGCGGCGTGGGATGCGCTGGACGCGGCGACGCAGGCGTTGGTGCGGGATCTCGTCTGCGACCATACGCAGCTGCATTCGCGCGGGGTGCTGGGGTTCACCGATTTCTCCGATGACGAGCGGCAGCGGTTCGCGCCGGTGCCGCAGCGGCTGGTGCGCCGGCATGCGGGGAGCGGGCGGTTGTCGCTGTATCTGTCGAGCCATGCTGGCACGATCCATGGCTGGCCGGTGCCGGAAGCGCGGATGCTGCTGCGCGATCTCGGCGAGCATGCGACGCAGCGGGAGTTCGTGCACGCGCATACGTGGAAGCCGAACGACCTGGTGATGTGGGACAATCGGGCGACGATGCATCGGGCGCGGCGCTATCCGGCGGAGCAGGTGCGCGACCTGCATCGCACCACGGTGGCGGATTCCGCGCCGACCTTGCAGCAAGCAGCCTGAGGACGATCGCCATGGACGCCAATCCGCGCTGGACGCGCCGCCCGGCTGGTTCGACCTGGGGCGATTGGGGGCCCGACGACCAGTTGGGGCGGCTCAACCTGCTGACGACGAAGAAGGTGTTGCAGGGGATTGCCGAGGTGAAGGAGGGGCGGGTGTTCTGCCTGTCCCTGCCGCTGGACTATCCCGGGGGCGCGATCCTGTCGACGCGGCGGCATCCGCCGGAGCTGATGCCGACGATACGCGACGGGCGGCCGAACATGGCGGTGCCGCTGCGCTGTTATGATCCGAACGCGATGGACGTTCTGTGCGACGACCGGGTGCTGATGACGCTGCAATACTCGACCCAGTGGGACACGCTGGCGCATGTCGGGCAGATGTTCGATGTCGATGGCGACGGCAAGATGGAAGACGTGTTCTACAACGGGTTCCGCGCCGGCACCGATATCGCCGGGCCGTTGGTCTATGATCGCGACAACGAAGGCCGACCGAATCCGGTGCCGCCTGGCGCGCACAAGCTTGGGGTGGAGAACATCGCCGTCACCTGTGTGCAGGGGCGCGCGGTGATGATCGACCTGCTGGCGCATCATGGGCGCAGCGGCAAGGTGGTTGGCTACGAAGAGCTGATGGCGATTCTCGACAAGGACAAGGTTGTGGTGGAAGAGGGCGACATGGTGTGCTTCCGCACCGGGTTCGCCGAGTTGCTGCTGGAGATGAAGAAGCAGCCGGATCGGGAGGTGCTGTTCAATACGACCTCCGCGCTGGATGGACGTGACCAGCGGTTGCTGCAATGGGTGACCGATTGCGGTGCGGTGGCGCTGTTCTCCGACAACTATGCCGTGGAGGCGATGCCGGCACGGCCGGGGGCAAGCGATCCCTGCGCGACCCTGCCGCTGCATGAGCACTGCCTGTTCAAGCTTGGGTGCTACCTGGGCGAAATGTGGTACTTTACCGAACTTGCCGATTGGCTCAGGGCAAATGGGCGCAACCGGTTCCTGATGACGGCGCCGCCGTTGCGGTTGCCTGGGGCGGTGGGGTCGCCGGCGACACCGGTGGGGACGGTGTAGGGAACCAAGCCAGGGCTTTGCCGTCGCGCCGCGAAGGCGCGTCGCGAGGGACCCCGCCAGGGACCCGAGGTCCCTGGACCCTCAACCCTTCAGCGCCATTTGGTCCGGGGGGCGCTCAAACGAATGGGGTCTGGGGCCGCCGGCCCCAGCGGGTCCAGGGCAGAGCCCTGGCCTTCCTTCCCCTTACCGTCCCTTGAAGTCCGGCAGCCGCCGCTCCCCCATCGCCTTCACGCCTTCCTTGAAGTCCGCTGTCCGGCGCTGCCATTCCTGTTCGACGAGTTCGCGTTCGGTGGCGGACTCGATGGCGTCGGCGAGGCCACGGCGGATGGTTTCGCGGGTGGATTGCAGGGCGAGCGGGGCGGACTGGGCGATTTCGGCGGCCAGGGCCTGGGCGGTGCTGCGGACTTCGGCTTGGGGTACGAGCTGGTCGGCGAGACCGATGGCGACGGCCTCGTCACCGGTGAGGCGGCGGCCAGTGTAGAAGATCATCGCTGCTTTCTGCTGGCCGACCAGGCGCGGCAGGGTGGCGGTGAGGCCGAAGCCGGGATGGAAGCCGAGGCGGGTGAAGTTGGCGGAGAAGCGGGCCTCGCTGCAGGTGATGCGGAAGTCGGCGACCAGGGCGAGGCCGAGGCCGCCGCCGATGGCTGGGCCGTGTACCGCGGCGATGATTGGTTTCTTGGTGCGGAACAGGCGGCTGGCTTCCTTGTAGAGATGTTTGGTGATTTTGCCGCCTTCCTCGGTGACCAGGCCGGTGTCGGGGCTCGACGAAAAATCGGCGCCGGCGCAGAAGGCTTTGCCGTCCGCGCAGAGCAGGACGGAGCGAATTTCGGGGTCGGCGTCGAAGGCTTCGCAGGCATCGGCGATCTGGTGGATTAGCGACACGTCGAAGAAGTTGTTGGGGGGTTTGCGGATCTCCACCATGCCGACGCGGTCGGTGACGGCGGTGCCGATGTCTTTGTAGCTGGCCATGGTGCGGGCTCTTTCAGCGGAGAGTGGCGAGGAAGGCGAGGACCGCCTGGTTGAAAGCGGCGGGCTGGTCGATGTTGGCGGCGTGGCCGGCATCGTCGATGACGACCTTGGTGCTGCCAGCGATCTTGGCCGCCATGTAGTCGGTGGCGATCAGGAACGGGGTGTCGCGCGAGCCGACCAGGACCAGGGACGGCACCTTGATCGACGGCAGCGAATTGATCACGCCGGCGTCGCGCTGGGTCAGCATGCCGCGGGCGGCGTGGGCCAGGCCGGTGGCGTCGCGGTGGCGGGATTGCGCGCGTTCGGCGGTGCCTTTCTGCAGCGGGGCCAGGCCTTCGGCGTCGAAGCGGGCGGCGGTTTCGTGGCTGCGGGCGTTCCAGGCGTCGCGGGCTTCGTCCTTCTTGAAGCCGGGGCCGGTGTCGATGATCAACAGGGCGCGGCAGCGTTCGGGGTGGCGCAGGTGAAAGGCCATCGACATGTAGCCGCCGAGCGACAGGCCGCCGATGATGGCGGTCTTGGCACCGACCGCATCGAGGATGGCGGCCATGTCGGAGACCGTGGCTTCCTCGCTGTAGGCGGCGGGGTCGGCGGGGTAGTCGGACTGGCCGTGGCCGCGGAAGTCCCACAGGACCAGGGTGTGGTCTTTCGACAAGGGCTCGATCTGGCCGCGCCACATGGCGGAGGTGGCGGAGTAGCCGTGCGACATCAGCAGGACGGGGCCGCTGCCGTGGGTTTCGTAGTGCAGGTTGACGCCGTTGTTGTTCAGCATGGGCATGGCAGGATTCCCTATGTGCCGGCGACGGCGCCGGAGTGTTTGAGTGCCGCGATTTCGGCGGCGGAATAGCCGGCGTCGCGCAGGACTTCGCTGCTGTGTTCGCCAATTTCCGGGGCGCGGCGCGGCGGCACCTGGGGGCTGCCTTCGACGGTGAAAGGCGAGGCCACGGTCAGCATGCCGTCCGAGCCGAGCGGCTTGAGGGCACCGACGGCCAGCGCCTGTTCGTCGGCGGCGATCTCCTCGGTGGTGCCGATCACGCCGAAGGTGATGCCGGCGGCATCCAGCGTGCGGCGCCAGTGGTCCAGGGTGTTCCCGGCGAAGATGACGTCAAAGATATCCATCAGGGCGCGGGCATTGACGCGCCGCACGGGCGTGGTGGCGAAGCGGGGATCAGCCACCAGTTCCGGCCGGCCCACGGCGGCAGCCAGCGAGGGCCATTGGCGATCTTCGCTGACCACGGCGATGATGAACCAACGGCCCTCGCTGGTGCGGTACATATTGCCCATCGCGTTGGTGCCCTGCTCCCGCGGCAGGCGCGGCGGGATGGTGCCGCCGCACAGTACCGCCTGGATCAGGAAGCTGTTTGCCCACATGCCGGCGTTCATCAACGAAGCGCGCACCTCGGCCCCCTGCCCCGTTCGCTCCCGGCGATACAACGCGGCCGCGATGCCGCCGAACAGGGCGGAGGCCGTAGGGTGGTCGCCCATGCCGGCCACCGAACGGGCGGGCATCGTCGTGCTGTCCGGCCGCACCTGGTCCATCAGGCCGGAGCGCGCCCAATAGGCGGTGGTGTCGAAGCCGGTCTTGTCCGCCTCCGGCCCGTTCTCGCCATAGGCGGTCAGCGAGGCATAGATCAGGCGCGGATACTTGGCGGCGAAGTCGGCGTAGCGCAGCTTCAGGCGGTCGCGCACCGGCAGAGGATAGTTGGTGACGAAGACGTCAGCTTGGGACACCAAGCGTTCCAGCACGGCACGGCCGTCCGATGTCTTGAGGTCGAGCGCCAGGCCGCGCTTGGTGCGACTGTCCATCAGCCAGGCGTAGTCGACGCCGGGGTTGGGCACGCCCGGCCTGCTGTGGAGCTGGCGATAGGGGTCACCGGCGCCAGGGGGTTCGACCTTGATCACGTCAGCACCATGGTCGGCCAGGATGGTGGCGGCGGCGGGGCCGGCGATGAAGCTGGCGCAATCGATGACCTTCAGGCCGGCGAAAAGCGGCGTCTCGGTCATGCGGGGGTCTCCGTGGGCGCGAAAGGATTGCGCAGGGTGCCGATGCCGTCGATCGCCACCTCGACGACCATGCCGGGCCGCATCGGCAGCGCGCCGACCGAGGTGCCGCAGGCGATGAGGTCGCCGGGCTCCAGCGTCATCTCGCGGCTCAGCAGGGCGACGATCACAGCGGGCGGCAGAATCATGTCGGCGAGCGGATAGTTCTGGCGCTCGCGGCCGTTGAGCAGAACGCGGACCCGGGCGGCGGCGAGGTCCAGCTCGGTCTCAATCCAGGGGCCGGTGGGGCCGAAGCTGTCCGGCGACTTGGCGCGCGCCCATTGGGGAAAGGCGGGGTCGGCGGTGAGGATGTCGGTGGCGGTGACGTCGTTGATGCAGGTGTAGCCAAAGATGGCGGCGGCGGCCTCGGCCGCGTCGGCATTGCTGACCCGGCTGCCGATGACGACGCCAAGCTCGCCCTCGTAGATCACCCGGCCGGCATAGCTGGGGGGTGGGCGGATCGGCATATCCGGCCCGATGATGGTGGCGGGGGATTTCATGAAGAACAGCGGCTCGGCGGGGATGGTGTTGCCCTGCTTTTGCGCCAGCTCGTGATAGTTGTTCCACAACCCTATGAATTTGCCGGGGCGCACCGGCGCGCGCAGATAGACGGCGCCGGCCGGCACGACCTCGCCGGTGGGTGTCGGGCGATCGAACATGTCGCCGCGGTGGATCGCGACAGATCCGTCTTCGGCCATCAGGCCGAACGCCCCGCCCCCGCCATGCGCCAGCCGCACCCATTTCGCCATCCGCGACGTCTCCCGTTTCCCGCCACAAGCTTAGCGGCATTGCGGCGCGCGGCAATGTCGATAGCGCCATGTTGCCTTGGCGCGCTGTTGCTTCATCATGGCCGCAAAGACGGAGGAACGAGACATGACCTGGCAACCCGAACTCGACGAACTGCGCCGCCGCGAAGCCCTGGCCCAGCAGATGGGGGGCGCGGACAAGATCAAGCGCCAGCATGATGGCGGGCGGCTGACGGTGCGCCAGCGGATAGACGGCGTGCTCGATCGCGGCAGCTTCCACGAGATCGGCGCCATCGCTGGCAAGGCGCAGTACGACGCCGACGGGCGACTGCTGGAGCTGACGCCGTCGAACTGCGTGTTCGGGCGCGGCCAGGTCGATGGCCGCCCGGTGGTGGTGGTGGGCGACGACTTCACGGTGCGCGGCGGCTCGGCCGACGCCACCATCAAGGCCAAGCCGATCATGGCCGAGAAGATGGCCGCGCAGTTCCGCCTGCCGATCATCCGCATCATCGAGGGCTCGGGTGGCGGCGGCTCGGTCAAGACCATCGAGACCACCGGGCGGGCGAACCTGCCGGGCGGCGTCGGCGGGACCGAGGGGTTCTTCCTGGCCACCGACAACCTGTCCCAGGTGCCGGTGGTCGGCCTCGGCTTGGGCTCGGTGGCCGGGCTGGGCGCGGCACGGCTGGCGGCGACGCACTACTCGCTGATGACCAAGGGCACCTCGGCGATGTTCGTCGCCGGCCCGCCGGTGGTGAACGCGCTCGGCCACAACGTCACCAAGCAGGAACTGGGCGGCTGGGAAATCCAGACCCGCGCCGGCGGCGTCGATGATGCGGTGGACACCGAGGAAGAAGCCTTCGAGCGGGCGCGAAAATTCCTGTCCTACCTGCCGTCCAGCGTGCATGGGCTGCCGCCGGTCACGCCGTGCACCGACGACACCGAGCGGCGCGACGAAAAGCTGATGAGCATCATCCCGCGCGACCGCCGCAAGGTCTACAAGATGCGCACCATCATCGACACCGTGGTCGATGCCGGCAGCTTCTTCGAGATGGGGCGCAATTTTGGCCGCCCGGTCATCACCGGACTGGCGCGCCTTGGCGGCCATCCCGTAGCGCTGATGGCCAGCGACCCGCTGCATTATGCCGGCGCCTGGACCGCCGATGCCTGCCAGAAAGTGGTGCGCTTCGTCGACCTGGCCGAGACCTTCCATCTGCCGGTGGTCTACCTGATGGACTGCCCGGGCTTCCTGATCGGCGTCGAGGCCGAGCGCTCCGCGGTGATCCGCCACGGCGTGCGCGCCATGGCGGCGATGAACCAGACCACGGTGCCGTGGTGCACCATAGTGATCCGCAGCGCGTTCGGCGTGGCCGGCGCGGTGCACGCCCCGGCCGGCCGGCTCGCGTTGCGCTATGCTTGGCTGTCGGGCTGGTGGGGCTCGCTGCCGCTGGAGGGCGGGATCGAAGCCGCCTATCGGGCGGATATCAACGCGGCGGAAGACCCGGTGGCCAAGCTGCGCGAGATCGAGGACCGGCTGAACAAGCTGCGCTCGCCGTTCCGTACCGCGGAGACCTTCCAGGTCGAGGAGATCGTCGACCCGCGCGATACCCGCCGCCTGTTGTGCGAGTTCGCCCGCCTGGCCGAGCCGCTGCGCACCCCTGGACGGCCGGCGCTGTCGACACGGCCTTAGGTCCAGGGTTCATTGCCGGCCGCGATTGGTGCCGCGGCCGGGTGTATGGGATAAGCGGCCGGCCGATACCCCGCCCTCTCCCCTTTGCAGGCTGATGCAGCTGGCTCCTTCCGCCGTCGTCCCGTCGCATTTCGTCCGTTGGCTTTGGTTGCCGGCGGGCGTCCTGGCGCTTGTGCCGCTATTGGTGGTGACCGTGCCACCGCTGCACGACTACCCGTTCCACCTCGCTCGCGCCGAGGTGATCGCCGCATTGTTCGGGCAGGTGGCGCATGGCACGCCCTATCGCCTGGGCAGCTTCGCGCTGCCGAACGAGGCGATGGACGTGGTGACGCTGGCGCTCACCGCCGTGATGTCACCGCTGCAGGCCGGGCGGGTTTTCCTCGGGCTGGTGCAGCTCCTGTTGCTGAGCGGCACCGTGGCGCTGCATTACGCGCTGCACCGGCGGCTGTCGCCCTGGCCGCTGCTCGCGGGGTTCTTCCTGTACAACTGGATCTTTCTCTACGGCTTCACAAACTACCTGTTCGGCGTCGGCGCGATGCTCTGGGCCGTGGCGGCCTGGGTGGCAATGGCGGATGCCAGCTGGACGCGGCGGCTGGCGGTCGGCGTGGTGGCGGCGGTGGTGCTGCTGTTCTGCCACCTCGTCGCATTCGGGCTGTTCGCCGTGGTGGTCGGCGGGCTGGCCCTGCACGACGCGCTGGGCTCGCGGCGCGGTGCATTCGCCGCCCGGCTGTTGCTGCCGGCGCTGCCGGTGCTGATCGGGTTGGTGTTGTTCGCAACGCTGTCGCCCACCGCCGACGAGGTGCGCCAGCCGGTCGCCTATCACGCCTGGTGGGGCTGGAAGCCGCTGATGGCCTGGCGGTCGCTGGCGAGCGGACGGCCGGCGCTGGATATCATGACACTGGGGCCGGTGGCGCTGCTGGCGCTGCTGTTGCTGGCGTGGCGCCGGTTGACGCTGGCGCCGGCAATGCTGGCGCCGCTGCTGCTGCTGGCGACAAGCTTCGCGGTGATGCCCTATGCGCTGTTCGGCTCGCTCTACGGCGACGCCCGCCTGCCGGTGGCGGTTCTGCTGGTGGCGATCGCTAGCACTGACCTGCACCGCGTCGCCCCCCGCTTAATACTGGCCGGCGCTGCACTGCTGATGCTGCTACTGGCCGGACGCAGCGTGGCGACGGCACGCTCGTGGCTGGCAACCGAGGATGTTTTCGCGCGCCACCTCGCGGCCTTCGCCACCCTGCCGGAGGGCAGCATGCTCTGGGCGGCGACGGCGGCCCCCTATCCCAGCCTGGCCTACAAAGACGCGGCGGAGCTGGCGCTGTGGCACCCGCCGCTCAAGCATGTCGCCTCACTGGCCGGTGTGGGGCGCGATATTTTTGTCCCGGCCACCTGGGCCGATCCCTACAAGCAACCCATCACCGTGCCGCCGCAGTACAGCGCGATCAAGCTACTGCAAGGCGATAACCCGTTGAAGACGCCATCCGCCGAGGCGCTGGCCACCACCCTGTCGGCGATCCGCCGCGTGCGCTCGCCCGCCATTTCCGCACCCGAATACCTGCTGCTGTCCTATCCCGCTCGCCTCCACGGCGCTCTGCCCTCGGGGCTGACGCCGGTGGCGGCGGGGCCCGACTTCCTGTTGCTGCGGATCGAGTAGCGATGGCCGAGGCACAGGCCCTGGTGATCGGCGGCGGCTTCTATGGCTGTTGCCTGGCCATCCATCTGCGCCGGCACTTCGATCGCGTACTGCTGGTGGACGAGGCGGACGGGTTGCTGTCGCGCGCCTCGCGGGTGAACCAGGCCCGGCTGCACAACGACTACCACTACCCGCGCAGCTTCCTCACCGCCGCGCGCAGCCGCAGCAATCTCGACGTGTTTCGACGGGCATTCCCGATGGGCGTGTTCGATGATTTCCGCCAACTCTACGCCATCGCCCGCAGCGACTCCAAAGTCGGCTTCCGCCATTTCGAACGCTTCGCCGCCGCGATCGGCGCCAGCCTCGGCCCGGCCAGCGAGGAAGATCGCCGGCTCTTCGAACCCCGCCTGATCGAGGCGGTCTACGAAGTGGTCGAGCCGGCCTTCAACGTGCGCGCCCTGCGCGAATTCCTCACCGCCCGGCTGATCGAGACCGGCGTCGATGTACGTACAAACACACGCGTGGCCAGCCTCGCACCCTGCCCCGCCGGCGTGCTGGTGGCGCTGGCCGATGGCAGCACGGTCCAGGCCGGCTGGGTGTTCAACTGCACCTACGCCGCCCTCAACCGCGTGGTGCCCGAGCCGGCCAATCTGCGCCCGCGCCTGGTGCACCAACTGACCGAGATCGCCCTGATCGCGCCGCCGCCGGCGCTGCGCCAAATCGGCATCACCGTGATGGACGGGCCGTTCTTCTCCACCATGCCGTTCCCGTCCGAGGGCCTGCATTCGCTGACCCATGTGCGCTATACCCCGCACATGTCCTGGCCCGAAGCATCGGCTCCCGAACGCGACCCGAACAGCGTGCTGCGGACGCTGCCGCCGTCGCGTTTCGCCTGGATGATGCGCGACGCGCGGCGCTATGTCCCGGTGCTGGAAGACGCGGTGCATGTGCGCTCGCTGTTCGACATCAAGACGCTGGCCGACGGCACCCAGGGCGACGACGCCCGCCCGATCCTCTATCATCGCGACGCCGCGGCACCGCGCCTAGTCTCGATCCTCGGCAGCAAGCTGGACAACATCTTCGACGTCTACGACTACGTCGATGCAACATTGGAGCGGGCATGAGGACGCGCGACATCTTCGTCTCCGCGGTGATGCGGGTGCGCGACGCCGAGGACGTGATCGGCCCGGCGCTGGAGCGCCTGTCCGCCGTGATGGAGGGCGCCTTCGGCTATTACGAGATCATCATCGTCGATGACGGCTCCAGCGACGCGACGCTGGCGCGCATCGCCGATGTGCAGGCGCACGCACGCAACATCCAGCTTTATGCCTTGTCGCGCCGCCGTGGCGACAACATCGCGCTGACCGCCGGGCTCGACCACGCCATCGGCGACATGATCGTCATGCTCGACCCGCGCCTCGACCCGCCGGAGTTGATTCCGCAAATGGTCGAGCGCGCGCTCGATGGCGTCGACATCGTCTACGCCCTGCCGCGCGAGCGCCTGCAAAGCCGCGGCCTGGCCAACCTCGCCGTGCGCGGCTTCGTCGCCGCCCTGTCGCGGCTGAACAATGTCGATGCGCCACAGGCAATGTCGAGCTACCGGCTGCTCAACCGCACCGTGCTGAACTACATGCTGGAAGCCGTCGACCGCCACCGCTCGCTGATGTTCCTGCCGGCGCTGTCCGGCTACCCCTACGCCACCATCGACTATGACCGGCTCGGCAACACCGCCGGCGCCACGCCAACCAGCGAACGCATGGCCAAGGCGCTGGACCTGGTGTTCTCCACCTCGGCCCGGCCGCTGCGCATCATCACCCTGATGTCCCTGGGCATCAGCGTGCTTTCGCTGCTCTACGCACTCTACTCAGTGCTGATCTTCGTCGTCCGCGACGACGTCGCCAAAGGCTGGACCTCGCTCAGCCTGCAAATCTCCGGGCTGTTCTTCCTGGTCTGCATCATCCTGGCGGTGATGAGCGAATACATCCTGCAAATCCTGGAAGCCACCACCCACCACCCGCGCTACCACATCGCCGCCCAACGCCACAGCACCACCATGGACTACGCCCGCACCCGCAACGTCATCGCCACGGCGCGGGGGGACGGAGGAAGCAAGGCGGGGGCTTTGCCCCTCGACCCCACCAGGGTCCGAGACCCTGGACCTCAACCATAAGCGCCTTCACGGAAGGGGGCGGTCGAGGCCTTCATGAAGGCCTCGACCGCC
>CAMBRC010000075.1 GCA_945869965.1 Asaia bogorensis
GCAAGCCTCACAGCGCGCGCCACTACCCGATCAATCAGGGCTGCGCAGCCCTTTTCTCTTAACCCGACTGGTACACTTTTACGCCGCCATCTGGCACAATTTGTCGCCGCCGTTGACACCACGCGCACCCAAAAAAAAGCTTGGCGCGGGTCCGGTGGTCATATATAATCTCTAACTATGGAAACACTCGCAACGCTGCTCACCGCCGTCCTGAAAGGAATGCGACTGGCCCTTGGCCCGTACGTCAACAGCGCCAAAACACCCGTACTCCGCCTTGCCTACGATCGCATCGCCCGCGCCGCCATCCGTTTCCAGAGCCTCTTCGCCCGCTGGCAGACCAACACCCTGCCCACCCCGCGGCCCTCGCACGCCGGACAGCCGTACACCCCTCGCCCGAAACCCTACTTCCCCACCCGCCACGCCTGGCTCGCAGGCAGCACCGACCACCACGTCCGCGGCCGCGCCAGCCAGCTCGAACACCTCCTCGCCCGCCCCGACATGGCCGAATTCCTCACCGCCGTCCCCCAAGCCGGAAGAATCCTCCGCCCCCTCTGTCACATGCTCGGCATCAACCTGCCCGCCGTACTTCTGCTTCCCCCCACCCTCGCGCGGGAGGGGGGGCAGCCACGCCAACCCAAACCCACGCGCGAAAAACCCAAACTCCCGCCCCTTCTCCCCCTCTACCCCCAGCGTCGCCCCCGCCCGATGCCGTTCATGAATTTCAGCAAAAAACCCACCCCCGCCTGACGCTGGAGACGCTCGCCGATTTTATTACGATATCGAAATCTTATGCAGCAGCAATGCCCCCGAGGCATCCACCGTCACCCGCCAGTCCGGCGGCACCAGCGTCGTCGCATCCAACTGCGTCAGAATCGCCGGCCCCTCAAACACCGTGCCCGCCCCCAACGCATCCCGCGCCAACACCGGCGTCTCTCGCGTCCCGGTGGCAAAATGCACCGCCCGCGTCGCCAACGCCGCCGGCATCGCCCCCGCCGTCAACCGCGGCAAAACCGGCGCCGGCAACTTCCCCACCGCCTCCACCCGCAGCGTCACCAACTCCACCGGCGCCTCCAGCACAAACCCGTACAACGCCTGGTGCGCCGCCCGAAACCCCGCCAGCGCCGCCGCCACACTGCCGCCAAACCCAACCGCCAACTCGCCCCCTTGCCCCTGGTACCGCATCAGCGCCACCTCGTCCGTCACCCGATCCCCCACCGCCACCTGCTCGGCCTCGAACCACCCATCCGCCGCCCGATGCAGCTCCGCCAAAACCGCCCGCGCCTCGCCGTCATCCGGCAATCCCGCCGACGCCAACGTCCGATGGAATTCGGTCCGCAAATCCGCCGCCAGCAACCCCTCCGCACACAACACCCCCGGCGCCGGCGGCACCAAAATCGTCGTGATCCCCAACAGATCGGCCAAAGCACACCCATGCAACGGCCCCGCCCCGCCAAACGGCACCAGCGCAAACGCGCGGGGATCATGCCCCCGCTCGACCGAGACCACCCGAATGGCCCCCACCATGTTGCTATCCGCAATCGCCAGGATACCCCGCGCCGCCGTATGCAGATCCAACCCCAGCGGCACCGCCACATTATCCCGCACCGCCGCCTCCGCCTTCGCCGGGTCGAGCCGCATCCGCCCGCCCAGCAATTCCGGCGGCAGATGCCCCAGCACGATATGGGCATCCGTCACCGTCGCCTCGATCCCCCCCAACCCATAGCAAGCCGGCCCCGGCTCCGCCCCCGCACTCGCCGGCCCCACCGTTAAAGCACCATCGCGCACCTTCGCGATCGACCCGCCGCCGGCCCCCACGGTCACCATATCCACCATCGGCAAAGGCAACGGCCAATCCCCCACCCGCCCCTGCTGCGTCAGCCCGATCCGCCCATCCTTGATCAGACAGATATCCGCACTCGTCCCCCCGATATCCACGGTGATCAGATCACGCACCCCCGCCGCCCGCGCCACTTCCCGCGCCCCGACCACCCCTGCCGCCGGCCCGGACAAGGCCGTGACCGCCGGCGCCCGCCGGATCGTGCCCGCCCCCGCCACCCCGCCATTGGATTGCATCAACAACAACGGCGCCTCGATCCCGTCCTCCCGCAACCGCTCCTCCAACCGCGCCACATAGGTCGAAACCGCCGGCATCACCGTCGCATTCAGAATCGTCGCCAGGCTCCGCTCAAACTCCCGCACCACCGGCAACACATCGATCGAAGCCGTCACCGCCACCCCCGGCAGCGCGTCCCGCAACAACTCAGCCACCCGCCGCTCATGCGCGGGATGCGAAAAACTATGCAGCAGACAAACCGCCACCGCCTGCACCCCCAACCGCCGGCACGCCTCCGCCGCCTCGTCCACCGACGCCTCATCCAACGGCGTCAGCACCTCCCCCCCCGGCCCGACCCGCTCCACCACTTCCAGAATCCGCGCCGGTGGCACTGGCCGCGCCGGCTTCACCCACGCCCACAGATTCGCCCGCCGCGGAATATCCTGCCGCCCGATCTCCAGCACATGCCGAAACCCCTGCGTGGTCACCAGCGCCGCTCGCGCCCCCTTGCCCTCCAGGATCATGTTGGTCGCCACCGTCGTGCCATGCAGCACCCGGTTGATCGACGACGCCTGCGCCCCCGCCGACTCCAGCGCCAGCCGCACCCCGTTGATAAAAGCCTGGCTCGGGTCCGACGGAATCGACGGCGTTTTCGCCCGCCACGCCTGCCCAGTCGCCGGGTTCTGCAAGGTGACGTCGGTGAAGGTCCCGCCGATATCGACGGCAACAGACAGATGATCAGACGAGGACATCGACATACTCGGTACGGTGAAAAGCGCGGGTGGCGGGCCGGGTAGCCCGGGCGACGGCGGTGGCAGCAACATCGAGCACACCCTCGCGGATGATCACCCCGTAATGCCGCTGCGCCGCCTCAACCGAAACGAAGCCGTCCTGGACATCGGACAAAACCTGCTCCGCCGACCGGTCATAGGGATGCCCATGCCCACCCCCACCGCCAGTCTCCAGCCGCAGGATGTCACCCTTCACCAGCTTGTTCCCGTCCGACAATGGCCGCAACAACCGCTCATCCGGCCGCCCAGGATTGACCACCGCCCGCCCGGTTCCCCCGGACATGCCGCCATCGGTCCCCCAGGGCGGAACCACCACGCTGTCGATTCGCACCGCCAAGACAGCATCATCGGCCAGCACCTCGTACTCCCGCACGATCCCGCACCCGCCGCGATGCCGTCCCGGCCCGCCGCTGTCGCGATGGATCGAATAGGTGTTCAGCCGCACGGGATACCCCTGTTCGAGGAACTCGACCGGGTAGTTCTCCTGCGCCACGAAATACACCGCATCCGTCCCATCCGCCGTCGCCCGCCCGCCATAGCCCACCCCCAACCCGTCCGACAGCATGAACGGTTTTCCCGCGGCCATACCGCGCATGAGGATGATGATATACGCCGAATGCGCCGCCGGCGCCGGCGCCCCAGCCACATTGATCAGCCCGTTCAACGCCGCCAGCACCCGCATCATCGTCATGCCCCGCATCCCCAGTGGCGCCGGTGAACGCGGAAACAGCAACGATCCCTCGCGCAGGATCACCTGGTCCAGCGCCCGTGCCCCGCCGGCATTGACCACCTGGCTCGGATCACCGCCCAGGAACGCCAGAGCAAACGCGGTGCCCGGCATGTCGGGGTTCATCAGGTAGTTCACCGGCCCCGGCGCCTGGTCATCGGTCTCCGAGGCGTCAAGAATAAACCGGTCATCCGGCGTACGAGTCAGCGCGAAACGGATATGCAACGGACCCGTCCCATGGCCGTCGCTGTCGATCGCGTCGGTGAAGCGATGCGTACCGACCGGAAACGTCTCGCGCAGCTTCTGCCGCACCAGCGCCTCGGTCCGGGCCAGCAATTGCCGCAGCGCATCCTCCAGCACATCGGCACCGAAACGGATCGTGATCTCCTGCATCCGCCGAACGCCGAGATCGACTGCGCCTAGCAGGGCGCGGGTGTCGCCCTTGCAGGTCTCGGGATAGCGCGAGTTGCGATAGAAGATGTCCAGTGCGGCGGTGTTGGTGGTGCCGCGATCGATCAGCTTGGTCGGCGGGATGATGATCCCTTCCTGGAAATGATCGGTGGCGTCGGGCGAGATCGAGCCCGGCCGCAACCCGCCGACATCGGAGAAATGCGCCCAGCCCATCACGAACGCCACGCGCCGGCCTTCGTAGAACACCGGCGCCAGGAACACCTGATCGTTCGTATGCGAAACGGCGCCCCGGCTGCCGTAGCAGTCGCTGTACCAGTAGAGGTCGCCCGGTTGGATCGTCTCGATCGGAAACTTCTGGAACACCGGGGTGCAGACATCGCCGAATACCGGCACGTTCGAGCCCACCGCCATAACGCCGTTGGCGTCGATCAGCGCCGTGTAGAAATCCTTCTTCTCGCGAATGAAGGCGGAGATCGCGGTGCGCTCGAGCAACGCCTCCATCTCCGCCTGGGCGGCGCGGATGGCGCCGCGGATGATCTCCAGAGTGACGGGGTCGCAGGGATTCATCCAAGACTCCTCAAGAAGAAAGGCCAGGGCTCTGCCCTGGACCCGCTGGGGCCGGCGGCCCCAGACCCCACTACATAAGATGGCATGCGACGCGACGATCATCACCGGCATCGCGCAACACAGGTGTTTCGGTTTCGCAGCGAGGCATCGCATGCAGGCAGCGGTCGCGGAAGGCACAGCCTGGGCCGCCGGTGGGGGTGTCGGACAGGGCACCCTTGATTGGTAGGACCTCGCGATTCTGGTCGACGCGCGGGACAGGAACGGCGGCAACCAGGGCTGCGGTATAGGGGTGGCGCGGCGATGCGATGAGGGCGGCAGTTGGGCCTTCCTCGACCACCTGGCCGAGATACATCACCACGGTGCGCTCGCAGACGTAACGGATCAGGGCGAGGTCGTGGCTGATGTAGATCGCGGCCAATCCGAGGTCGTCGCGGGCGGCGCGCAAGAGGTTGAGGATGCCGGCGCGGACGGAGACGTCCAGCATGGAAACCGGTTCGTCGGCGACGATCAGCTTGGGGCCGGGGATCAGGGCGCGGGCGAGGACGACGCGCTGGAGTTGGCCGCCGGAGAGTTCGTGCGGGTAGCGGTCAAGCCATGCCTCGGCGGGAGTGAGGCGGACGCGGGCCATTGCGGCATCGATGCGGGCATCGTGCTCGGACTCCGGGACGCCGAAATTGCGCAGCGGCTCGGCCAGGGTGCGACGGATGGTGAAGCGGGGGTTCAGCGCGTCGAACGGGTTCTGGAACACCAGCTGGGCGCGGGCGCGGAAGGGGAGCAGAGCGCTGCCGCGGCGGTGGGTGATGTCCTCGCCGTCGAAGAGCACTTGTCCAGCACTGGGTTCCTCAAGACGTAGTAGCATCCGGGCGGTGGTGGTTTTGCCGCAGCCGGACTCGCCGACGATGCCCAGGGCCTCGCCGGCGGCGACGGCGAGGTTCACGCCGTGGACGGCGTGGACGACGCGGCGGCCGGTGCGGAAGGTCTTGCCGAGGTTGCGGGCTTCGATGACGGGAGTCATGGCAGGAAGACTCTTCTTTTTGTGAACAAAAAGAAGCAAAAAAACTTTTTCCATTCACCGGCATCGACACCGGGATTTGAAGACGAGCGTCGTGGATGAAGTTTTTTTGCTTCTTTTTGTTCACAAAAAGAAGTCTTCCGCTTGCCTGTCCTCATGGGATTGCCATCGCCGCCCAGGTCGCCGGCTGTGCTGCCGCGATGCGCAGGGCGGGTGCTTCGTCCGCACGCCAGCAGGCGACCATATGGTCTCCGGTGGTGACTGGCGGTGGGGCGGTTTCGTGGCATTGCGTTTGGGCGAAGGGGCAGCGCGGGGCGAAGCGGCAGCCGATGGAGGGGGCGAGGAGGGAGGGGGGGGAGCCGTCGATGGGGACGAGTTCGCCGGTTTCGCCGTGGACGTCGGGGAAGGCGTGGGTGAGGCCCATGGTGTAGGGGTGGAGCGGGCGTTCGAGGACTTCGCGGACGCTGCCAGATTCGACGACGATGCCGGCGTACATCACGGCGACGCGGTCGCAGGCATAGGCGACGACAGCCATGTCGTGGGTGACCAGGATCATGGCCAGGCCGAGGCGGGATTGGAGTTCGCGGATGACGTCCAGCACCTGGCGTTGGACGATGACGTCC
Source organism: Asaia bogorensis (assembly GCA_945869965.1). Classification (GTDB taxonomy): domain Bacteria; phylum Pseudomonadota; class Alphaproteobacteria; order Acetobacterales; family Acetobacteraceae; genus CAMDGX01. Next base: position 6,185 of record CAMBRC010000075.1, read on the forward strand.
AGTGCGGTGACGGGTTCGTCGGCGATGATCAGGGCGGGGTTCAGCGCCAGGGCCAGGGCGATCGAGGCGCGTTGGCGCATGCCGCCGGAGAACTGGTGCGGGTAGTCGGACAGGCGGGTCGGGTCGAGGCCGACGAGGCGGAAGAGTTCTTCGGCGCGGGCCTGGGCGGTGCTGCGCGTGAGGCCGCCGCGTTCGATGAGGACTTCGAGCATCTGGGCGCGCAGGCGCTGTACCGGGTCCAGGGCGTTCATCGCGGTTTGCGGCACGAAGGACAGGCGGCGCCAGCGGATTTGGCGCTGCTGGGCTTCGGTGAGGGCGACGAGGTCGGTGCCTTCGAAGACGATCTTTCCGCCGGCGATGCGGCCGGCATCGGGCAGGACGCCCATGATGGCGCGGCCCATGGTGGATTTGCCGCAGCCGGATTCGCCGACCAGGCCGAGGATGGAGCCGGCCTCGACGGACAGGCTGGCGCCATCGACGGCGCGGGCGATGCCGGCGCCGGTGCGGTAATGGACCTGGAGGTTTTCGACGGACAAGAGGCTCATTTGTCGGCCAGTTTGGGAAACAGCAGTTTCTCCGATCCGCGGGAGATCATGAAGCCGGCGAGCACCATGGACATGATGGCGAAGCCCGGGGGGGCGAACCAGTTCCAGGCGCCGCGGCCGAGGGCCTGGTTGGCGTAGGCTTCCTGAAGCATCACGCCCCAGCTGATGGTTTCGGGATCGCCGAAGCCGAGGAAGCTGGCCGACGCCTCGGCGAGGATGGCCCAGCCGATGGCCACCGAGCCGTAGAGCGCGGCGAGCGGCAGGACCTGGGGCAGGATGTGTACGAACATGATGCGGGCGGTGGAACAGCCGGTGACGCGGGCGGCTTCGACCCAGGCGCGCTCGCGCAGGGAGAGGACCTGGCTGCGGATGACGCGGGCGGTGTTCGGCCAGAGCAGGAGGGCGACGGCGATGACGACTGTGGAGGTGCCGGGCCGGGTGAGGGCGGCGAGGACGAGGAGGAAGGGCAGGAAGGGCAGGCCGAGGACGATGTCGGCCAGGCGGGTGATCAGCTTGTCGATCCAGCCGCCGAGATAGCCGGAGAGCAGGCCGAGCAGGGTGCCGATGGCGACGACGGCAAGAGCGGCGGTAAGGCCGACCTGGAGGGCCGAGCGGGTGCCGAAGATGAGCTGGCTCAGCACGTCGCGGCCGGAGGAGGTGGTGCCGAGCCAGTGTTCGGGGGACATCGGCAGGTAGCGGGCGACGCGGCGGCCGGCGCGCAGGATTTCGCGCGGGTTATGCGGGGCGAGTTTCTCGGCGAAGACGGCGACCGTCAGGATCAGCACGTACACGGAGACGCCGACGGCCGCGAAGGGCTCGCGGCGCAGGTAGTGCCAGATGGATTTAACGACGCGCACCGACCGACACCCTGGGATCGAGGAAGGCATAGGCGAGATCAGCGACGGTGTTCATGGTGGCGAGCACGACGGAGATCAGGATGAAGGCGCCCTGGGCCACCGGGTAGTCGGCACCCTGGACCGCCTGGACCAGCAGGCGGCCGACGCCGGGCCAGGCGAAGACCGTTTCGACCACGACGTTGCCGCCGACGCTGGCGCCGAGGCCGAGGGCGAAGGCGGTGACCACCGGCAGCAGGGCGTTGCGCGCGGCGTGACGCATGACGATGGACCAGCGCGACAGGCCTTTCATGCGGGCCATGACGATGAACTCGTCGCCCAGGACTTCGAGCATGGTGGCGCGCATGAGGAGGAGCGGCAGACCCTGGAGGTAGAGGGTGAGGGTCAGGGCGGGCAACGCCAGGTGGTGCCAGAAATCTTCCGAGAGCACGCGCTGGCCGAAGGTGTTGAGCGGGGAGCCGGGATCGACGGCGCCGCCGGTGGGGAACCAGCCGAGCTGGAAGGCCAGGCCGGCGAGCAGCAGCATGCCGAGCCAGAATTCGGGGGCGGAGCGGGTGGCCAGGGCGGCGGGGATGGCGGCGGCCTCGACCGCGCTGCCGCGGTGAAAGGCAAGGAAGGCACCGACGATGATGCCGAAGGCGTAGGCGCAGGTGAGCGAGACCAGAGTGAGGATGATGGTGTTCGGCAGGGCGTCGCCCAGGAGTTGGGAGACCGGCACACGCTGGAGGAACGAGGTGCCGAGGTCACCCTGGAGGAGGTTGCCCATGTAGATGAAGTATTGCAGCCAGAGCGGCTTATCGAGGCCGAAACTGGCCAGCAGGGCGCGGCGGGTGTCTTCGTTGAAGGTCGGCGAGAGGTAGGCGATGGTGGGGTCGCCGGGCATCAGGCGGAACAGCATGAAGGTGATGGTGGTCACGATCCACACCGTGAGCAGCAGAAACCCCAGCCGTTCGGCGATGAGCCGCAGAAACCCGCTGCGGCTCATGCACAATGCCAGTGGATAAAAGTTTTTTGCTTCTTTTTTTCAAAAAAGAAGGTCTTTTTTTTGAAAAAAGAAGCAAAAACTTTCATCCGTTTGCGCTCGGCTTACTGGAAGGCTGGCGTGGTTTCTTTGACGCCGGCGGGGTAGTGCAGGCGGCCGTTGACCAGGACGTAGCCGGCATCTTTCAGGATCTGCTTGGCGGCGGCGACGTTGCCGCCGGGGACGCGCTTTTCGATGCCCTGGTCATGCCAGAAGGCAAGCGCGGGGGAGACCCATGAATTGGACGGCACGGCCGCGCCGCCCCAGGCATCTTCGGCCAGGAGTTCGCGGTCGATCGAGGCCGAGAGCGCCTTGCGGAAGGCGGTGTTGTCGAAGGGCTGGCGGCGGTGGTTGTAGGCGATGAACTTGAAGCCCATGTCGAGCGCTTCGGCGATCTTGATGGCGGGGTTGGCCTTGGCGATGTCGCGCAGCAATTGCGGGTCGCCGTTGTAGTCGGACAGGAAGTTGATCTCGCCCGAGCGCAGGGCGCCCAGGGCGGCTTCGGTGTTCGGCTGGATGCGCATGATCCAGCGCGCTGCCTTGGGCTTTGCCCAATGGTCGGCGTTGGCCTCGAGCACGATTTCTTCGTTCAGCTTGGCCTTGGTCAGGCGGTATGGGCCGGAGCTGACCGGGGTTGCCTCCATGATGCTTTCGGCGGTTTCCGGCTTGCCCTTCAGGCTCTCGAAGATCGGCTCCCAGACGTGCTTGGGGGCGAGGTTCAGCTTGGCCAGCGTGCTGACCAGGAAGGCGGCGTCGGGCTTCTTGAGGGTGACGCGCAGCGTGTCCGCGCCGGTGGCCTGGACATTGGCGATGTTGGCGACGAAGGGCTTGTACATCGGCGATTTGTCGCCGATGCCCGGGGCGACCAGGCTGAACACCGCGTCGTCGATGGTGACGGGCTTGCCGTCGGTCCACTTCATGCCGGCGCGCAGCTTGACGTCCACGGTCAGCGGATCCGGACGGGTGACGGTCTCGGCGGCCCAAGGCTGGGGCAGGCCGTCCGGCCCGATGCGCATCAGGCGGTCCCAGACGATCTCGGCGGCCCAGCTGCCCTGGGCGCCGGAGATGTTGAACGGGTTGAGGTTCGTCGGTGTCGAGACCGAGTTGAGGATGATGTCCTTTTGGGCGCCGAGCGGACGCAGGTTCAGCCAGGTCCAGGTGTTGCGCGCGCCGATGCCGGCCTGTTCGACGATCGATTTTTCGTCCCAGACGTTCTTGTTGAAGGCGACGACGTTCTTGGGGTGGACCATGAAGCCATAGGGCTGGTCCTTGTTGATCAGCTCCTGCATCGCCTTGACGATGCCCTGGCGCTTGTTGACGTCGAGTTCTTCGCGCTGCGCCTGGGCGAGGCGGTCGTATTCCGGGTTGCTGTAGCCGACGAAGTTGTAGCCGTTGGCGATGTTGGCCGACAGGAACAGATTGTACGTCAGCTCATCGGGGTCGCTGCGCTCGGGGCGGCCGACCATCTGCCAGGTCGTGGTGTCCCAGCGCTGGCGCTCGTACCAGACGATCTGGCTGAACTGTTGGCTGGGGGTCGGGCGGATCTGGACCTGGAGGCCGAGTTCCTTCCAGGCAGCGGCGATCAGTTCGGCGGCCTGGTATTCCTGCGGCAGCGCGGCCTGGGGCTGCGCCAGCAGGACGAGAGTGCGCACCGGATCGCCGGCCGGCTGGGCGGCGGCGGGCAGTGACGATGCGACGACGGCGGCAGCCGCCGCGACGAGAAGCCGCTTCATGTGAAGACCCCCTGCAGGTTCATGTTGCACTGCGTTATGCGACCGCATTCAACGCGGGGCAGCCGCCGCGTTCAAGCCCCGTCTTGCCGTGTGGGGCGAAGAATGGTGCCATTGCGACGATTTTTCTGGGGAACACCGATGCCGATCACCGAAGCTGAGCGCGTTTTCGTCGATGAAGTCAGCCTGGACATGCCCTGGGCGCTGGTTGAGAGCTTCGCGACCATGCCGCGCTGGCGGCCGGAGGATGTGAATCGCGGCGTGGACACGCTGGTCCAGCGGCTGCGCGGAGCGGGGATTCCGGTCGAAGTGCACGAGCCGGAGATTTACCTGTCGATCCCATATGCCGCCTCGGTCAGCGCCGGTGGCGTGACCTATCGTGCCAAGCCGCCGTCGTCGTCGCTGCCGGTGCCGGGCGGGCGGACGGGCAAGCTGGTGCGGCTGCAGGCCAATCCGAAGGCGCTGCGCAGCTACAACCGCGACATCAAGACGCTGTTCGGCGGCAGCATTTCCTCGGTGGAGGAGGTCAAGCGTTTGGTTGGCGGGAACATCGTGGTGATGCAGGGCTTCGGCAATCCCGCGCTGACCAGCCTGATCGAGGAATGGGGGGGCATCGGGTTGATCGCGGTCAATCCGGGGGTGGATATCCACTGGGGCACCTGCACGACCATTTGGGGCAGTCCGGATCTGCAGGATTGGGGGCGCAAGCCGAAGATCCCGGTCATTGCAGTGAACAATCCTGACGGGCAGAAGCTGATGGCGCTGGCGGAGCAGGGCGGCGAGGCGACCATCCGGACCGATTTGGTTGAAGGCTGGTTCATGCAGAAAATCCCGGTGGTGACCATCCCCGGCACGGTGGAGCCGGAGAAGTTCGTGCTGGTGCATGGGCATTTGGATTCGTGGGATGTCGGCGTGGGTGACAATGCCACCGGGGATGCCACGCTGATGGAACTGGCGCGGGTGTTGTGGACCCATCGCGGCGGACTGCGGCGCAGCGTGAAGCTCGCCTGGTGGCCCGGGCATTCGACCGGGCGCTATGCCGGGTCGACCTGGTTTACCGATGCCTTCGCGATGGATCTGGATCGCAACTGCGTGGCGCAGATCAACTGTGATTCGCCGGGCTGCCGTTGGGCCACGAGCTACCACGACACGCGCGCCTTCACCGAGAGTGCGGCGATCGCCGAGGGCGTGATCCGCGATGTGGTGCCCGATGCCGTGGTGGCGACGCATCGGCCGCCGCAAGCTGGCGACTACAGTTTTAACAACATCGGGCTGCCGAGTTTCTTCATGCTGAGCTCGACGATGCCCGACGCAGTGCGGGCCGAAAAAGGCTATTATGACGTGTCCGGCTGCGGCGCCAACATCGCCTGGCACACCGAGAACGACCAGCTGGAAATCGCGGATCGCGGCACCCTGCTGACCGACATCAAGATCTACCTCCTCTCCGCGCTGCGCGTCGCCAATGCCGAGGTGTTGCCGTTCGATTGGATCGCGACGTGCGACGAATTTCTGGGCACCATCGACGGCTACGAAAAGGCCTCGCAAGGGCTGGCTGATCTCGGCCCGGCGCGGGCCGCGACCTTGGCGCTGAAGGCGGCGCTGGCGAAGCTGCCCAACGCCGAGATCGCCGCGCGCAATGCCGTGGTGCAGGAACTCTCGCGCGTGCTGGTGCCGATCAACTACACCCGCGAGGCCCGCTTCCGCCACGATCCCGCCTATACCGTGCCACCCCTGCCCACCCTGGCGGTCGCCGCCGAACTGCCGGAATTCGCCGAGGGCCACATGCGAAAGATGGCACTGACCGAGCTGATGCGCGGCCAGAACCGCTTCGTCGCGGCCCTCGACCAGGCACGCCGACTGGTGGAAACCGCTAATGGATAGAAAGTTTTTGCTTCTTTTTTCAAAAAGAAGTCCTTCTTTTTTGAAAAAAAGAAGCAAAAAACTTTCAACCATTTGCTTGCGTGCCAGCCAGTGATTGCGGCGCTGGCTCGGCGGTTGCCATTTTTCTATGGCTGGGTGGTGGTGGGGGTCGCCTTCGTCACCATGGCGATTGCGGTCAACGCACGCACCACCTTTTCGCTGCTGTTTCCGGCGATGCTCGACGAGTTTGGCTGGGACCGGGCGGTGACGGCCGGGGCGTTTTCGTTCGGCTTCCTGACCTCGGCCCTCCTCGCCCCGGCGATCGGGCGGTTGATGGACCGCCGCGGCCCGGTCTGGGTGATGGAAATCGGCGTGCTGGCCAGTGCCGCCGGGCTGGCGCTGGCGACCCTGGCCACTGAGCCGTGGCAGATCTACGCCACGCTGGGCGTGCTGCTGGGCACCGGCGCGGTCATGCTGGGCTATACCGGACAGGCACTGTACCTGCCGAACTGGTTCCTGCGCCGGCGCGGGTTGGCGATCTCCATCGCCTATGCCGGGGCCGGCGCGGGCTCGATCGTGCTGTTGCCGTTGGCGCAGGGGCTGATCGAGCGCGAGGGCTGGCGGGCGGCGTGCCTGGCGCTGGCCGGGTTGATCCTGGTCGTGCTGCTGCCGCTGAACCTGTTGCTGCGGCGCGGGCCGCAGGAGATCGGGCTGACCCCGGACGGCGACAGTGCATCGCAGGCGCTGGCGCGCAAATCCGTGCATGTGGTCGATCCCGCCTGGGCCGCGGTGGAATGGACCCTGGCGCGGGCGATGCGCACGCGGCGCTTCTGGTGGATCGCGCTGGCCAATTTCGGCGCACTGTTCGCCTGGTACGGGGTGCAGGTGCACCAGACGAAATACCTCGTGGAAATCGGCTTTTCGGCCTCCACTGCCGCCTGGGCGCTGGGCGCGGTCAGCCTGGTGGGGGTGCCCGGCCAGATCGCGATGGGCGCGCTGTCGGACCGGATCGGGCGCGAGCCGGTGTGGATCCTGGGCTGTGGCGGTTTCGTGCTGACCTACCTGCTGTTGATCGCGCTCGGGGTATGGCCCGGCATGGCGTTGTTGGCCTTGATGATCCTGGCACAGGGGCTGCTCGGCTACAGCCTGACCTCGGTGCTGAGCGCCATCTCGGTTGAGATCTTCGAAGGCCGGCATTTCGGCACGATCTTCGGCATGTTGATGTTGGCTGCCACGTTCGGTGGTGGTGCCGGACCATTCGTGCTCGGCCTGCTGCGCGACCGAACCGGCAGCGACGTGTCCGGCTTCGCCGCCGGCGCGGTGGCCGCAGCGGTTTCAGCCGTGGCGGTGTGGATGGCCGCGCCGCGCAAGGTGCGCCGCGTCAGCCGGGCGGCGGCGTCAGGGATACCGCACCGCTAGGATCTCGATCTCCTCCGGCCCCGCCGGCGTCATCAGCCGCACCGCGTCCCCCAGCTTCGCCCGCATCAGCGCGCGGGCAATCGGCGAGTACAGGCTGACTTCGCCGCGCCCGATCTCCGCCTCGTCGGCGCCCAGGATCGTCACCGTGCGCTCCTCGTCGCGGCCGTTGATGAAGGTGACGGTGGCGCCGAAGAACACCCGGTCGCGCTGGGTCTGCCCGGCCGGGTCCACCACCTCGGCGATCGCCAGCCGCTTCTGCAGGAACCGCACCCTCCGGTCGATCTCGCGCAGCCGCTTCTTGCCGTACTGGTAGTCGCCGTTCTCCGACCGGTCGCCATTGCCGGCCGCCCAGGACACGATCTCCACCACCTTCGGTCGTTCCACGCTCCACAGCGCATGCAACTCGGCGCGCAGCCGGGCATGGCCGGCGGGCGTCATGTAGTTCTTCGCACCCGGCGGCGCGGACGGTGCGTCGTCATCGTCGTCATCCATTCACCCAACCTGCCGCATGGCGACGGCCGCCGGCAACAGCCGCCCCGCTTTCATGGTCGCGCGGGGTTGCCCCGCAGAACCGGCAATGGACGCGGCCCGGCCGCCCGGGCTACCGGATGAAGATGTTCCGGTATTTCGAAAATCTGCTGCGCCCCACGGAGGTTGCGCCCGACGCCCCCCCTCCGGTGCTGTCGGGGCGCGAAGGCCTGTGGGCCTTCTATCTGCATTTCATCCGCCAGGCCCGTGGCCTGCTGGCCGCCTTGTTCTGTGCCGGGCTGCTGGTGGCGCTGCTCGACGTGACCATCCCGGTGATGATCGGCCGCGTTGTCGAACTGGTTGGCAATGTCGCGCCCGAGGCGATCTTCCGCGACCACTGGCACGAGCTGGTTGGCATGGCCGTGGTCATGGTGATCCTGCGCCCTGCCTCGCTGCTGCTGCGCGTGCTGATCACCAACCAGGCGATCGCGTCAGGGCTGATGAACCTGGTGCGCTGGCAGAACCACTGGCATGTGGTGCGCCAGTCCTGGAGCTTCTTTCAGAACGACTTCGCCGGCCGCATCGCCAACCGGGTGATGCAGACCGGGCCGTCTCTGCGCGAAAGCGTGGTCAGCGCCACCAACGCCGTCTGGTACATCATCATCTACGGAACGTCAGCGGTGCTGCTGCTGGCCCATATCGACCCCCGACTGGCCATCCCGATGCTGGTCTGGTTCGTGGCCTACGGCCTGATGCTGCGCTATTTCGTGCCGCGCATGCGCGACCGCAGCCGCGCGATGAGCGAGGTGCGCTCGGCGCTGACCGGACGCATCGTAGACAGCTACACCAACATCCTCACCGTCAAGCTGTTCGCCCGCGCCCGCGACGAGGACAATTTCGTCCGCGAGACCATCGACGACCACACCACCACCCATCGCCAGCAGCTGCGCCTGACCTCGCGCTACATCATCACGCTGAACCTGATCAACGCCGGCCTTATGGTGGCCACCGGCGCGATGTCGCTGTGGCTCTGGCAGGCCGGCGAGGTCAGCGTCGGCACGGTCGCCATGGCGCTGCCGCTGGCCTGGCAGATCTCCAACATGGCCGGCTGGGTTGGCGACAACGTCACCATGATCTTCGAGAATATCGGCGTGGTGCAGGAAGGCATGCGCTCGATCGCGGTGCCGCGCCAGATGCCCGACGCCGCCGGCGCCCCCGAACTCGACGTGACCAAGGGCGCGATCAGCTTTCAGCACGTGCGCTTTGGCTACGGTTCGACGCGCGGTGTCTTGCATGAACTCAACCTGGACATCGCGGCGGGCGAGCGCGTTGGCCTGGTCGGCCATTCCGGCGCCGGCAAGTCCACCTTGGTCAACCTGCTGCTCGGTTTCCACCGCCCGGAAGCCGGCTGCATCGTGATCGACGGCCAGGACATCGCCGGCGTCACCCAGGAAAGCCTGCGCACCCAGATCGCCATGGTGACCCAGGACACCTCCCTGCTGCACCGCTCGATCCGCGACAACATCCGCTATGGCCGCCCCTGGGCCGCCGAAGCCGAAATCCGCGCCGCCGCCGACCAGGCCGAGGCCACCATCTTTATCGAGCAGCTCGAGGATTGGAACGACCGAACGGGCTTCGACGCCCATGTCGGCGAGCGCGGCGTCAAACTCTCCGGCGGCCAGCGCCAGCGCATCGCCATCGCCCGTGTGATCCTCAAGAACGCGCCGATCCTGGTGCTGGACGAAGCCACCTCGGCGCTCGATTCCGAAGTCGAGGCCGCCATCCAGGGCCAGCTCGAAACCTTGATGAAGGGCCGCACCGTCATCGCCATCGCCCATCGCCTGTCGACCATCGCGCGCATGGACCGCCTGGTGGTGCTGGAACACGGCCGCATTGTGGAACAGGGCACGCACGCCGAGCTGCTGGCCGCCGGCGGGGCTTACTCGCGCATGTGGCTGCGGCAGTCCGGCGGGTTCGCGGAGGCGGCGGAGTAGAAAGAAAGGTCTTCTTTTTCTGAAGAAAAAGAAGCAAAAAGACTTTTAACCATTTTAGCCCGGCCTAAATGAATAGAAGTTTTTTGGTTATTTTTTCAAGAAAGAACATATTTTCTTTTAATTTCCATTTCCGCCCGCGCCGCCACATCATTCAGAGCCGCCGCGATCGCCGGCACGCTGCCCTCCCACCCGTCCCGCGGCACCAGGATCGGCGCCCCGACCACCACCACCCCTCGCCCCCAGGGCAGCGGCAGGATCATCCGGTCCCAGGTCGGCAATAGCCACGCCCGCGTCGTCCGCGCCGCACACGGCAATACCGGCACGCCTGACAGCCCCGCCAACTGCGCCACCCCCGCCGCCGCCCGCCGCGCCGGCCCGCGCGGCCCATCCGGCGTCAGCACCACATGGCTGCCCTGGGCCAGCACCTCCAGCAGGGCCCGCACCCCGGCGGCACCCCCCTTGTCGCGCCCGTCCCGTGTGCTGGAGCCATGCACCATCTCAACCCCAAACCGCCGCATGATCGCGCCGATGAACAGCCCATCCTTGTGCCGGCTGGCCAGCGCGTGCACACGCACTCCCGGCCGCCGCATGTGCAGCCACAAGGCCGGCATCAACGGCAAACACTCATGCCACAACGCCGCCACCACCGGCCCGCGCACCTCGCCCTCCACGCGCCATCGTGTGGTGCGCAGGGCAAAGCCCAAATACCCGCCGACAATCGCCGCCAGCATGGCCTGTACGCCGGGGCGGCGGAGGAAGGATTTTAGCAAGGAAGGTGTTCTTTTTTGAAAAAAAGAACCAAAAAACTTTCATCCATTTGTTCTCCGATTGGCGCGGGGGCAAATGGATGAAAGTCTTTTTGCTTCTTTTTCTTCAGAAAAAGAAGACCTTCCTTCCCTTCAATACGCCCCCGCCCAGCCATCACGACGCGGATCGGAGCCTGCCTGCCGCACCCCATTATCCAGCACCCGAATTGCCTGCATCGCACAGGGTCCGCCAAGGTGCGGGATTGACTTGACCACATGGCCGCGGCGCGCGAGGTCGGCCAAGGTTTCCGTCCCGAAATCTTCTTCGATGGTCAGCGCACCGTCGCCCTCATGCGGCCAGTTCGCCCCCTGGCCGGCTTGGCTGGAAGACCAGCGCGGAGACTCCAGCGCGGTCTGCGGATCGGCGCCTAGGTCGATCATCGCCGTCAGCACCTGCGTGTTGACTTGCACCTGGTGGTCGGCGCCCGGAGTGCCCAGGGCCGCCCACAGCTTGCCGTCCTTGAATACCATCGGCGCGTTCATGGTGTGACGCACCCGCTTGCCGGGGACCAGGCGGTTGGCATGGCCGGGGGCGAGGTGCCAGTACGCCATGCGGTTGTTCATCAGGATGCCGGTATCGCCGGCGGTGACGCCCGAGCCATAGCCGCTGTTCAGGCTTTGGATGCCGGAGACGCAGTTGCCCTCGGCATCGACCACGCAGAAATACGTCGTGTCACCGGCCGCCATCGGCACGTTGAGGTCGACCGTGCTGGCCTGGGTCATGCTGATCGTCGCCGCCTGCTTGTCGGCATGGGCATCGGACAGGATGCGCTCCAGCGGCACGGTCTCGAAGCGCGGATCGGCGCCGTAGCGCTCGCGATCGGCAAAGGCGCGCTTCTTGGCTTCGACAATCACATGGATGCGCTCGGCGTCCGACAGCTTTGCGACGTCGAAGCGCTCGATGATCTTGAGCATCTCCAGCATCACGAAGCCGGTCGAGTTCGGCGGCGTCTGCATCACCTCGAAGCCGCGATACATGATGGAGATCGGCATGCCGGCCTCAGCATGGCACGCCGCGAGATCAGCCTCGCTCACCATCGCCCCGCGTTGTGCCAAGCCCTTGGCAAGCTGCTTGGCCAAGGTGCCGCGATAGAACGTCTCCCAGCCCTCGCTGGCAATGATCTCCAGCGAGCGCGCCAGCGCCGGCTGGACCACCAGCGCGCCAAGCTGCGCGTTCGCCATGTCGTCGCCCAGGAAGACCCGCGCGCTATCGGCATCGGCGGCCAGCAGCGGCCTGCAGTCACGCGTGATGTCGCGATGCCGATGCGTTACGGCGTAACCGTCGCGCGCGTAGCCGATCGCGTGCTGCACCAGCCTGGCCCACGGCAACTTGCCGTGCGCCGCATGCATCGCGCCGATCCCCGCCAGCTTGCCGGGCACTGAGATGCTAAGCGGTCCCTTGATCTCGATCCCCTTGGCGAAGCGCTCGGCGGTGGCCGAAATCGGCGCCGGGCCGGTGCCGTTGAACACCAGCTTCTTCGCGCCGTTGGCGATGAACACGTTGTAGAACCCGTCGCCGCCGAGGCCGGACATCATCGGCTCGACCACGCCATAGGCCAGCGAGATCGCGACGGCGGCGTCGATCGCATTGCCGCCCGCCCGCAGGATGTCGAGCCCCGCCTGGGTGGCGAGCGGATGGTTGGCGCCGACGGCGCCGTTGCGGCCCATGATGAGCGGGCGGTGGGTGCGAGGGATCAGGTACATGGAGGCCTCCGCTAGGGGTGAGGAAAGCAAGTCTTCTTTTTGTGAACAAAAAGAAGCAAAAAAACTTCATCCATCAGCAAGTGGATGAAAGTTTTTTGGTTCTTTTTTTCAAAAAAGAACATTCTTCCCTACTTCATATGCTCATGAAAGTAAGCGGCCACCTCGGCGTACACCCGCCGCCGATGGTCGGGCCGAATGAAGCCATGCCCGGCATAGGTGAATTTCTCGTATTTCACCTTCTTCTGCCGCTCCGCCATCGCTGCCACCATTGCGTCGGATTCCGCCATCGGAACCCGCGGATCGCGATCGCCGTGCAGGAACAGGGTTGGGGTCACTACGCGGTCGACATGGCGGATCGGTGAGATGCGGTCGAACAGATCATCATGCGTGCCGGGGAAGCCGTATTCGCGCGCCCGGTGGTCGCGGCGATAGGCCGAGGTGTTGTTGTAGAAGGTCACGAAATCGCTAATGCCGTAGTAGTTGACGGCGGCTTTCCACAGTTCAGGCTGCAACGCGATCGCTGCGTTCACCGCCCAGCCGCCGTAGGACTGCCCCATCACGCCGATCCGCGCGGCATCGATCTCCGGCTGGGCGGCCAGCCAGGCGCGGCCACGGGCCATGTCCTCGATGTAGTGCTCGCGCAGATGCAGTTCGTCCGCCTCCATATAGGCGCGGCCATAGCCAGTGCTGCCGCGCATGTTCGGCAGCAGCACGGCGAAGCCCTGGTCCAGCAGCATCTGAGTGTCCGCGCGGAAGTTCGCCCGCGTCTGGCTCGACGGCCCGCCGTGGATCCACATGATCGCGGGATAGCCGCCCGGCGGCGCCGGGGTCTTCGGCAGGGCGTAGAACGCCGGGATGCGCGTGCCGTCGAAGCTGACCCATTCGATCAGCGCCGGTGCCACCAGCTTGTCCGGCGATAGCCCGGCCGGCGCCAGCGCGTCGGGCACCGTCATCGCCGTTGCGGCCCCGTCGCGCACCAGGAACAGCGACACCGGATTGGTCGGCCCTTGTGCCGCACAGGCCAGCGCCGAGGAATCCGGCAGCCACGCCATTTCGGCGACGATGCCCTCCGGCAACCCGGTCACCGCCGGCCGGTTGGTCCCGATCGCGCCGACCCGCAGCGTGGCATAGCCGCGGTTGTTCTCGATGGTGGCCAGTGTCTTGCCGTCCGGCGCCAGCGACCATGCCTCCACTTCGCGGAACAGCGGCGCGAAGACCGGGGTTGCCGCCCCCGTCGCCTCGTCGATCCGGCAGAGCTGCAGGAAATCGGCGTCCGGTGCGTCGGTGATGGCCATGAGTTCGCCGGCCGGCGTCCAGCGCAGGCCTTGGTAGCGCGTCGGCCGACTGCGCGGGATCTCGTGCGCCGCGCCGGTGGCCACGGTCAACAGGATCACGTGCTGTTCGATCCCGCCATGGTCCTCGATGATGGCCAGCCGAGTGCCATCCGGCGACCAGGCGGCGACCGAGATCACGCACGGCCCGTGATGCAGCCGCACCGTCCCGCCGCTGGCCAGATCCATCACCACGGCATCGAAATACATCGGGTCGCGATCATTGGCCGAATACGCGATCCGCGTGCCGTCCGGCGAGAACCCGCCGAAATTGTGCATCACCGCGGCATTCGTCGTCAGCGCCCGCAGCGCGGCGCCGGGCTCCAGCAGCCAGAACTGATGCAACTCGTCCCCGCCCGCGTCGATCGACCAGACCAGCCGGTCATCCGTCGGGCTGCGCCGCAGTAGCCCCACCTTCTCGTCATGCTGGCTCAACTGGCGCGCATTGCCGCCGTCCAGGTCCATCACCCATACCTGCGGCAGCCCGGCCCCGCGCATGTGGAACAGCCGCGTCCCGTCCTTGGAAAACACCGGCGTGCTGGCGGCACCAATCGAAACCCAGGAATCCGTCGGGATCGGCATCAGAAAAGTTCCTCCGTGACCGCGCGATCATAGTCCCCAACCCGAACGCGGCAACAGAGGGGCGCGCAACACAGGGCTGGGCACACCCCACCCCGCCAGCCTATCAAGGCGCCACGACAGGGAGCACGCAGACATGGCAGACCGGTTCGCGAACAGGGTGGCAGTGGTCACCGGCGGGGTATCCGGCATCGGCCTGGCCATCGCCCGCCGCCTCGCCGCCGAGGGCGCCCGGCTCGCCATCTGGGACCGCGACCGTGCGGCGCTGGATGACGCCGCCGCCCGCATCGGCGCCCCCGTCCACGCCGATTGCCTCGACCTCGTCGACCCCGCCGCCGTCATGGCCGCTGGCGTCAGCACCGCCGCCGCATTGGGCCGTATCGACATCCTGGTCGCCTGCGCCGGCATCACCGGACCCAACGGCCCGGTCTGGGAATACCCGATTGCCGACTGGCAGCGCGTGATGGACGTCAACGTCAACGGCGTCTTCTACAGCAACCGCTCGGTGGTGCCGCACATGCTGGCCGGCGGCTGGGGCCGCATCGTCAACATCGCCTCGGTCGCCGGCAAGGAAGGCAACCCCAACGCGGCGGCTTATTCCACCTCAAAAGCCGCCGTGATCGGCCTGACCAAATCCCTCGGCAAGGAATTGGCGAACACCCCCGTCCGCGTCAACTGCGTCACCCCCGCAGCGGTCCGCACGCCGATCTTCGAACAGATGTCGCAGGCGCATATCGACTTCATGCTGTCGAAAATCCCCATGGGCCGCTTCGGTACGGTCGATGAGGTCGCCGCGATGGTCTGCTGGCTGTGCAGCGAGGAGGCCAGCTTTTCCACCGGGGCGGTGTTCGATTGTTCGGGGGGGCGGGCGACGTACTAAGCAGGCAACGCAAGGGCTCCGCCCTTGACCCGGCAGGGGGCCGAGCCCCCTGCACCCTCTTCCAATGGAGGCAGCTTCTCGCCATGTTTCCAAGCACAATACACACCGCGCGCCTGCTCCTCCGGCCGATCTGCCGCGCCGACGCGGAGCCGATATTCCTGCGCTACACGCGGGATCCCGAAGTCAGCCGATACCTGACTTGGCAACCACACACGAGTGTGGCGCAAACCGGAGCCTACATAGAATCCTGCCTGGCCGCGACCACTTCCCGGACCTATGCGATGGTCATGCCGCAGGCGCAGGAGATCGTCGGCGCCTTCGATCTGCGCCGGGCGGCGCAGTTCAAGGCCGAATACGGATACGTCCTGGCGCGGTCCGAATGGGGCAAGGGCCTCATGACGGAGGCCCTGACGGCGGTCGTCGCCTGGGCCTTGGCCCAGCCGGACATCTGGCGGATCGGCGGGGTGTGCGACGTCGACAATATCGGTTCGGCCCGGGTCATGGAAAAATCCGGGCTGGCTCGGGAAGGCATTCTGCGCCGCTGGATCATGCACCCGAACATTTCCGCCGAACCGCGCGACTGCCTCAGCTACGCAAAAACCCGATAATATATCCCCCCAGCCTTGCTTTCGGCAATGGGGTCGGGGGGCCTCCCACAGGCGAATCGCTTGAACGTCATGCGTTCCCTCTGAGCACTGTCTCCAGGTAATCGACGTTCCACCCGGCCTTCTTGCGGCGGTTTTTGAAGCTTGTGGTGGGTCTGGCGGCAGACAGCAGGTTCAGCGCGGTGTGTCGAACGATTG
>CAMBRC010000076.1 GCA_945869965.1 Asaia bogorensis
GGTGGCCCAGATGACGACGGGCGTTAAACCCTGTCCTGAGACGACCGGCCTGTCCGCGCCGTGATCCGGGTGGCCACCCGGATCACGGCACCCCCCTCGTCGGGACGCACGACAAGCCTAGCCTCTTTCCAAGAGACAATCCTGAGCGCAGCGAAGGATCCACGCTTTTTCATCTCGCCGCGCTCCCAACGGACTCACCCAAGCCAAACGAATAAAGTTTTTTTGCTTCTTTTTGTTCACAAAAAGAAGTCTTCCCCTCCCCTCCTCGCTCCAGGAAAATTTCGCCAAACCCCCAAATTTTCCCATTGCAAAACCTACGTCAGTTATATATAATGCCCCAATGTTCGTTCTATCCGCCACCTCCGCCCTGGGCCAGGCCTTCGCAGTCGTCATCAACGGCGTCTGCACCATGCTCGGCCTATATGCGGTGAAGTTGCGGGACCGATCCGTTCTGTTGAGCGACATCCATTGGCGTGTCGCCCGCATGCTCCGCCGGCTCGACCATTTGGCGCTCCGCTGGCAGGCCAACACCTTGCCCAAGCCCCGCACCCGCGCGCCCAGGCCGCGCCCGGATCGCCCCGCCCGGCCCGCGCGCCTCCCCACCGGTCGCTACTGGCTGGTAAAGGCCCTCCAGCCCACCGCCCAGTTCACCCCGCACATCGAGGCTTTCCTCGCCCGCCCGGACACCCGCGCCCTGGTCGAGGCCGCCCCGCAGGCCGGCCGCATCCTGCGCCCGCTCTGCCGCGGCTACGGCATCGAACTGCCGCCCTGGCTCGCCCTACCCCGACGCCCCACACCCCCGCCACGGGTTCGGCTAAAACCACAGCCGCCGGCCACATGGCCGCCGCCAACCCCCTTCCGCCCGCTCCCGGCCAACATCCGCGCCGCCGCCCGGGCTTGGCGAAAATACGACCGTTAGCCTGCCCCGCCCCACCGCGTCCTATTTGTTACGATATCAATACATTGTGTCCAACAACCGCTGATACGACACCTTGTCATACGCCTGCCCGTCGAACTCGCCCTTGGTGATATCCTCCAGGATCCGCCCATTGCTCGGCAGCGCCGTCCGCTCGATCTGCGCGCTGGCCTCCCACAGCTTCGACCGCATCAACGCCTTGGCACACTGGAAGAAACAGCTCTCAACCGTCACCACCAGCACGCTGCGCGGCAACTGCCCATTCACCACGAACCGCGCCAGCAACGAAGGCTCCACGCTGATCACCGCCCGCCCGATCACCCGAATCGTCTCCCCCACCCCCGGAATAAGGAACAGCAAGGTCACGCGCGGGTCCGCAATGATATTGCGCAGATTGTCGATCCGGTTATTCCCCCGCCGGTCCGGCAACAACAGCGTGTGCGCATCCCGGATCTCGACAAACCCCGGCGCATCCCCGCGCGGCGTGATCTCAACGGTATCCCCCACCGTCGCCAGGACGCAGAACGGCGACGCCTTGATCAGTGCCTGGTAATGCGGATGCAGATGATCCACCTCCTTGCTCACCGCGGCGCCGGCCGGCATGCCATAGATTGCCCGCAGGCTTGCGAGATCGCGAATGATATGGTCGGGATTGTCCATGGTACCTGTATCCGTCATCACGGGGTTTCTGGGTTGTGGCAAGACGACCTTGATCGCCCGCCTGCTGCCTGACCCAAGCCTGTCCGACACGGCGGTGATCGTCAACGAATTCGGCGAAATCGGCCTCGACCACGACCTGATCTCCAACAGCACCGAAACCCTGCTGACCCTGACGACCGGCTGCCTGTGCTGCGCCATCCGCACCGACCTCGTCCAAACCCTGCTCGACCTCGATGCCCGCCGTGCAGCCGGCGAAATCCGCTTCGCCCGAATCCTGATCGAAACCTCCGGCCTCGCCGACCCCGCCCCGATCCTCGCCGCCCTGATGACCGACCCCGCCCTGGCCAACCGCTTCACCATCAACGCCATCATCACCCTGGTCGACTCCGAACTCGGCCACACAACCCTGTCCCACCACCCCGAAGCCCGCCGCCAGGTCGCACTTGCCGACCGCATCCTGCTGACCAAGACCGACCGCACGCCGCCCAGCCCGGAACTCCGCGCCCACCTCGCCGCCCTGAACCCGGCCGTCACCCCAACCGCCGGCCCCGCCGACGCAAAATGGCTCCTCGCCCAAGCCGCCCGCCTGCCCGCCGACTACCCGCCGACCGCCTTGCACACGGCCGCGATCACCTCGGCGACCATCCGCACCGGCCCCGTCCCCGCCCTCGCCCTGACCCTGCTCTTACAAGCCCTGGCCGAACACATCGGCCCCCGCCTGCTGCGCCTGAAAGGCATCGTCGATATCGAAGAAACCCCCGGCCAACCGGCGGTCATCCATGGCGTCCAGCACGTCTTCAGCGAACCCGACTTCCTGCCCGCCTGGCCCACCGCCGACCACACCACCCGCATCGTCCTGATCGGCGAAGCCCTGCCGCCCTATTTCGCCGCCCGCCTGCTGGACGCCATCATCGCCGAGGTCAGGCAGGCGGCCAGCGAACCTCCCGTCCCATCATCCGCTCATAGACCTTGATCATCGCACTGGAATCCTCGCCCCCCAGCCCCATCGCCCGCGCCGACCGCAACAGGTTCAACACATTCGGCGCCACCGTCCCCGGCACCCCGGTCTTGTCCGCCAATTGAACCGCCAGCCGCAGATCCTTATGCGCGAGATCAAGCGCAAACCCCGGCGCAAAATTCCCGGCAAACGCCTTGGTCGACAGCGAGGTGAACGACCCCGACGCGCCCGAGCTGATCGAAACCACCTCGGCCAGCTTCTTCAGGTCAATCCCCGCCGCCGCCCCCATCATCAACCCCTCGGCCGCCGCGGCCATGTTGCAGAACGCCAGCATGTTGTTGATCAGCTTGGCCACCGACCCCATGCCGACATCCCCGACATGGATCGCCTTGGCCGAGAAACTGGCAAACAACGGCAACTGCGCCTCGAACACCTGCTCGTCGCCGCCCACCATCACCGCAATCGTCCCCTCCGCCGCCCGCGCCACCCCGCCCGACACCGGCGCCTCCAGCATCACAACCCCCTTCGCCGCCAGGGCTGCCGCCATCGCCTGCGCTACTTCCGGCGAGTTGGTCGACAGATCAATCACCACCGTCCCGGCCACCGCCGTCGCGGCCAGCCCGGCCATCACCGTCTCGACGACCGACGGGATCGGCAAGGAGGTGAACACGACATCGCACCCCGCCAATGCTGCAATGCTCGGCACCGAACTCGCCCCCAGCGCGGTACAGCGCTCGACGGCGACGGGATCTAGATCGTGCACCACCACCTGGTGGTTGGTGTTCTTGATGATGTTGCGGCACATGGGTCCACCCATATTGCCCACGCCGATGAAGCCGATTTTCATGCTGCGGTCCTCCCTGTGCCGGAAGGATGCGCGAAGCGGCCGGCGTCCGCTACCCTTGGGCTCGCGCGAACGGCGCGGGGTACCGCACCTCGCCAGCCTGTCCAGCCATGGCGCCTGGCACCAACTCCAGTCCCATCAGCCGGCCGGGCCCATACGGCGTGCGCAGATGCGCCATTGCTTGCAGCGAAAATCCGAAACGGCGATAATACTGGGGATCGCCGAACACCACGACGCAGTGCATCCCGGCCTCGCGCGCCGCCCCGATCCCCGCCTCCACCAGCCTTCCGCCCAATCCCATCCGTCGCCAGTTCTCGTCCACCGCCAGCGGCGCCAGCGCTGCGGCCGGGACGTCACGACTGTCCACGCGCACGGTCATGCGCGAGAACATCACGTGGCCGGCGACCTGGCCGTCGACCCTCGCCACCAGCGAGGCGATGGCGAAACCGCCCTCGCGCAGGCCTGCGACGACGGCGGCTTCGTAGGTGTTGTTGAAGGCAGCGCAGTGGACGGCGGCGATGGCGGCTTGGTCGCCGGGGCGTTCGGGGGTGATTTCGACGGTTGGCGGCATCAGCAAGATTCTTCTTTTTCTGAAGAAAAAGAAGCAAAAAGACTTTTATCCATAAGCAAGTGGAAAAAAAGTTTTTTGGTTCTTTTTTTCAAAAAAGAACGCCTTCCTTACGTCTTCGGCGCCGGCGTCTTCATCATCGTCCCGGTCATCGGGATGAAGAACACCCCGACATCCTTGCGCGAGTGGATCTTGCCCTCGGCGTCCTTGGTGTAGACGTAGAGGAACTGCCCGCGCTTGAACGGCTGGCCGATCGGGATCAGGGCGCGGCCGCCGGGCTTGAGCTGCTTGAACAGTTCCGGGGGGGCGTATTGGGCGGCGCAGGTGATGATGATGATGTCAAAGCCGCCCTCTACCTCGGGCCAGCCGAAATAGCCGTCGCCGACGCGGGATTTGACGTTGTCGTAGCCGAGCGGGGCGAAGATCTTGCCGACGGCGCGGCCGAGCGGCTCGATGATCTCGATCGAGTAGCTCTCCTTGCAGATGCGCGACAGGATGCTGGACTGGTAGCCGCTGCCGGTGCCGATCTCGAGCGTGACGTCGCCGGCTTTCGGCTTGGCGACCTGGGTCATGTAGGCTTGGCCTAGATAGTCCGAGAGGGCGGAGCCGTAGCCGAGGCCCCAGGGCTTGGGCTCAGATTCGTAGGCGTTCGACGGCGTCGGGGCCTTGGCGTCGTACTGGTAGTGGAAATACTCGCGCGGCACTTCGGCGAAGGCGCGCATCACTTCGGGATCGGCGCTGCCGAGGCGTTCCTTGAGGTAGCTCTCGATGCGGCGAAGGGCCACCGGGCGGCGCGTCTGGATGGCGTTGAAGCTGGCGTCAGAGAGTTCCACAGGGCGGCCGGACTGGACCATCGCCGCCTGGAACGCAGCGCGGGTCCAGCCGGAACCGGCATTGACCGCGCCGGCGGCCGGGCGGGTGAACACGGCGGGGGCGGCCAGGGCGAGGGGGGCGGACAGGACGGCACGGCGCGAAAGGGACATTGTCACGAGCGGACGGCTCCGGAATGCAGTCGGGGAAAGGTCAACAGGGCGGTCACATACAGCAACACGGCGCATAACAGAACCCGGTCATATCCGGCCCCGATGGCGGTCAGATTGGCCAGCGGGGTGGATACCACCGAGAAGGCACCGTTGAGCCCCCAGGCCCAGGGCAGGAACCCGCCAGAGCCCACCCGGCTGAGCCCGAGCGGGAAGGGCAGCCCGAGGGCGATAGAGACCGGCGCGGCGATGGCGAGCACCAGCGCGGCGCGGACCAGCCATGGCAGGCCGAGGGTGGCGAGCATCAGGTCCTGCAGGAACAGCAGCACCAGCACGGCCCAGAGGACGACGACGATGGTGCAGACCAGGATGGCCTTAGCGGCGATGGGCGCGAACCGGCCGGTCAGCATGGCGCCGAAGCCGGAGAAGATCAGCATGCCGGTCAGCACCAGCGCGAAGCCCGAGCTGCGGTCGTTCAGCCAGAAGCTCGCCCGCTCGATCATGAACATCTCGACGAACAGAAAGCCGAGGCCCAGACAGGAGAAATACACCACCGCCCGCGCTGTGCCGGTCCAGCCGGCGCCGGTGCGAACCCGGCTGCCGCCGAGCAACGGCAGCACCAGGACCAGCAGCGCGATCACTATCGCCTGGCCCAGGACCGCCACGTTCACCAGCGGGCCGATCTCGGCCTGGGGCAGCAATTCGAGCCGCTTGATGATGGTGCCCAGCTCGGTCAGGCGCAGCACGGCGTAGAAGAACGGCCGGTCATAGGTGATGGGAGCGAGGTCGAAGGCATCGACCGACAGGCTGGCCTGGCCGCGCAGGATCGACAGGGCCTCGTCGGCGACCGCGTCATGGGCGCCTTCGCCCGAGGTCACGGCGCCATCCGCGAAGGAGACCGAGGGCAGGTCGTTGTAGATGGCGCGCTTGGCGCCCCCCTCTTCCCTGGGCAGGTCCATGCCGGGGAACCACGAGATGTCGAAGGAACGCGCCTCGGCGAATTCGCGCGCGATGGCGATGCGGGCGGCGTCGAACGGGCGGCTGGAGAGCAGAATGCGCACGTTCCAGGCGCTGCGGACGACCAGCACATGGGCGGGCACATCGGTGATGCCGGCGGCGAGCAGGCCCTGGCGGGCGGTGGCCAGCATGCGCACGGCATAGGCGGGGAATTCACGGATCGAGACCGGGATCGAGACGATGCCGCCTGGCTTCAGCGCGCGCAGGTAGGTGGCCAGCGCCTCCCCGGCAAAGGCGGCGCTGTTGGCCTCGGCGGTGTCGAGGAAGTCGAGCGAGATGTCGACCATGTCGTACGGGCCATCGGCGGCCGCGGCGATCGGGCTGTCGCCGCGCAGGCGCACCCGCGGGTGGGGCTTGAAGGGCGGCACCTCGCCCATGCCATGGCGCAGGATGCCGAGCAGGACCGGCTCGGACTCCACCACTTCCAGGGCGCCGGCGCCCAGGCTCAGCGCCTCGGCGATGCGGAAGCCACCGGAGGCGCCGGCCAGCAGCACGCGCGGCGCGGTCAGCATGGCGTATGGCAGGGCGGCGAGCGTGGCCGGGGCATAGCCAGCATCGATGCCACCCGGCTTTGGCAACGCGGCGAGGCGGTTGCCGTCGCGATACAGGCCGAGCGCGCCCGGCGGTCCCGGCAGGCCCAACATGCCGGCGTTGTTCGACAGATCGGTGTCAACCCGCTCGGTGAAGTTCTCCAGCAGGTGATACAGCCCGCGCGGCTGGCGCAGTTCGGCCAGGGTGCGGCTGTCCGGCACGTTCAGCGGGGCGTAGATGCTCTTGTAGTCGTTGAAGCGCGCCTCGCTGGCGAAGATGCTCAGCGCCATGCCGGCGGCCAGCGCGGCCAGGGTTGCCGGGCGCACCCAGGCACGGCTTGTGAACAAGGCGGCCAGCGCCAGCGGGATCAGCAGCGCGGGCAGCAGCATGAACGGGTGCAGCACCCACATTAGCGCCAAGCCGAGCAGCGAGCCCGCACCGGCGCCGGTCAGGTCATAGCCGTAGACCCGGCCGATCTCGCGGTCGTTGAGGATGAAGTAGAGGCTGATATAGACGCCGCCGCCGCAGAAGAACGGCAGCAGCACCACGTAATAGGCCGCGATGTTCCAGAGCTGGGCCTCGAAGGTGGCGGGGTTCTGCAGTTGCAGCGGGTTGAACGGATTGGCCGCGACGAAGTGGAAGCCGACGGCCGCGGCCAGGATCAGGAAGGCCGGCAGCCAGTCCAGCAGCACCCGGCCGCGCGCGGCGAACCAGTCGCGGGCGAGCGCCATCACCACGCCGGACAGGGCGAAGCCGGCGAGCACGATGGAGATCACCCAGTAGCCATACTCGGACCATTTCGCCACCGCGAAGTAGCGGGTGAGCGCGATCTGGATGCCGACCATGGCGGCCGAGACGAGGAAGAGCGGCAGCAGGGCGGCGATGGAGAGGCGGGGCATTGCGGTCCTAGGGCAGAAAGGGAAGTCTTCTTTTTCTGAAGAAAAAGAAGCAAAAAGACTTTATCCGTTTTAGACCCGTGCCGACATGGGAGCCCGAGCCCAAACGGATAAAAGTTTTTTGGTTCTTTTTTTCAAAAAAGAACCCTTGCTTACGGCCAAACCCGCCGCCGCAGAAAATCCCGCAGCCGGTTGTCGAAACCTGTGGGATCATCCACGAACAGCGCGTGGCCGACCGAATTGTCGAGCAGGATCACCTCCGCGCTGGGGTGCTTGGCGCGGACGTTTTCGGCCTGGCCGGTCCATTTCGGCCGCACCATGTAGAGCACCGGGCGGGCGGTGGAGTAGAGCGCGTCCTTCCACCAGCTGCGCGGCACGGGGTAGGCCAGGAGTTGGGCCGCCACGGGTTCGGGGGTGCGCAGGGCGGCCTGGGCGAGGCGCTCGAGCCAGGCGTCGGGCTGTTTGTGGACGAACAGGCCGCGCACGAAGCGGCGTACCTGGACCTCGCGCGGCAGCTTCGGGCCGGGCGGGCCGGCGGCGGCGGGTGGCAGGACGGGGGGCGGTTCCTCGCCGACGGAGTTGTCGATCAGGACCAGGCCGGCGATTTTGGCGTCGCCGTGCAGGCGCAGGTAGGCCAGCACGTCGAGCACGCCGAGCGACCAGCCGGCGAGGACGACGGGTTGGGGTCCGAGGCGGGCGACCAGCTCGGCGATGTCGCGGCCGCGGCGGATGTGGTCGTGGCCGGCCGGGGCGATGGCGCTGTCGCCCTGGCTGCGCGGGTCGAAGGCGATGACACGGAACTGGCGCGACAGGCTGGCGAGCTGACGTTCAAAGATCCAGGCCGGCATGGTCCAGCCGGGGACGAAGACCAGGGTGCGCGCGCCCTGGCCGGCCTCGATATAGTGCAGCCGGACGCCGTCGGTTGTGGTGAAATGCCGGGCCTGACCGGCGGCCCAGGTGGGCTCGGACCAGCACAGGATCAGGGCGAGCAATGGCAGCCAGCGTTTCATGCAACGGAGTGACTGGGACATTGCGCGAAGTGACTGGCGCGGTGTCGCCA
This sequence comes from Asaia bogorensis, assembly GCA_945869965.1. Taxonomy (GTDB): domain Bacteria; phylum Pseudomonadota; class Alphaproteobacteria; order Acetobacterales; family Acetobacteraceae; genus CAMDGX01. The sequence continues at coordinate 8,431 of CAMBRC010000076.1, forward strand.
TGTCAACAGCGGGGCGCCCGGCCGTGAGTGGGGAGGAGCCGCCGTCGCGGGGGCGGGCGCTGGCGGCGCTGGTGCTGTTGCTGGTGCTGGTCGCCGGCGGCTATGTGCTGGCGCGTCACCTCGCCAGCGTGACCCAGACCGAGGATTGCCTGATGGCCGGGCGGCGGAATTGTGCGCCAATCAGGCCATGACGCAGGCCGCGCGGTTTGCCGGGCGCACGGAAATATGAAGATTTTTCCTTTGGGATCGCGGTATGGAGGAGGATCATCGTCCGTTGCCGGCGGTTCCTGACCGGCAAGCAATTTCACTCGCGCGAGCACCATTGGCCCCCTTCCGTCCGGACCCCACCGACCTGCCGCACGTGGACCCCAGTGCGGCGATGCTGACCGCGGCGATGCTGGCCGCGGCGATGCAGCGCGGCGAGATCCGCACGGCATTCCAGCCCCAGGTCGCGCTGGCCACCGGCGCGCTGACCGGGGTTGAGGCGCTGAGCCGGTGGACCGATGCCGCAGGCGGCGCCATCGCGCCGGACCGCTTCATCCGGGTGGCCGAACAGGCCGGGCTGATCGGCCGGCTCAGCCAGTCCGTGTTGCGCGACTCGCTGGCGGCCGCGGCGCTGCTGCGGCGCCACCATCCCGCAGCGACGGTGGCGGTGAACATGTCGCCGGCGCTGCTGGATGACCCGGGCTTGCCGGATGCGATCGCTGGGCACCTGGACGCCGCCGGGCTGCCGGGTGCTGCATTGGTGATCGAGATCACCGAGGGCCAGCCGTTCGCCGATCCGGAGCGCGCGGTCGAGGTGTTGGGCATTCTGCGGCGGCGCGGGGTGGGCTGTGCGATGGATGATTTCGGCACCGGTTTTGCCACCCTGCCGGCACTGCTGCGGATGCCGTTCAGCGAGCTGAAGATCGACCGCAGCTTTGTCGCCCGCGTCGTTGACCTGCCGGAGGCGGAACGGCTGGTGCGGGCGACGATCCGGCTGGCACAGGCGCTCGGGCTGCGGGTGGTGGCGGAGGGGATCGAGACGGCGGCGGTGGAGGCAATGTTGCGTGAGGCCGGGTGTGATGCCGGTCAGGGCTTTCTGTACGGCGAGGCGATGTCGATCGAGGCGGTGCTGTCGCGCTGGCCCGGCAACGCGCCCAGCAGCACGACAGGGTAGCGGCTGGTCAGCTGCCGGTGGCGGCCCAGCACTTGCCGCCGACGGCGCGCACTTCGGCGCAGAAGGCCTCGGCGGCGCGGGGCTGTTCGAACGAGCCGGTGCGCAGGCGCCAGACCTGACGCCCGGCAACTTCGGCCGCCATGGTGATCTGTTGGCGGTCGCGCAGCAGGGTGCCGATCTTGCGCTGCAACCGTTCCCATTCGCCGACGACGGCCGCCTCGCTGTCGGACGCGGCGAGTTGGGCGTAGGTGGCGCGTGGCGCGAGGGGAGCGGCGGGCGCGGCGATTGCGGCTGCGGTGACAGGCGAGGTGGCAGGCGAGGTGGCAGGGGTTGCGGTCGCCTCGGCTGACGTCGCCCCGGGTGCTGCATCGGGTGCTGCATCGGGCGCGGGGATGATCGCCCAGCAATCCTGGCCGGCGGCGATCAGCTGTTGGCAAAAGCTCTCGGCCTGGCGCGGCGAGGCGAAGGGGCCGGTGCGGACCGCCCAGACCGCCTGGTCGCGGTAGCTTGTGGCGGCCACGACGAGGCGGCGGTCAGCCAGCAGTGTCTCCTGGCTGGCGCTGATTTCGCCCCAGCGGGCGCGCGCACGGCCGGCCGACTGCGCCATTGCGAGCTGGGCATAGGCTGCCCCCGATCGCGCCGGAGGGACGGCGACTGGGGTGCCCGGGGCGATTGGCATCGCCACGGCCATGCCGGCCTGGCGCACCGGTTCGGCCAATAGCGCGGCGGGTGCCGGCTCGGCTACCACGGCAATCGGCGCTACCGCGGGCGCCACGGGCTGCGCGCGCGCGACCGGTTGGACGAGGGCGACCGGAACCGCGACGGCGGTCAAGGGAACCGGCAGTGCTGCGATTGGCACCGCTGCGATTGGCACCGCTGCGATGGGCGCGGCGGCGATGGGTGCGGCGGCGATGGGCGCTGCCTGGACCGGCGTTGGCGCCGCCGGACGCGGGGCGATCGCCGCGACCTGAGGCGCGCCAGTACGGCGGACCTGCGCCAGTGCCACGGTAATCTCCGCCGGCGACATCACCCGGGCCATCACGCGCTTTGCCTCGGCGGTCTCGCCGCGAGCGGCCAGGGCGATGCCCAGGTTTTCGTGCACCGCGGCGGGCGCGTCATCGAGGGCAGCCAGCGGCGACAGGGTGCGCACCGCCTCGTTCATATCGCCGGCCAGCACCTGCGACAGGCCGAGGTTGACGCTGGCGCCGGTCATCTTGGGATCAACCGCGCGCGCGGCGCGATAGGCCGCTTGGGCCTCGACATGGCGGCCCTGGAGGTCACGGGCGATGCCCATGTTGTTCATCGCGATGGCGTTGCCGGGGGCGCGCGCCAGCACCTCGGCGAAGAGCTGTTCGGCCGCCGCCGGGTTGTTCTGCACCAGCATCCGGCCAAGCGCGATGCGCGGCGCGATGTCGGATGGGGTGGCGGCGATCAGCGCGGCATAGGCGATCTGCGCATCCTCGGTCCGGCCCATCTGCACCAGCGCATCGGCCCGCGCCTTCAGCGCCGCGGCATTGCGTGGCTGGCGCGTCAGGGCGTCGTCGGCCGCCCGCAAGGCGGCATCCGACGCCCCGGCGTTGAGGAAGATCCCGGCCAGCTTCACCGACGGGTCGGGCTCGCTCGCGGTCATGCTGGACAGACTATTGCAACCGGTCACTCCCAACAGGGCGGCCAGTGCCACCGAGCGGGCCAGCATCGCCTTGCGATTCCGGTAATTCGCTGAAATGGCACGGATTTTCGTGCCAGAAAGAGTCATGCGCGTCATTGGTTCAATCACCTCTTGGCGCGATCATGGCAGGCCCTTGGAGTCGTGAACTAGCCGGATGACTCTCTCTGGTTCGCGCGCCCTTTCAGTCTCCCCGACAAAGATGAAGAAATGCTTCCCGTGGCGTCGCCACTAGCCAGCGGGCGCCAGCCACCACTGCGCCAGATGCGGCGACAGGTCATGGTCAGCAAGCTTGGCGTAGTCCTTGGAGACCGAGCCGACCACTTTGGAGGCGGCCTGGGGCGCCAGCGCTTCGCGCAAATGGTGCAGCGTGCGGCCGGGGGCGACCAGCACCAGTTGGTCGAAATCATGCTTCAGCGCATGGGAGTTGATGTGATGCGCCACCGATACGGCGAAGCCCTGCTCGCCAAGCACCTTCGGGTCGCGGGCCGAATTTTGGGCGTGATGCCCGGCTTCGGCCGCTTCGAAGCGGCGTTCGACCTCAGCGCCGGCGGCATCGGCGTGCAGCCGGGCGCTGGCGGGGTCGAAGGCAATGCGGGTGGCGAACTGGCCCTCGCGCGCGGCCGGCACCACCACGCGGGCGTGCTCTCCGTCGGCGATCAGGACCCATACGGTCGGTTGGCTTTGCTGCGTCATCGGGTTTCTCCTCGGGTTCACTATCGCGCACCCCTTCTAGGACCGCAGGTGCGGCCTGGCGTTGATCCCGATCAAGCGGCGGCGCTGATTGCCGGCGGGGGCGAGCGCATCTCTTTTTCCAGATGATGCGCGGATTTCGCGGCATGCCTTGCAAATTGCGATGCTGGGTGCGAGGGCAGCAAAACTTAACCAAAGGTGAAACCGGCAGTCCAAATTCTCCGGGTTTAAGTTTTTTTTAAGACATTTTTCGTCCCGCGTTTTGTCCATCGGGCTTGTCGCGATGTGGCACCGTTGTTGCAGAGCCCTGATCCAGTAGGCGGCAGCAACAACCCGGCCGACTATTTTCGAGTTCGCCCTCCCACGGTCCATCCGCCGGTTTCACCGGACGCGTGGGCGCCATTTCAGGATCCCGCACATGCACCCTCGCATTGTCATGCTGGCAGTCACCGGCGTCGCCATCGACCTGCTCTGCTTCGTCGGCGCGGCCGCCTTGCTGCTCACCAACAACATGTGGCTCACCGAGGTCGGCCCGACCCGGTTCTGGTTCGTCGTGCTGCTGGTCGGCATTGGCCTGGTGCCGATCATGTATGCCTTCGAGCGCGATAGCGTCGCCCGCAAGCTTGGCCGCACGCCCGAGACGGTCGGCGGCAACCTGCCGGCCTGGGCCGGTGTGGATCGCAGCGTGCGCACCGCCTGAGGCGGTGCTTTAGGCGAGTTGCGTCGCCTTGAAGTCCTTGATGTCGCGGAACGTCAGTCCGGGATGCAGGTCGGCGGTGCGCTTCAGCATGAAGGCTGAGCTGGCCAGGAACACCGGGTCGCCATCGACGTCATCGGCCATCGCGGTGCGGTTGTCGGCGACGAACTTGGCCAGTGCCAGCTTCTCGCCGGAGACCCAGCGCGCCAGCGAATAGGGCGTCTGTTCGAAGCCGATCTTGACCCCGTATTCGCCCATCAGGCGAGACACCAGCACGTCGAGCTGCAAGGTGCCGACCACGCCGACCATCGGCGGCGCGCCATCCTGCGGGCGGAACAGCTGCACCACGCCCTCCTCGGCCAATTCCTGCAACGCCTGGCGCAGCTTCTTTGCCTTCATCGCGTCGTCCAGCCGCACCCGGCGCAGGATTTCCGGGGCGAAATACGGCACGCCGACGAAGTTGATGTCCTCCTCCTCCGACAGCGTATCGCCGATGCGCAGCGTGCCGTGGTTGGGGATGCCGACGACATCGCCAGCGAAGGCCTCGTCGGCAATTTGACGGTCGCGGGCGAAGAAGAATTGCGGTGCGTGCAGCGGGATGACCTTGCCGGTGCGGACCTGTTTGAGGCGCATCCCGCGCACCAGCTTTCCGCTGCACACCCGGGCAAAGGCGATGCGGTCGCGGTGGTTGGGGTCCATGTTGGCCTGGATCTTGAACACCAGCGCGGTCAGATGCGGCTCGTTGGCCTCCACGATGCGGGTATCGGCCGGCTGGGCACGCGGGCGCGGGCCATACTCGGCCAGCCCGTCCAGCAGGTCGGCCACCCCGATTTCCTTGATCGCGCTGCCGAAATACACCGGCGTCAGGTGTCCGGCCTCGAATTCCGCCACGTTGAACTCGGGCAGGGCCGCGCGCACCAGGTCAAGCTCCTCGCCCAGCGCGATCATCCGCGCATCCGATTGCGGCAGGTCCTCGGTCAGGTGGTACTCCCGCTTGCGCAGGTCATAGGTGCCGGCAAACGTCGATGCCCGGCCGACCGGCCAGGTCACCGGCGCGGTGTCCAGTGCCAGCGCCGAGCTTACCTCGTCCAACAGGGCGAACGGGTCCTGCGCCTCGCGGTCCATCTTGTTGATGAAGGTCAGGATCGGGATGTCGCGCAGCCGGCAGATCTCGAACAGTTTTCGCGTGCGCGCCTCGATGCCCTTCGCCGCGTCGATCACCATCACCGCCGCGTCGACGGCGGTCAGGGTGCGGTAGGTGTCCTCGGAGAAATCCTCGTGGCCCGGCGTGTCCAGCAGGTTGAACACGCAGTCGCGGTATTCGAAGGTCATCACCGAGGTGACGACCGAAATGCCGCGGTCGCGCTCGATGCCCATCCAGTCCGAGCGGGTGCGCCGGCGCTCGCCCTTGGCGCGCACGTTGCCAGCCAGCTGGATCGCCCCGCCGGCGCGCAACAGCCGCTCGGTCAGCGTGGTCTTGCCGGCATCGGGATGGGAGATGATCGCGAAGGTGCGGCGGCGCGCGATCTCGGCCCGCGTGGCGGAAAGGGGGGCATCGGTGCTCATGGCGCGGGGGGATACACTGGCGCAGGGTGAATTGAAAGCAATCGGCCGCGCCATGCGGTGCACTCCATGCCGTGCAACGGTACCCCGCAGGAGAGACCACGATGCAGCACCCGGCCGCGATACTGCGTGAAAAACGGCTGGCCCAGGCCGCGGTGGCGCTCGCCGCCTGCGTTCCCGTGCTGGCCGGCGGCGCCGGGATCGTGCTGGGAGACGCCCTGCTGGGCACGTCGGCGGGCGCGAACCCGGCGCTGGACAGCCATGTCCGCTACCTGTCCGGCCTTCTGCTGGGCGTCGGCCTGGCGTTCTGGGCAAGCGTGCCCGCCCTGCCCCGGCATCGCGCCCGTTTCGCGCTGCTCACCGCGTTCGTGGTGCTGGGCGGGCTGGCGCGGCTGTTCGCCTTGCCGTCGCAGGGCTGGCCCGGCGGACCGATGGTCGCGGCACTGGCGATGGAGTTGGTGGTGACACCGCTGCTGTTTGCATGGCAACGCCGCCTGGCCCGCCTTGCCGGGAACCCATGAGGCGGCCAGCACCGGGCGGACCGTGTGGGGACGCGCGGTTCCGCCAGCAACCTCGCCCACACGATCAATTATTAAGACTTGCCGAATTAACGAGGCGTCCGTTAGCGTATTCAAGATGCAGCAAAGCTGTATGCAATCCAGGAGGAGTACCGATCCCATGACGCCGTCCGTCCAGCCTGCCGTTGCCGCGCGCGCCTTCCTGATGCTCAACGCCGAGATCCGCGAGCCCGATGCCGGCCCCGAGGGCTATTACGATCCGAAGACCCAGACCTGGATCGGCCGCCGCCCGCTGAGTGCTGCCACCAGCAGCAGCCGTTCCAACGGCTCGCGCGGCGGGTATTCGTACCAGTCCGACGACTGAGCCCTCTCCTGGGCGCGGCACGTGCTACTGGACGTGCCGCAGCCGGGGGACGTGCCGCAGCCGGGCCTGGCTGTCCTCATCATCACCAGCAAGTTCGACCCGCACGCCGATAGCGTGATCGGGGTTTTGCGTGCGCGCGACGTGCCGGTGTTCCGACTTAACACCGACGATTTCCATAGCGAGATTTCGATCGGCGCCGATGACCATGGCGCGATCGCGCTTGCCGACCGCTTGGGCCATGCGCTCGCCTTTCCGGCTGGCGCGCGCAGTGTCTGGTACCGCAAGCCGGTCGACCCCGCACCACCGGAGGCAGTCACTGATGACGGCGCCATCGCGCTGATCACGGGCGAGACCCGCGAACTGCTCGACAGCCTTTCCGGCGACCGGCGGGTGCGTTGGGTCAACAACCCGCATGACAATGCGCTGGCGCGGCGCAAGCTGGGGCAGTTGCGGCTGGCGCACGATCTCGGCCTGCGTGTGCCGCGCACGGTGATTACCAACGACCCGGCCCGCGCCCGGGCCTTCCAGGCGGCGATCGGCGGCCCGCTGGTGTGCAAGGCGCTGAAGGAGGTCGGCTATGCCGAGGGCGAGGACTGGCGCTCGCTGTTTGCCCGTGTGGTGGCGGCCGACGAGTTCGCGGCCCATGCCGAGGCGGTCGCGCTGTGCCCGACGCTGTTCCAGGAATACATCGAGAAGGACCACGAGATGCGTGTGACCTTCATCGGCGAGGCGGTGTTCTGTTGCCGCATCGATAGCCAGGCGGTGGAGGCTGCCCAGGTGGACTGGCGCCGCGTTGCGCCCGAGCAGGTGCCGCAGCGCATCGTGCCGCTCGACCCCGCGGTGGAAGCAGCCTTGCGCGCGATGCTGGCGGCCTATGGCCTGGTGTTCGGCGCCTTCGACCTGATCGTCACGCCCGAGGGAGCACACGTCTTCCTGGAGCTGAACCCGAACGGCCAGTGGCTTTGGGTGGAGCGTACCACCGGGGCGGCGATGTCCGCCGCGATGGCCGATCTGCTGGCCGCCCCTGTGGCCGGATGACCCTCGCCCGGCTGGCACTCACACACCTGCGTGCCCGCCGCCGCGCCGTCGCGGCCATGCTCGCGCTGGCTTTGCTGCTTGCGGGGCTGGCCGTGCTGCCGCCGCTGCTGGTCGCCCATGCCGTCGACGGCGCCATCGCCGGCCAGCTTGATGCCCGCGCCGCGCTGGTGCTGGCGTTGGCGGTGGCGACACTCGCCGGCGCGGATTTCGGCCTGACACTGTTGCGGCGCCGGCTGGCGGTGGCCAACGAGATGGCGGTGCGCGGCGATGCCGCCCGCGACCGCTTCCGCGCCAGCCTGCGCCAGCCGCTGGCCGCCTATGCGATGGGGCGCGAGGCCGCGCTGATCCGCGCCTTCGACGATTTGGACACGCTGGTCGAATTCGTCGCCGCGCGCACGGTTGAGATGGCGGCCGAGATCGTGTTGATCGCCGCCTATGCCGCGCTGTTGCTGTGGGTGCAGCCGGTGCTGGCGCTGGCCTTCCTGGTGCTGGCCGGCAGCGGCTTTGGCGTGGCGCTGTGGCTGGCAGCGGCCACCCATCGCGCCTGCGACGCCTGGCTGCCGCTGCGCGACCGGCGCTTCGGGCTGATTGTCGACGTGCTGAGCGCCATGCTGGCGGTCAAGGCGCTGGGGGCGCAATCCCGGCTGGAACGCCCCTTCGCCGCCGCGCACGATGCCGAGGCCGGTGCCTTGCGCGAATGGCGCCTGGCGACCGCCCGTGCCGAGGCCGCCAACCGGTTCTTCGCCGTCGCCACGCCGGGCATCGGTGCCGCGCTGGGGGCCGCGATGCTCGCCCAGGGCAGCCTGCCGGTCGCCGCCCTGATGCTGTTCCTCGCCGTCTCCGCCGGGCTGGCCGGCGCGCTCTCGGCGCTCAACGGCAACCTGCAGGAAATGGCCCACGCCCGATCCGCCGCCACCCGCCTCGCCAGCCTCGCCGGCGCAGCACCGGAGGCCGCGGACGGCCCGCGCCCTGACTCCGCCCCTGCCCGCCTGGCCGCCGAGCACCTGACCTACCGCCACGACGCCACGGCACCCGATGTCCTGTCCGGCCTCGACCTCATCCTGCCACCAGGCGCCCATATCGCCCTGGTCGGCCCCTCCGGCGAAGGCAAGACCACGCTGGCCCTGCTGCTCGCCCAGCTGCTCGACCCGGATGCCGGCCGCGTCATGCTGGACAACGAAGCCGGTCCCCAGGACCAGCACCGCAACAGCGTCGTGCTCGTCCCGCACACCACCAGCCTGTTCAGCGCCAGCCTGCGCGAGAACATCCGCCTGTGGGACAGCGGCATCGATGACGCCCGCCTCTTTCAGGCCCTCGAAGCCGCCTGCCTGGACACCCTGGTGCAATCCTGGCCCACCGGCCTCGACACGGCGCTGGGCGCCCATGGCGCACCGCTCTCCGCCGGCCAGCTGCAACGCCTTGGCATCGCCCGCGCCATACTCCGCCGCCCCGCCGTGCTGATCCTGGACGAGGCCACCTCGGCGCTGGACTCCGAGACCGAGGCCGCCATCCTCACCAATCTGCGCTGCTTCATGGCCGGCCGCGGCATGATCGTGATCACCCACCGCGCCGCCGTCGCCGCCCGTTTCGACCGCACCCTTCGCCTGCGCGACGGCCGGCTCAGCGTCGATGGTTGAACGCTAGACGCTGCCCATATAGCCGTCGCGCGTCTGCGGCAGTTTCCAGCCCAGCATGCGGCCAGCCACCAGCGTGCGCAGCACCTGCGCCGTGCCGCCGCCGATGGTGAACATGCGAACGTCGCGCGCCATCCGTTCCAGCGGATAGTCGCGCGAATAGCCGCGCGCGCCGAACACTTGGAGCGCGTCGTTGACGATGCGGATCGCCGCCTCCGAGGCAAAGATCTTCGCCTGCGCCGCCAGCCCCGGATCGGGAAACGCACTGCCATTCGGCCCGCGCGAGGCCGCCGCCGCGTACAGCATCAGCCGCGAGGCGGTCAGCTGCGTCTGCATGTCGGCGAGCATCCATTGCAGCCCCTGGAACTCGCCAATCGGCCGGCCGAACTGCTCGCGCGACTTGGCCCAGGCCACCGCATGTTCCAGCGCACCGGCGGCAATCCCCATCGCCACCGTGCCGGCGCCCACGCGCTGGCTATTATAGGCGTTGATCAGCTCGGCGAAGCCGCGCTGGAATCCCGATGGCGGCATCAGCACCATGTCCGGCGTCACCTCCATCTCCTCGAACGCCAGCTCGGCCTCGGGCATCCCGCACAGCCCCATCGTCGTCTCGTGCCGGACCACGCGCATCCCCTCGGCCTCGCCGCGCACCGCCAAAAATCCACCCACGCCGAGCTCCTCGCCCGCCTCGTCAAAGGCGCGCGCGAAGATCAGATGCAGCTTCGACACACCGCCGCCGGTGATCCAGTGCTTGCGGCCGTTCAGCACCCAGCGATTGCCGCGCCGGTCCGCCCGCGTCGTCATCCCGCCGGCGTCGCTGCCGGCATCCGGCTCGGTGATGCAGATCGCCGGCTTGTCGCCCGCCAGCACCAGCGCCGCCGCCATCCGCTTCTGATCCGTGGTGCCATAGGCCATCACCGAGGAGATCGCCCCCATATTGGCCTCCACCACGATGCGCGCCGTCACCGTGCACGCCCGCGCCAGTTGCTCGACCACCAGCACGGTGTCGAGAAAGCTGCGCCCCTCTCCGCCCAGTTCGCGCGGAATGGTCATGCCCATGAACCGCTCGGCCTTCAGCGCCGCCACGATGTCCCAGGGATACGCCCGCGTCGCGTCGATCTCGGCGGCCCGCGCCCGCACCACCCCATCGGCCAGTGCTGCGGCACGCGACTGCAGCGCGAGCTGCTCCGGCGTCAGCTGCATCTCGTGTTTCCCTTCGGGCCGAAGCCGCTCAGCCCTGCGCCAACGGCCCGGCCGGACGCATCGTGCCGACCTCGATGCCATTCCAGTTGGTCAGCGTCGGGCGGGCGATCTGCGCCACCACGGGATCGACCTGGCCATTATTCGGCAGCAGCCGGGCGATCAGGGCTGCGGTGACGATATCGGCGGCCCGCCCGGCGCCATCGTCGCATTTGACCGCGATGCCGATGCCCAGCTCCGGGATCGCGCCGCAATGCACGCCCTCGGCGCCGCCCTTGACGAAGACACGCTCGCCCAGGGCCGCGATGATCCGGGTGTCGAAGCGGTTGGTGCCGGCGACCATGCGCGGCTGGGCCGCCACCGCCTGGCGGATGCGCTTGGCCGCGGCTGCCCGGTCGGGCGCGAGACCCTGCCCAGTGCCGAAGCGCGCGAATGCCAGCGCCATCGCCCGCAGCGGGATCGCATAGGTCGGGATCGAGCAGCCATCGACGGCGAAATTGCGCGTATCCAGTGCGGTCGAGGTCATCTCGGCCAGGGCCGTGGTGATCACCTGCATCGTCGGGTGGCCGGGCAACACGTAGCCCGCGGGATCGTCGCCGCGGTCGCAGGCCAGGCAGATGAAGCGGGAATGCTTGCCGGAGCAGTTGTTGTGCAGCGCGCTCGGCAGCTTACCCGCCGCCGCCAGCGCCCGCGCCGCCGCGTCATAGCTCGGCCAGTGGGTGCCGCATTCCAGCACCGATACATCGCGCCCGGCCTTGGCCAGCATCGAGGCTGCCGTGGCCACATGGTCCTCTTCGCCGGAATGCGACGAGCACGCCAGCGCGATCTCGGCATCGCTCAGCCCCAGCCGCGCCGCCGCCCCGCTTTCGACCATCGGCAATGCCAGCAACGCCTTGATCGCCGAGCGCGGAAACACTGCCTGGTCGACATCGCCGGCCGTGAACACCACGCCGCCGCTGGCATCCACCACGATGGCGGCGGCGCGGTGGGCGGATTCGACGCGTCCGCCGCGGGTGACTTCAACGAGAACTGGATCCATGGGACGACCTCCGAAAAACCGCGCCATCCCTGCGTGCCGGCCCGCGCATCGTCAAGAGGCAGATACGGCCGCCCGCCGCTCGCGCCAGTTGTCCCATCCCGGATGCTCGCCGAACCGCGGCACCAGGAAGTCGATGAAACTGCGCAGCTTGGCCGACGGGTTACGTCCCGGCGGATAAACCACGCTCAACGCCAACTCGTCCGCAGCACCCCAGCCGTGCATCAGCGGCACCAGCGCGCCTGTGGCCAACTCCTCGTTGACGATGAAGCTGGGGATCACCGCGATGCCCATTCCCCGGCTCGCCGCGATGCGCATCGCATCGCCGTTGTTGGTGCGCAGCTGCCCCTGCACCCGCACCGCCAGCGGCCCGTCCGGCCCATGGAACTGCCAGACATCGGCGCCGTCGCCGTACATATAGCGGATGCAGTCGTGCTTCGTGAGATCGCCGGGCACCAGCGGCGTGCCGCGCCGGGCCAGGTAATCGGGCGAGGCCACGATCACCAGCCGGCACGGCGCCAGCCGCCGCGCCATCAGGCTGCTATCGGCCAGCCGCCCGATGCGGACCGCGCAATCGAATCCCTCCTCGACCAGATCCACGGTGCGGTCGTTCAACGTCAGCTCGATCTTCACCTCGGGAAACGCCGCCATGTAGTCGGCAATGGCGGCGGACAGATGCAGCGAGCCGAACACCACCGGCCCGTTCACCCGCAACAAACCGCGCGGCCGTGTGTGCAACTCGCCCACCTCGCTGTCGGCGGAAGCCAGATCGGCCAGAAGATGCGCGCTGCGGTCATAGTAGACCTGCCCAGCCTCCGTCAGGCTCACCCGGCGGGTCGTTCGGTGCAGCAGCCGCGCCCCCAGCCGGGCCTCCAGCTCCTGCACATGGCGGCTCACCATTGCGCGCGAAATTCGCAAATCTTGCGCGGCGGCGCTGAATCCGCCGCGATCGACAACGCGCACGAAGGTTTCCAAAGCAAGAAAGCGATCCATCGCATTACCCCATTGTCATGTGAACGGTGCCGCATCACGCGGGATTCATCGTTCAATCCCCAAATTGTCTACTTACAGTGAACAATATGTCAACCGCAGCGGTGTTTATCGCGGTGCAGCATAGGCCTACTTACCGCCTCGACGAACGGGCAAGCCTATCGGCCCCTACCCTTCGCCCAAATCGGACCGGCGCCCATGGGGGCCCGGCTGGAACAGGTGAACTGACATGACGAACATGAACGCTACCTTTGGCTTCTCGCTGACCGCCCTGCGCCGCGCGACCTTCGCGGCCGTGCTGCTCGGCTCCACCATGCTGGTTGTCGCCGGCCCGGCACATGCCGACCCGGTCGCCCAGGCAACCGTGATCGCCGACGCCAATAACGCCGGCGAAGGCGCCTCCTTCCGCGTCTCCCAGGCCGAGGGCGGCGCGTTCTACGCCGCCGACGCCAACGACGCTGGCGAGGGCGCCTCCTTCCGCGTCTCCGAGGCCGAGGGCGGCACCATCCACACCGCCGACGCCAACGACGCCGGCGAGGGTGCCTCCTTCCGCGTCTCCGAGGCCGAGGGCGGCACCATCCACACCGCCGACGCCAACGACGCCGGCGAGGGTGCCTCCTTCCGCGTCTCCGAGGCCGAGGG
>CAMBRC010000077.1 GCA_945869965.1 Asaia bogorensis
AGCACGTCGGTGGTGTCGCCATAATGGCCGCTGCCGGGGTTGTCGGTGACGTCGGACATGACCAGCGGCCCGCCTAGCTGGCTTTGGCCCTTTTTGGCATGGGCGACGGCGTCGGCAATCGACCAGTCGGTGATGCCGATATAGGCCCGCTGGTCCCAGGCGTAATCCATGAAGGACTCGGCGATCTTCTGGCCGGCGGCGGCGTTTGCGTCGGTGGTCACCGTGACCGAGGGGCCGATGTCATAGATATCGGCGGCGGTGAATCCGGAGCAGACGCTGACCACCAGCGCGCCGCCTTCGCGTTCAATCGCCTCGCCGCGGTCGATCAGTTCGCGCATCGGGCCGGTCTGGGTGCGCCCGCCATCCAGTCCGCGCAGCATCGGCCGCTTGGCGATGACGGTGACAGGCTTGATCTCGCCGTTCATCGCGCGCTGGAGCAGGTCGCCGCCCCTGATTGCCATTTCATAGTGGTCGATGTGCGGATAGGTGCGCACGGCGATCAGGGCATTGGCGTTGTCGGCCATCGCCTGGGTGATGTTGCCGTGCAAATCCAGCGTCACGACAATCGGGATGCCCGGCCCGACCTTGGCACGCAGCCGGCGGAGCAGTTCGCCCTCGGCGTCCTGGTGGCTCTGGGTCACCATCGCGCCGTGCAGATGCAGCAGCGCGCCGTCGATGCCCTCGGCGGCGGCCAGGAGCATGTCACAGACCTGGTCGAACAGCGCGTCGTCGACATAGCCTGACGGGTTGGCGCTGGCGCAGATCGGGTGGGCGAGCACCCAGCCGAACTTGTCCGCCATCTCGAAGCTGCCGCCCAGCGCCGTGCGGGTGTCGCGGCGGGCGCCGCCGATCTCGTTGCCGGTGATCCATGTGCCGCGGTGGAAATTCGCGATGGTTGTCGGCACCTTGCTGAAGGTGTTGGTCTCGTGCGCGAATTCCGCCGTCAGCACTTTGAACGCCATCGTCATCTCCCATCTCGGCGGGAGGCTAGCTGGCTTGTGCCGCTTCGGCCAGCCACGCCGCCAGCGCCGCCTCGCCCGCCGGCGCCAGGGCGTACAGACCCTTGGCCGGATGGGCGAACCAGCCATAGACGTTGCGTGCCAGGATCGCCCGTGCGTCGGCGGCGATATCGCGCAGGTCGCGCGGCCGGCGCGGGCCGTCGCGCAGCGCCGTCGCCAGAGCCAGCGCGGTCTGGCGATAGGCGGTCATGATGGCGCGCCCGCGTCCGCCACCTGGCGTTGGGTCGCCGCGGCGCCTCGTGAATTCGGCGAGCAGGCGCGAGCGTTTGCGGGCGGCCAGGCGAGGCTTGTACGGGCCAGGGTCGGCCAGCACGGCGACGCGGCCAGTGGACAGGGTCACCGTCATCAGCCCGACCCCGAGCAGGCGGCAGAGCACATGCGCCCGGCGGTCCTGGTCGCGGCCTTTGCGCGTAGCCGGGATGGCGAGCCATACCTCGTCGGCGATCGCCATGCGGTCGGCAGCCTGGAGCAACAGCTCCATCGACAGGCCCAGCTTCAGCTCGGTGATGACGAGCAGGTCGGGCTCGCCCGCGCGCAGGGCGACGACGTCGCAGCCGCGGATTTCGCCCTTGACGGTGAAGCCCTGGGCTTCCAGGAAGGCTTTTACCGGATTGTAGAGGGCGGTTTCCATTAGGTGAAAGCAAGGCCTTCTTTTTCTGAAGAAAAAGAAGCAAAAAGACTTTTATCCATTAGCGGAGGAATGAAAGTTTTTTGGTTCTTTTTTTCAAAAAAGAACATGCTTCTTATGCCTTTGTCGCCAGCCACCCAAGCAGGTTGCGCCAAAGCGGCACAAACCCGACCCAGTCGATCGCCGCCTGTGGCAACCAATGCGGCCCCATGTCAGTGGTCCAGGCGAGGGTTCGTCCGGCGCCGTGGCGGCCGACGACGAGCAGCGGGTGGGCGCCATCTTCGTCGGGCGCGTGGGCAAGCACGGTGCCGTCAGGTTTGGCGATGACTTCGTTGAGGCCGAGCATCACCGGCCAGTCGGCGGGCACGCCGCGCAACAGGGCGTGGTCGGGTGCGCTGATGGTGGCGCGGAAACCTTCCGGGACCTCGATGCGGTCGTCATAGGGGTGGATGGTGACGGGCAGCACCGATTCCACTGCCGTGCCGCGGTAGCGGGCGCCGCCCTGCCAGCCCTGAAAGCTATAGTAGCCGCCGATCATCGCCAGCCCGCCGCCCTGTTCGACGTAGTCGCGCAGGAGCTTCAGGCGGTTGGGGAAGGGGCGGGAGTGGATGGCGACGTCGGGGTGCAGCAACAGGGTGTTGGCGCCGATGTCGCTGAGCATCACCGCGTCATAGGCGCGCAGGGCGTCCAGGGTTGCCGGGAAATCGGTGGCCGCGATGTGGCTCGGCATGTGCTGGATGTCGAAGGGCTCGCCGGCCATCGCCGCGAGGAACGGGCCGCAGCCGGTGGCGTAGCTGGCTGCCGGGAACAGGTCGTAGCCCTTGATATGGGTGGTGGCGCTCATCCAGCTTTCGCCGGCGAGCAGGATTTTCGCACGTGCCATGGACTCGGTCCCCGGATGGTGCCGCCAAGGTAACGCCGGTAGCCTCGGCGCAACAGAGTCGAGGTGTTGCCATGGCGGTGTATCGCGCCAAGCCGAATGCGATCGCGGCGATTTTCGGGCGCCGGAAGGCGGTGATCGGGGTGATCCATTTGCATGCCTTGCCGGGGTCGCCGGACTATGACGGCGCTGAGATGGACAGCCTGATGCGGACGGCGCTGGACGAGGCGGAACGGTATCGCGCCGGCGGGATCGACGGGCTGATCGTGGAAAACCACGGTGACATCCCGTTTGCCAAGCCCGATGAGCTTGGCCCGGAGACGGCGGCGTGCATGGCGGTGATTACCCAGGCGGTGCGGCTGGCCAGCGGATTGCCAGTGGGGGTGAACGTGCTGGCCAATGGGGCGGTCGCGGCGCTGGCGGTGGCCAAGGCGGCGGGGGCGGCGTTTGTGCGGGTGAACCAGTGGGCCAATGCCTATGTCGCCAATGAGGGCTTCATCGAGGGCCGCGCGGGTGCGGCGGCGCGCTATCGTGCCTGGCTGCGGGCGCGCGAGGTGGCGATCTTTGCCGATGTCCATGTGAAGCACGGTGCCCATGCCATCACCGGCGATCGTCCGATCCAGGAACTTGCCCGGGATGTGGAATTCTTCGACGCCGATGTGGCCATTGCGACCGGGCAGCGCACCGGCGACGCGGCGACGCTGGACGAGTTGCGCGCGATTGCCGCCGGCACCTCGCTGCCGGTGGCGGTCGGCAGCGGGGTCAATCCGGACAATGTCGGTGATATCCTCGGCGTGGCGGATGCGGTGATCGTGGCGAGCTATCTCAAGCGTGACGGCGTGTGGTGGAACGAGGTCGATCCCGAGCGGCTGGCGGTGTTCATGCGGGCGGTGGCGAAGGCGCGATGAGCCGGGTCTTCGTTCTGGGCAATGCCTCGCTGGACACCACGCTGTTTGTGCCGCGGCTGCCGCTGGCCGGTGAGACGCTGATGGCGACGGGGATTCTCCGCTCGCCGGGCGGCAAGGGGCTGAACCAGGCGGTGATGGCGGCGCGGGCCGGGGCGGAGGTGCATTTCCTGGCGCCGCTGGGCGACGAGCCCGAAGCATCGCTGATCCGCACCGCCATTGCTGCCGAAGGTCTGGACGCCATCTGGGTTCCAACCGGGGCTCCCACCGACCTGTCCAGCCTGATGGTCGCGCCCGATGGCGAGAACTGCATCGTCAGCACGGGGGCGTGTTGCGACTCGCTCGGGATCACGCCGGCGCTGGATTTCGTCGCGCGGATTGAGGACGGTGATGTGCTGTTGATGCAGGGCAACCTGCGGCTCGACGTGACGTTGGCGGCGGCGCGGGCGGCGCGGGCACGGCGCGGGTGGGTGATGCTGAACACCGCCCCGCTGCGCTGGGATTTTTCTGAATTGCTGCCGCTGTGTGACCTCGTGGTGGCCAACCGCTTCGAGGCGCGGGCGATCACCGGTCACGACACGCCGGAGAGCGCGGCACGGACGCTTGCGGGCGAGTCTGCGGCGGTGGTGACGCTCGGCGGTGCCGGCTGTGTGCTGGCCGGTCTGGCGACACAGGCCGGTCTGGCGACACAGGCCGGTCTGGCGACACAGGCCGGTCCGGCGACATTGGCATTCGCCGCCGAGCCAGTGGCCGCCGTCGACACAACCGGGGCCGGCGACGTGTTCTGTGGCGTGCTGGCCGCCTGCTGGGCCACAGGCGCTGCATTGCCGGCCGCGATCGCGCGGGCACAGCACGCGGCGGCGATCAGCGTCGGACGGGCAGGGTGCTTCGGCGCATTTCCATCGCGCGCCGAACTCGCGTCATTCGAGCGCCATCCCTGAGCCATCCCGCCGCCGATCCCCGGCAGCATGAGCGCGGCCATCGGCCAGGATCACGCATTGCGTGCCGCCATCCATCCGCCGCACATGCGGCCAGTGCCCGCGCGCGGCCAGCCCCATGGCGTGATGCTCCAGCTCCGGCTCGATCTCGGTGACGCCGTTCCAGTTCAGCGCCTGCGCCCCATCCAACAGCGCGCGCGGATCGCGCAGTCCGCCGGCCAGGCGCAGCAGCGCGTTGGCGACATAGCCGATGATGCGAAATCCGCCGCCGGAACCCAATGCCGCCAGCGGACGGCCGGCCTCGTCGAGCACAATCATCGGCGCGATCGTGCTGCGCGCCCGCTTGTGCGGCGCCAGTGCGTTGGGGTCATGCCACTCCCGCCCGCTGCGCCCGCGCAGCACCGGGTCGGCGGCGAAGTTGGTTACCACGTTGTTCAGCCAAAACCCGCCCGCTTCGATCCGGCTGCCGAAATTCTGGTTGATGGTGGTGGTCATCGAGACGACCTGGCCGCGCGCATCGGCGATGCTGAGATGGCTGGTTTGGCTGCTCCCAAGTTCACGCCCGCGCCCGGGCGGAAACCGGTTGCTGCGGCGCTGCGGATCGATCAACGCGGCGCGGGCGTCGAGGTAGTCGGGGTCGAGCAGTTGTTCGACATCGGCCGGCGCGAAATCGGGGTCGGCATAGGGCCAGCGATCCATGATCGCCAGCCGCCCGGCTTCGGCCAGCAGGTGGATCGCGTCTTCCGAGGGAGCGTCGTCCAGGCTGGTCAATCCGTGATGGCGCGCAAACCCGACGATCTGCGCCGCCGCCAGCGCACCATAGGCCGGCAGCGGTCCGGCCAGCACCGTCATGGCGCCGAGCGAGAACCGCAGCGGTGCGCGCTCCACCGGCACGTAGCTCGCCAGGTCGGCCAGGGTCAGCGTACCGGGGAACGGATCATCCGCAGCCGCCCGCACGATCGCCTGGGCCAGCGCGCCCTCGTGCAGCGCCGCCGCGCCGGCCTCGGCGATCGCCATCAGGGTGGTGGCCAGCGCCGGGTTGCGGCGCACCGTCCCCGGCGGCAGCGCGGTGCCGTCCCGGCAATACTGCGCGCGGCCAAACGGCGTATCGCGCACCGCTGGGTTCTCGGCCAGCGCGCGCATCAGGTAGGGCGACAGCGGTGCCCCCTCGGCGGCCAGATCGATCGCCGGCGCGAACAGATCGGCCCAGGGCAGCCGCCCGAACCGGCGATGCGCGTGCTCCAGCGCCATCAGCGCGCCGGGCACGCCGACCGTGCGCCCGCCATACATCGCCCGCTCGCTGGGCACCGTCCGCCCGTCGAAATCGGTGGCGAGCCGCGCCGTCACCCGGCCAGGCGCGCGCGCCATCCCGTCCAGGCAGAGCGCGCGATCGCCGTCATCCACCAGGATCACCGCCCCGCCGCCAAGCCCCGAGGCGTTCGGCTCCACCACGCACAAAGCCGCCTGCGCCGCCACCGCCGCATCCACCGCCGATCCGCCGGCGCGCAGCATCAACAGCGCGGCGCGCGAGGCCAAGGGATGCGCGGTGGCGACAGCCGCGCGCCCGCTGGCCGCGTCGCGCCGGGCGGGGTCGGTGGTGATCCAGGGCTCGATGTCGCGGCCATAGGCGGTGGCGAAGGCATCCATGCCCGATGTGTGCGACACCGCGCGCCTGGCGGCAACTCCTGCCGGCCGGCGGGTGGCGCATCGGGCGATGCCGTGGCAGGCTCGGCCCACCGGGATCGAGGAGCAGACACATGGCCCAAAGCTGGCGCGAGCGCGCAACCACCGTCTTCCATTGCGAGAAACAGCCGGCGGTGGGCAGCCGCGGCATGGTGGTCAGCAACCATCCGCTCGCCTCCGCGGCCGGCGCCGAGATGCTGGCGGCCGGCGGCAACGCCATCGACGCTGCTGTCGCAACACTCTTCTGCCTGACCGTGGTCGAGCCGATGATGATCGGTATTGTCGGCGGCGGCACCGCGCATATCCGCACCCCGGACGGCGCCCACCGGGTGATCGACGCGATGAGCACGGTGCCCATGGCCGGCCGCGCCGACATGTACAAGCCGGTGCCGAACGGCGCGCCGGAGAACTACGAGACCACCGACCGCGCCAATGTGGTGGGGGTGAACGCCATCGCCGCCGCCGGCTCGGTCACCGGCTGGTGCGAGATGCTGCGCCGCTGGGGCACGATGAGCCTGGACGAGGTCATGCAGCCGGCGATCAAGCACGCCAGCCGCGGCTTCCGCGCCACCCCGTACCTGCATGAATGCATCACCCAGGCCGCGCCCGACCTCGCCCTACAGAAGGAGATTTCCGCCATGCTGCTGCCGGGCGGCAGCCCGCTCAAGGCCGGAAGCCTGCTGGTCCAGGGCGACTACGCCGAGACGCTGCGCCTGATCGCCAAGGACGGCGAGCGCGCCCTGCATGGCGGCCCGATCGGCGATGCGGTCGCCGCCTATGTCCAGGCCAATGGCGGCGTGCTCAGCCGCGAGGATTTTTCCTCGTACCGCCCGAAGGAACGCGAACCGATCCGCAACACCTATCGCGGCTGGGAACTGATCATGCCGCCGCCGCCGGCCGCCTCGGGTGTCCACATCAGCCAAATGCTGAACATCATGGAGGCGTACGACGTTCGCGCCATGGGCTTCGGCTCGCCGGACCTGGTGCATGTGATGGCCGAGGCCCTGAAAATCGCTTTCGCCGACCGCGCAGAAGCCTCCGGCGACCCCGATTTCGTCGACGTGCCGGTGGCCCGCCTGATCAGCAAGGACTACGCCACCGAGCGCCGCGCCCGCATCAGCATGGAGCGCACCCAGACCTGGGGCCCGGGCATCCGCCAGGGCGAGGGCAAGAACACCACCCACATGACGGCGGCCGACCGCGACGGCAACGTCGCCGCCTGCACCTTCACCATCAACAACACCTTCGGCGCCCGCATCGTCATCCCCGGCACCGGAATCATCCCGAACAACTACATGCACACCTTCGACCCGCGCCCCGGCCGCGCCCTGTCGATCGCGCCGGGAAAGCGGGTCACCACCTCGATGGCGCCCAGCATGGCGCTGCAGGATGGCAAGCTGCGGTTCGCGCTTGGCCTGCCCGGCGGCAAGCGCATCTTCCCCTCCGTCTGGCAGGCGATGATGAACATCATCGACCACGGCATGTCGCTGCAGGAAGCCGTGGAAGCCCCGCGCCAATGGAGCGAAGGCCCGACGCTGGAGATGGAGAACACCTACCCGGAGGCGATCTATGGCCAGATGCGCGCCCGCGGCCACAAGGTCGAGGTGCTGCCGCATGTCGCCGGCGGCATGAACGCCATCGGCTTCAACGACGACGGCACCATGACCGGGGCAGCCTGCTGGCGCGCCGACGGCCACCCGATCGGCGTCAGCGGCGGGCTGTCGCGCCGCGGCTCGCGCTTCTGGCCCGACAAGCCGCGGGAGTAGGCGCGTTGATTTTCGATACCAATCGGATATAGTTGCAATCTATCAATGGGTCCGCGTGCCGGGCCCGTGGGAGGATTGCGATGTCCGAGAGCTTCGACCTGGCGCTGGAGCGCGCCCGCACCGTCAACGCCGAGGCGTGGGACGGCATGTCGTCCGGCGCCCGCACCGCGGCGATCTTCCACGAGATGTGCCGCATGGACACCGGCTGCCAGCGCACCGGCACCGCGGCGGACCATGACCTGCCGCCTTGTCCCGCCAGCGACGATTTCATCGCCCGCCGCGGTTGCCGCTTTGCCGGGCGCAAATACAACGCGGCGTAGCGCTACTTGGTGCCATATATCCGATCCCCGGCATCCCCCAGCCCCGGCCGGATATAGCCGTGGTCGTCCAGCTCGCGATCGATACAGCCGGTATAGATCGCGACATCGGGGTGCTGGCGGTGGAACGAGGCGATGCCCTCGGGTGCCGCCAACAGGCAGGCAAAGCGGATATGCGTCGCCCCCGCCTGCTTGACCCGCGCCACCGCGGCGGCGGCCGAATTGCCGGTGGCCAGCATCGGGTCAACCACGATCACCAGCCGTTGCGCCACATCCTCCGGCAGCTTCAGGTAGTATTCCACCGGCATCAGTGTCTTGGGATCGCGATACAGCCCGACATGGCCGACCCGCGCCGCCGGCACCAGGTCCAGCATCCCCTCCAGGATGCCGTTGCCGGCCCGCAGGATCGACACCAGGCACAGCTTCTTGCCGGCAATCTGTGGCGCGTTCATCCGCTCCAGCGGCGTCTCGACCTCGACGAATTCGAGCGGCAGGTCGCGCGTCAACTCATACGCCATCAGCAACGCGATCTCCCCGGCAATCCGCCGGAACCCCAGCGTCGAGGTGGTCCGGTCGCGCAACAGGGTCAGCTTGTGCTGCACCAGCGGATGATCGCACACGATGACGTTCTTCATGGCCCGGCCCCTTTAACTCGCTCGCAGCAGCATAGCCGAATGGACGCCGTCCCCCCATTGCGGCATCCTGAGGGCAAGACACGGTCGCGAGACGGCCGGCATTCAGCGGAGGACGGCATGGACGCTGCATTGGCGCCGGACAACCGGCTGCTCAGCCCCGACGAGATCACACAGTACCGCCGCGACGGCTGGGTGCTTCTCCGCGGCCTGCTCGGCCCCAACACCATCGCCGCCTGCAAACAGGCACTCAGCGACCTCGCCACCGGCCGCATGCCCCGGCGGGAAACCACGCTGATGTTCGAGACCGGCTTCGAGGACGCCGCCCAAACCCCCGCCCGCTGCGAGGACTTCATCCGCAAATACATGGATTTCACCGAGGACGCGCCGTCCCTCAAGGCTGCCGCCAACAGCCGCCGCCTGCATCGCGCACTCGATCAGTTGCTCGGCCAGGGCCGGCTGCTGTTCCAGGAAATGGCCCTGATCAAGCCGCCCCGCATCGGCAGCGAAAAGCCCTGGCACCAGGATGCCTCCTATTTCCGCCTCACCGACCCCAGCCTCATCGTCGGTGTCTGGATCGCGCTCGATGCCGCACTCCCAATGAACGGCTGCATGGAACTGGTGCCCGGCACCCACCTGGAAGGCGGCGTGCCGCACCAGCACGAGAACGACTTCAACCGCTGCCGCATCCTGCCCGGCAAGCTGCGCGCCGGCGAACGCATCCCGATCCCCATGGAACCCGGCGACGCCTTGGTGTTCCACTCCCTGCTGCACCACTACACCGCGCCCAACACCTCGGATCTCCGGCGCCGCGCGATCCAATACCATTACCACCAGATCGGCGCCGTCTGGGGCGACGTGGACACCCACCGCGCGCACTTCCACGACGATGACGGCGCATACGCCGGCTGCACCGTACCGCACGGCGCGGACGCCCGCACCAACTACAATTACCGCGAAGGCCTGCCGCGCGAGATCGCCCCGGTCGATACCAGCGCCTGACGCCACCAGCGGCGGGAACCAGAAATGCCGCATCCCAGACACGTTCTGTTCGCCGCGGCAGCCGCCATCGTCGTCGCGACGGGGGCGGCCGAGGCGCAGACAAGCAACTTCAGCAACTTCACCCCCATCCCCGCCTCGGTCCCCGCCGCCTCGCTGCCGGAATCCGCCCCCTTCGCCCTGTCCAACCCTGCCTGGACCCAGCGCAGCATCGCCGACCGCACCACCCAGCTGAACGCCGGCCAGTTCAACACTGGCACCTGGGACATGATCGACACCAACCGCACCGGTGCCGACCGCGGCCGATATCTGTTCACCGGCTTCGAAACCAGCCGCGCCGGCATCCAACGCACCGACCGCACGACCGGCACCACCGTCACGCTGTGGAACGCGCCCGCCGCCGCGCCTGCCCTCAATTCCGCCATCGGCTTCGATGCCGCGCGCTGGACCCCGTTCGGCACCTACCTCACCGCCGAGGAATCCTGGGGCGCCCAGCCGCAGCCCTATGGCCGCCTGTTCGAACTCACCAACCCGACCACCGCCGCGCCCGGCGCCGGCACCCTGATCCACCGCAACGCCATCGCCCGCGTCTCCCACGAGGGCCTGGCTTTCGACAAGAACAACAACCTCTACTACATCGACGAATTGAACGGCGGGAGCATCTACCGCTTCGCCTCGGCAACGCCGTCCACCGGCGCCACCTTCCTCCACGCCGGCACCAACGCCGTCCTGCGCGTCGGCACCGGCACCACCCCAAACGCCACCGGCCCCGCCACCTGGGTGCCCTTCACCACCGCCGCCGGTATCGGCCTGCCTGGCGCGATCACCATCACCGACCCCAACGGCATCACCGCCGTCGACGGCCGCGCCACCACCGACGTCGCCGCCTACAAAGGCACCGACTACCAACGGCCCGAGGACCTCGAAATCCAAACCCTGGCAAACGGCGACGAGGTGCTTTACGTCGCCACCACCACCACCCACGAAGTCTACTCGATCAACCTCGCCACCAACCAGGTCCAGCGCTTCGTCGACCGCACCACCATCGACGAAGCCACCGGCCTGCCGGTCGGCACCGCCCTGACCAACCCCGACAACCTGGCCATCGACGCCGACGGCAACATTTACATCGTCGAGGACCAACCCGGCGGGCAGGCCGACATCTGGTTCGCCCGCGACGCCAACCGCGACGGCGTCGCCGAATCGGTGGCGCGCTGGACGACCATGTCCACCGCCGGCGCCGAACCCTCCGGCCTGTATTTCGATGTCACCAACCCCAACCTCGCCTATATCAACGTCCAGCACCCCTCCAGCGGCGTGGACCGCATGATCGAAATCAGCGCCGTGCCCGAGCCCGGCGCGCTGGCGCTGTTCGGCAGCGCGGTCGGGCTGCTCGCCCTCGGCCGCCGGCGGGGCGGGAATTAGCAAGGCAAGGGGCAGCAAGAATCTTCTTTTTGTGAACAAAAAGAAGCAAAAAAACTTTTTTCATTTGGCTTGCGTTCTCTCCGATGAAAATCCGGACTTTGTATCCAACAAGCCAGCCGCAGCGAGTCAAAACTGAACCTCCGATCAAACGGATAAAGTTTTTTTGCTTCTTTTTGTTCACAAAAAGAAGACCCTTCCTGCCACTTGCCTTTCCCCCCCGCCATTCGCTAAGCAAAGCGGCCTAAGTCGGAACCGAAGGCCCCCGCATGACCCGCATCGACAAGGCAATGGTCGCCTGGGCCGCGCTCGGCACCCTGTTCTGGGTGGTGTTCGCGGTGGCCAACGCCACGATCGTGGCCTTTGCCGTCTACTACCCGCTCTGGCTCGGCATCTTCGGCACCCTGGCCTGGCGCCATCGTGCCTGGCTCGAGGCGCGCGTCAACGCCATGCGCCTGACAGGTGCCGCGCGCTTCATCGTGCTCGGCTATGCTGCGGTGCTGACCGAGGAGGTACTGGCCGGCATCGCCAACCACCTGCCCGAGGGCTTTTCGCCCCCGCTCCTGCTGGTCCGCATCCTGCAGTTCCAGGCGCTCAACCTGTTCGCCTTCTTTGGTTTCATCGTCGGCTGGTACTTGCTCACCCGCTATATCGACTTCTCCCGCCGCGAAGTGTTCTACCTTGCCGGAGTCTGGGGCCTGTATGCCGAGAAGATCATCTTCGCCGTGCCAACCCAGCCGGCCGCCGTCGTCGTGCTCTTCGGCCCCACCATCCTGACCTACGCCCTGATCATCGTCCCGGCACTGCTCGGCCAACCGATGCGCCCCGGCCGGCGGCAGTTGCATTGGCTGCTGAAATACCCGCTTGCCTACCTGTTCCTCCAACTCTGCAGCGTGCCGGCAGTCTTGGCGGTGATGGCCCTGCGCGGCCGGTTTCCGTTCCTGTTTCCGCCGTCTTCGATGGTGCCTGGTTAGGCAGCAAGGATGCAGTTCTTTTTTTAAAAAAAACCAAAAAAATTTCATTCATTTGGGC
Organism: Asaia bogorensis; assembly: GCA_945869965.1. GTDB lineage: Bacteria > Pseudomonadota > Alphaproteobacteria > Acetobacterales > Acetobacteraceae > CAMDGX01. The sequence continues at coordinate 12,222 of CAMBRC010000077.1, forward strand.
GGGTGCCAGTTACAATATCACGCTCAACAAATTAAAAGTCTTTTTGCTTCTTTTTCTTCAGAAAAAGAAGATCCTTCCTTGCCTCCGGACAAAGCGCGCCCCGCGCTGGCGCCTCGCCACCCTCCTGGGCTATGCTCGTTCGTCATCTACCGTCGAGGCCAAGCCCCATGCGCCTGCTCGCACTCGCCATTCTTGCCCTGGCCACGGCCGCCCCGGCCCAGGCGCGCGACCTCATGGTCGTCGGCTTCGGCGGCGGCTTCCAGGACAACGCCCGCAAGCACCTGTTCCAGGGCTATGCCAAGGCCGCCAGCGTGACGGTCAAGGACGACGTCTACAACGGCGAGATGGCCAAGATCGCAGCGATGGTCAAAGCCCGCGACGTCACCTGGGACGTGGTCATGGTCGAGGCGCCGGAGCTGGTGCGCGGCTGCGAGGACGGCACCTTCGAGAAGCTCGACTGGAGCGTCATCAACCGCGCCAAGTTCGTCCCCGGCGGCAGCATCGCTTGCGGCGCAGGCGCCGTCGGCTGGGGTGTCGCCCTGTTCTACGACCAGAAGCGCGTCGCAAATGGCCCCCAGAGCTACGCCGAACTCTGGGACACCGCGAAATTCCCCGGGAAGCGCAGCTTCCGCTTCACCCCCAAAACCACCCTGGAAATCGCCCTGATGGCCGACGGCGTGCTGTTCCAGGACGTCTACAAGGTGCTGGCCACCAAGCCGGGCCAGGACCGTGCCTTCGCCGCCCTGGACCGCATCAAGGGCGACATCGTCTGGTGGCGCTCCGGCGCCCAGCCCTTGCAGTTCGTCGCCTCGGGCGAGGTCGCCTATGCCGTCGGCTTCGTCGGCCGCACCGCCCGCGCCGCGGCCGAGGGCGGCGCCTATCCGCTGCTGTGGCAGACCCTGCTATATTCCTTCGACTACTGGGCGGTGGTGAAGGGCTCCCCCAACACCGCCGAGGCGATGAAGCTGGTCCAGTACATGACCGAGCCCGCCCCGCTGCTCGCCCTGGCCCAGGACTGGGCGGTCTCGCCGGCCACCAAGGCGGTCGCCGACGACCCCGCCGTGCGCGCCCGCAACCCCGGCATGGTCAGCAATCACGCCGAGGAAGGCCTGTCGATCAACACCGAATTCTGGGTCGAATACGGCGACGATCTGGAAAAACGCTTCAACGCCTGGGCCGCGCGCTGAGTCTATGCGAGGGGAAGGCAAGTGGCAGGAAGAATCTTCTTTTTGTGAACAAAAAGAAGCAAAAAAACTTCATTCATTTGCTCCCCATCGTCATCCTAAACGAAGCGCAGGACCCAAGCTTTCCTTTCTAATGGATAAAGTTTTTTTGCTTCTTTTTGTTCACAAAAAGAAGAATCTTGCCTTCCCCTCAGCGAGCCCGCCTTGACCCGACCCCGCCTGTTGTCCAGCGCCCTGATCGCCCCCGCAGTGCTGCTGGTCGTGCTGGTCCTGCTGGTCCCGTTGCTGGTCAGCTTCGCCACCGCCATCCGCGACCCCGAACTGCGCGCCGCCCTGCCGCGCACCGCGGAACTGCTGCGCGCCTGGGACGGCAACGCGCTGCCCGATGAACCCGTCTTCGCCGCCCTCGCCGCCGAGCTGCACGCGGCGGACCAGGCCCAGACCCTCGGCGCCCTGTCGCGCCGCCTCAATTTCGAACGCTCCGGCACCCGCGGCTTGTTGCTGCGCGCGGCGCGGGCCGAGCCGGCGGCGCCGTTCTCGATGGCCCTGCCGGCGCTCGACCCGCGTTGGGGCCAGCCGGAAACCTGGACCATGCTGCGCCGCGCCGCCCTGGGGGTGACGCCGCTGTATCTGCTGCGCGCCGTCGATCTCGACATCGCGCCGGACGGCGCCGTGGTCGCGCAATCCGACGATCACAGCATCTTCGGCCCGCTTTTCCTGCGCACCCTGCTGATCGGGCTCCAGGTCACAGCACTTGCCCTGCTGGTCGCCTACCCCGCCGCCTATACCATCGCCCGCCTCTCGCCCGGCTGGGCGCGGCTGGCCACCGTGCTGGTGCTGGTGCCGTTCTGGGTGTCGATCCTGGTCCGCACCACCGCCTGGTTCATCCTGCTGCAACGCGAGGGCCCGGCCAACGCCGCCCTGCTGGCGATGGGCGTGATCGACCATCCGCTGCAACTGATCTTCACCCGCTTCGCCGTGCTGGTCGCGATGGTGCATGTGCTGCTGCCCTTCGCCATCCTGCCGATGGTTGGCGTGATGAAGCGCATCGACCCCCGCCTGGCCCGCGCCGCCGCCAGCCTGGGCGCCACCAAGTGGCAGCATTTCCGCCGCGTCTATCTGCCGCTCAGCCTGCCGGGCGTGGGCGCTGGGGGCTTGATCGTCTTCATGCTCGCCGTCGGGTTCTACATCACCCCCGCTTTGGTCGGCGGCAACACCGACCAGATGGTCAGCTTCTTCATCGCCGACTACACCACCACAACCTTGAACTGGGGCCTGGCCAGTGCGCTCGCGCTGCTGCTGCTGGCAATGACCGCGGCCGTCGTCGGGCTCGCCCTGCTGCTGGTACCCCGCCTGCGCTCGGTCACCATCCTCCGATGAGCGTCGCCCTGCGCATTTACACCGCCCTGGTGCTGGTTTTCCTGCTGGCGCCGATGCTGGTGGTGGTGCCGCTCTCCTTCACCTCGGGCGAGGTGCTGACCCTGCCGCTGCCGGGCCTCTCCCTGCGCTGGTACGAGGATTTCTTCACCAGCGGCCGCTGGCTCAGCAGCACCCGCAACAGCCTGGTGGTCGGCCTGCACGCCGCCGCCTTCGCCACCCTGCTCGGCACGCTGGCTGCCTTCGGCCTGTTCCTCAGCCGCACGCGCCATCGGCTCGCCCTGGCACTGCTGTCCCTCCCCCTGGTCGTCCCGGCGGTGATCGCGGGCCTGGCGATGTATTTCGCCTTCGCCCTGGTCGGCCTGACCAGCACCCTGGCCGGCCTGATCCTGGCACACACCGTCCTGGCGCTGCCCTATGTCGTGGTCACCGTGCTGGCCTCGCTGCAAGGCTTCGACCGCACCCAGCTGCGCGCCGCCAGCAGCCTCGGCGCCCCGTTCCACATCGTGCTGCGCCGTGTCGTCCTGCCGCAGATATCCGCGGCCGTCGCCGCCGGCGCCCTGTTCGCCTTCGCCACCAGCTTCGACGAATTGATCGTCGCCATGTTCATCGCCGGCCCCGAACAATTCACCCTGCCGCGTCAGATGCTCGCCGGCCTGCGCGAATTCCTCAGCCCGACGATCACCGCCGCCGCCGTCCTGCTGACCCTGGTGTCCCTGCTCCTCCTGGCCCTGCATCAGGCGCTGACGGGCCAGAAGGGAGAAAGGCGGACGGAAAAGTAAGCCGCGGCGCCCCACCCGGCAGGCAATCCGGCCGCAACTCATAGGCCTGCACATCCAGCCGCAAATTCGGATTGTAGAACGGATCACCCGCCGCGATCAGCTCGGCATAGCGCGCGTGGAACAGCGCGGTATCCGGCGGATGCAGCCACTGCCCCGTTATCTTCCGCGTGCGGGACTCATGGTGGTACAGCACCGTCTGCCCATCCTGCAAAATCCGATACCCCAGCGCCCGCAACCGCAAGCACAGATCGGTATCGTTGAACCCGATCGGCAACGCTGCATCGAACCCGCCCACCTGCTCGAACACGTCACGCCGCATCACCATGCACGCCGCGGTCACCGCCGAAACCTCGCGCAACGCCGTCAGCTGCCCATCATACCCCGCCACCCGCCGCCCATCCGCGCCAAACGCCCGCACATACGCATGCGCATGCGTCGCCGACCCGTCATACCCCAGCACCACCCCCGCATGCTGAACCCGGTTGTCGCCATACAGCAGCAGCGCCCCCACCGCCCCCACATCCGCCCGCACCGCCAGGCTGCGCATCCGCTCCAGCCACCCCGCCCCAATCGCTTCGGTATCATTGTTCAGCAACAACAGCGTCTCCGCCTCCGCGCCAAACCGCGCCACCGCCAGATTGTTCATCCGCGAAAAATCAAAAGCCCCCTCATACCGCATCACCGTCACCAGCCCGGAAATCGCCCGCAGATAGTCCCGCGTCTCCGCCTCGTCCGACTCATGGTCGATCACCACGACATCCAGCGGCACCTCCCCGCGCGTGCGAAACAGCGACTCCAGGCACCGCCGCAACAACCCCCCCTGGTTGCGCGTCGGAATCACCGCCAACGTCCGCCCAGCCGCCGCCGGCCACCTGATCGCGATCCCGCCCGACGGGCGCGACACCGTGGCCCCCGGGGCAACCCGCTCCACGAAGCGATACGCCGCCATCACCTCGGCGCCTGAATGCCCCGCCACCGCATCCGGCGTGCGATGCAGCACGCGCGGAATATGCGCCACCGCCTGCGCCTCCGACAGCCGCATGATCATCGTCCCCGCCGCACCCCAACCGGCCGGGCGCCGCACCGCAAACGCCCCGCCCGTGTCCGGGTTGCTGCAAAACCCATCCGGCGAAAATGCCGGCCGACACACCAGATCCACCGCGCCGCCATCATGCACCTGCGCAAAATCCCACAGGAACACCCCCGACCGCCGATCCTCCGCCGCGCGCAACAAATGCCAAATGGCGTCACGCTCCAGTGCCACCCGCCCCTGGTCGTCACGCCCGGTCGCCACCAACACCAGATCGTACCGCGCCGCCGTCATCGGATCGGCGCCCATCGGCAACGCCCGAATGCGCCGATCCACCGGCAAATCCACGCCCCCCAGCACCAGCAACTCCCACCGGTCGCACAACTGCGCCCGCAACGACGCAATCAACCCCGCCAACCCCTCCCGGTCGCGCGCCACCACCGTCACCCCCCGCCCGCGCGTCCGATGCCGCATCATCCGCCGCAGCCGCGCCAGCACCCCCGGCGCCACCCCATCCCACCGCGTCAGAAACCGCCCCAAACTCGCGGGATCCCCCGCCACCACCGGCGACCCCTGCACCACCGCCCCATCCGCGGCATCGCACAACGTCACCGCCATCCCCCCCAGCGCCCCCGCATGCGCCGAAAGATCGATCACAAACCCGCAATTCCCGTCGCCCAGCCCGGCATCGCACACATCGCCGCGAAACAGATCGGCCACCGCCTCGCCAACCACCCGCCCGCCAGCCACCGCCCGCACCACCACCCGCCGCCCCGGCGCCGCGAGATCGCGCACCCAGCCGTGCGCCACATGACGCGTCACAGCCTCGACAAAACCCTCAAGCGTGGACATGCCGCCAACCTAGCGGGCGAACCTCACAGCAAGGAAGGCCTTCTTTTTGTGAACAAAAAGAAGCAAAAAAACTTCATCCACAAGGCCGTTACCCCAACGGCAGCGCCACCTCGGACAAAGCCAGCGCATCGGTAAACCCATACTGCGCCGTGGCAATCCGCGGAATCGTCTTCGGCTTCAACAAATACTGCGTCAACAGCGACATCCGGTCCCCCTTGTCGATCCGCGTCCACCCCTGCTCGGTGTGGAAATACATATGCCGATACGGCGCCACCGCCTCGGCAATCGCCAGCGCCCCGCGCAACCGCGCCACCTGGTTCAAGTACTCGTCTGCCCCCCGCACGATATTGAACGGATGAAACGACAGATGCACAAACGGCCGATGCCGCGCCAACAGCGCCGCGATCGCCGGCACCACCTCATACTCCGCCCCCTCGATGTCGATCTTCAGCAACGTCTCCGGACACACCCCAACCTCGTCCAGCACATCCGCCGCCGCCCGAACCGCCACCACCGCCTCCTCCCGCCCGCGCAGCACCGCCCCGCGCTGCACCACCTGGAACAGGCTCGACCCCGAATCCGCCCGCGCCTTGCCGTACAACGGCAGCCGAGCATCCCGTGCCCCCACCGCATGCCGATGCAACCGGACCCGCTCCGCCAACCGCGGATTCACCGCCAGGTTCGCCTCCAGCAACGCCCCATTCCCCGGACTCGGCTCAAACACCTCCACCCGCGCGCCCTGCGCCGCCGCGTACAGCGCTGTGAACCCCATGAACCCGCCAAAATCCACCATCCGGCCACACTCCGGCAGCACCGCGTCGAAGAACTGCAACGTGCCTTCCTCAAACCCGCCGGTGAATTCGCCCGCCGCCGCCCGCCCCGCCGGCGTATCCGCGACATTGAACCGCACCCCGCGCGGTGCGATCGAAAACGCGGCCACCACCGGTGGCGGCGCCAGCATCACGGGATCGGCAAAGGCGGCAGATGCGGACATAGGCAGGCTTCTCCTGCGAAGGTCCCGCATCGTGCCGCCAAAAGTGTTAACGGATGGTTGATTCCATGCCGCATCGACCGGGCAGCAACAACACCCGCCCGCCTCCAATGCCCCTCAGGGTTCGCCGCTGGCCTGCGCCGCAATGCGCGCCAGGATCGGATCGAGTTCAGCCGCCATCGCATCCAACCCCGGCACCCCATACGGCGCAAACACCGAGCTCGGCCGCCGCCATGACAGCCGCGTGCCGCCATCCGGCTGCTCAGTGATGTACAACCGCAGCGGCGCCTCCACCCCGGCATCCACGCTGGCCGCCAGCATCCGCACGGCGAAATCCGGCCGGAACACCATCACCACGGCATTGCCGGCAATCGTCACCCCCCGTGCCTTAGCCCCGCGCGACGCACTTGCCGTCGACAAATGCCCCATCCCATTCGCCTTGATCGCCGCCTCGGTCCGCTCCACCAGCACGTCAAACCCATGCTTGGACGCCAGGCTCTCGGTCCCCGGCAGCGGCGCCGCCCCCGCCGCGCCGCCAACCAGCACCCCCAGCGCGAACAGCCCCGCGACAACATGACGATGAAACAACATGACACCCTCCTGAAGCAGGTCCTTCAGGAAGTTCGCCCACCGCCCACAAATGGTTACATCCTCAAGCCGGATGATTCCACTGCAACTCCATGTTCAACGGAAAGATCGGCCGCCGAACATTATGGAACACCAACTGCCCATAATCCGACGTGCAAGCCCCAACCCCCGCACACTCCACAATCTCCCGCGCCACCTTCCCCATATCCGCCCGGAAATGCACCCGGCTCTTGATCGCGATAAACTTCTTCGCCCCCGGCATAATCCCAAGATTCGTCAGCATCTCCTGCGCCGTCGGCTCAATATGCCGCGACAGCAGCACCAACTCGATCTTCCCGGTATTCAGCACCACCGTCGGCCCCATGAACACCCGCAACCCCGGCGTCAGCCCACCCTTCAACACAAACGTCCCGGCCGAAATCGTCTGCACCACCCCCGTCACCGTCAGCGGCGACGACTGCACCGGCATCAACGGCATCGGCAGCTTCGCCCCAATCGTCAGCGTCACCTCCGCCCCAACCCCCGCCGCAATCGCCTCCTGCACCGCAATCGGATCATAAATCCCGAAGAACACCACATCATCCAAATCCTGCCGGATAATCTCGCGCAGCGTATCCGTCGTATCCATCGTCCCGCCGGACGCACAATTATCATAATGATCCAGCAACATGATCGGCCCCTTCGCGGGATCCCCCATCTCCTTCGCCCGCGCCACCGACTTCTCCAACGGCTCGATCTCGAACATGAACTCCCGCCGCGCCTTCCAGGCAAAGCTGATCAGCTCATCCACCATACGCTGCGCGTCCGCCGCATCCCCATCCGTAAACACCACCGCCGACAACCCCGCCATCGTCACATCCGCATGCGGAAACCCGACAAACAACGAAGCCGACAACGCCCGCCCGCTCGCCTCCCACCCCTCGCACATCGCCTGCAAATCCTTGTTGGGAAACCGATGCGTCCCCTGCGCCATCACATGCGGCAGCATCGGCGCCGCCCCCCAGGCCCCCACCGGCCTGGTCTCCCCCCTCATCGCCCGCACCATCTGCCGCGCCGCCCGCTCCGCCGTCACCCGCATGTCGATATGCGGATAGGTGTGATACCCGCTCACCATCTGCGCATTGCTCACCATCGCGTCGAACATGTTGGCATGCATGTCATACGCCACGCACATCGGCGTCTTCGCATCGATCGCCCGGATCCGCCGCAGCAACTCCCCCTCGCCGTCCTCGAACCCCTCCGCCGCCATCGCCCCATGCAAATCCAACCAAATGGCGTCAAACCCGCCGCGCGCCACCTCATCGCAAATCAGCCCGCAAAAAGTCTCATACGCCGCGGCATCCACCCGCCCGCTCGGCGACGCCCCCGCGCACACCGGAATCACCACCTCGGCATTGTTCTCGGCCGCAACTGCAAGATACCCGCCCATGCACGTCCCGGTGTTGCGAAAAAACGCCGCCGCCGCGTCGCCGGCCAACAGCGTCGTCCCATTGCGCATGAACCGGTCGATCTTCGTCGGAACCGGCGAAAACGTATTGGTCTCGTGCGACATCATCGCAATCAACACCCGCATGGCCCTAACTCCCTACTTCCCGTTCGTAACCATGCCACGCCCCGGCGGCCCCCGCCAAGGCACCCTAAAGGATAAAAAGTTTTTGCTTCTTTTTTCAAAAAGAAGTGCTTCCTAAGAGTTCTTTTTTGAAAAAAAGAACCAAAAAACTTTTATCCATTTATATCGTTATCTAACGACAATGACACGTCGCGTCAGGACTCTGGCGCGGCGGGGGGTTTTGCCGCTATATCACCGCATCCAAATACATAGCAGGGAGCCTACAAATGCGTCGCAGGACCATTCTGAAATCGGGAGCCATCGCCGGCGCTGCCCTGGCATCCGGGGCCGGCCTGTCCCGTCCCGCCATCGCCCAGCCGGCCCGCGTGCTGAAGTTCATCCCGCACGCCAACCTGGCCAATCCCGATCCGGTCTGGACCACCTCGGCCGTCGCCTTCAACCACGGCAACCTGGTCTGGGACCGCCTGTACGCGCTCACCGAAAAACTCGAAGCCCGCCCGCAAATGGTCGGCTCGGACGAAGTCTCGCCCGACGGCCTCACCTGGCGCATCCGCCTGCGCGACGGCCTGATGTTCACCGACGGCGAACCCGTCCGCAGCATCGACTGCATCACCTCGCTCACCCGCTGGGCCAAGCGCGACGGCTTCGGCCAACGCCTGATGAGCCAACTGGAAGAAATGAAGGTCGTCGACGACAAGACCTTCGAGATCAAGCTCAAGAAGCCATACCCCGTCCTGCGCTTCGCCATCGCCCAGGGCGCCAGCTTCATCATGCCCGAGCGCATGGCCAAAACCGACGCCTTCCAGCAGATCACCGAGTATGTCGGCTCCGGCCCGTTCCGCTTCCTGCGTGACGAATGGGTCTCCGGCGCCTCCGCCGCATACGCCCGAAACGAGAAATACGTCCCGCGCGCCGAACCGATCGATAGCTGGTCCGGCGGCAAGGTCGTGCATTTCGACCGTGTCGAATGGAAAATCGTGCCGGACAGCGCCACCCAGGCCGCC
>CAMBRC010000078.1 GCA_945869965.1 Asaia bogorensis
ATAGAACTCCACTGTGAACATCCTTCCAGCCTCTCCATGCCCGTCATGGACATCAGAAAGGCCTAGCAGGACCGGTACACTTTGCCGCCGCCTTCAGGACGACCGCATCAACCGGTGAAGTGGTACACTTTGCAGCCGCTGTTTATACCTTTGCGTGTGGCCAGGTGTTGCTGGCGGTGACGGTGCAGGCGTTTTCGACCCGGACCAACCCGGCAGTGATTGGCGCGGCGCGGCGCGGGCTATCGCGCGAGGATGCGTCCGATGAGATGGAGGTTGGCTCGATTGCGGTGCCCAACGGCGATATCGGCAGTTGGCGGCTGGTGATCGGCAACAATCCCGCCACGATGACGGCGACGCGGCTGTGGATCGACGGGCAGCCGAGCCGCGGCGGCTTGGGCGAGCGGATCCAGCAGGCGCGCAGCAGCATCGAGGGGGCGCGGGCGGCGCCGGTTCTGGTGGCGGTGGCGTTGCATTTCCCCAGTGGGGCGTTGGGTGTTGCCGAGCGCGAGCGGTCGCAGCGTTTGCTGACGGCGTTCCTGGTGGCGCAGACTGATTTGGGCGCGCAGATTTCGGCGCTGGCGCGGGCGGCGGCGGGGGGATAGCGAGATGGCGGTTTATGTAAAAGGCGATGTTCGGATCGAGTACCAGGAGACTGGGACTGGGTTTCCGCTGCTGATCCTGCCAGGCGGCGGGCTGAATGCGACGATGGCCGGGTTGTCGGCGGCGAGTTCGCCGTTCAATCCGATGACGGTGTTTGGCGGGCAGTATCGCTGCATCACGATGGATCTGCGCAATGCCACGGGCGGCGGGTCGAACGGGCCGGTGGAGGTGGAGCGGCCGTGGGACGCCTATGCCGATGACCAGATCGGGTTGATGGATCATCTGGGGATCGATCGGTTCGGGGTGATGGGGTTTTGTATCGGCGGGCCGCTCATCTGGAACCTGCTCAAGCGTGCGGGGGCGCGGATTCCGGCAGCGGTGATCGTGCAGCCGAGCGGGCATCGGCCGGAGATGCCGGACCAGTTCTATAACAACAACATGGCCAATTGGGGTCCGGCGCTGTGCGGGCGGCGGGCGGATGTGAGCATGGTTCAGGTGGAGGCGTTCCTGAGCCGGATGTATCGGGCGAACCAGGACTTCGTGTTCACGGTGACGCGCGATTTCGTGCGCTTGTGCCAGACGCCGATCATGGTGTTGCCGGATGACGTGCCGCCGCATCCCTATGCGGTGGCGATGGAATCGGCGTTGCTGGCGCCGAATGCGCAGGTGAGCCTGTATCCGTGGAAGCAGCCGCCGGAGCATATCCCGCTGGCGGTGCGGCATATCGGGACGTTCTTGAAGGCGCATTGTCCATAATATTTTGATATCGGAATAAATATGGCGTGCCGCTCCTGACCGGTTCAGGGGCGGTTTTTTTGCGTTTTTGCCGGTGAGGGGTACCAGATCGGCAAGCTGCGGCGGCGCGGGTGGATTTTGGGCGCGCGCGCAAGGCGGGGTTTGCGCTGTATGGGTTTGCGGGGCCGGGGCGGCAGGCGCAGCCAGTCGGGGAGGTCGACGGCGAGCGCGCGGCAGATCGGGCGCAGAAGGCGGCCGGCCTGGGGGGCTCGGGCGATCAGTTCCGGCATGGCGGGGTCCTGGAGCAGGACAATGAGGGCGCCGGCGCAGGGGGCGGCGTCGGGGATGCGGGCGTTGATCCAGCCGCGGCCAGAGGGAAGGTGGGCGATTGGCAGGCGAGGAGCGGGCGGGTGCGATGTCGCCGGGCGGATTCGGGCCGGGCGGATTTGGGGGAGTGTTCCGGCTTCGACGCGCGCGATGAGGGCGCGGAAGCGCTGGGCGAGGCGGCCGAGGCGCTCGGTGAGGAGGAGCCAAATGGGGCCGGGAATGGTGCTGTGGCGGTTGGGCGGCGTGCGTTCGACGAAAGTCTGGCTGCCAATGACGACGACGCGGGGTCCCTGTTGCTGACGGTTGGCGAAGACGGCGACGGCTTGACGGAGCCGTCCGAGGAGTTCGGTGAAGCGGGTTGTGATGCCTTTCATGTTAGTTAGTATACAGGCGTCCGACGGCCGCTGCAAACGAATCGTATAAAAGTTTTTTGGTTCTCTTTTTCAAAAAAGAACGTGCTTGCTGCCGATGGGCGAAGCTAGCAAGAGCCCCCCTCCGGCTCCCCCCGCCCAAGCGCGGAGGGAGAGAAGGAAGTCCGGTCCCCCCGCCCGAGAGCGGGGGGAGAGAAGTCATCGTCGGTGTTAGAAGTCCATGTCGCCGTTGCCGCCGCCGTTCTTGGGGGGGGCGACGTATTCGGTGATCATGGCTTGGGTGGTCAGCATCAGGCCGCCGATCGAGGCGGCGTGTTGCAGGGCGGCGCGGACGACCTTGGTGGGGTCGATGATGCCGGACTTCACCATGTTGGTGTAGGTGCCGGACTGGGCGTCGAAGCCCCAGTTGTAGTCGTCTTTCTCCAGCACCTTGCCGGAGATGACGGCGCCATCTTCGCCGGCATTGGTGGCGATCTGGCGCATCGGGGCGAGCACGGCGCGGCGGACGATGTCCATGCCGTGCATCTGGTCGGCGTTGGTTGACTTCAGGCCGGCCAGGACCAGGGAGGCGCGCGCCAGGGCGACGCCGCCGCCGGGGACGATGCCTTCTTCGACGGCCGCACGGGTCGCGTGGAGAGCGTCGTCAACGCGGTCCTTGCGCTCCTTCACCTCGACTTCGCTCGATCCGCCGACGCGGATGATGGCGACGCCGCCAGCGAGCTTGGCCAGGCGCTCTTGCAGCTTCTCGCGGTCGTAGTCGGAGGTGGTTTCCTCGACCTGGGCGCGGATCTGGTTGCAGCGGCCGACGATGTCGGCCTTCTTGCCGGCGCCCTCGACGATGGTGGTGTTTTCCTTCTCGATCGCGACTTTCTTGGCGCGGCCGAGCATGGCGAGGGTGACGGACTCAAGCTTGATGCCGAGGTCGTCGCTGATGACCTGGCCACCGGTCAGGACGGCGATGTCTTCCAGCATCGCCTTGCGGCGATCGCCGAAGCCCGGCGCCTTGACGGCGGCGACCTTGAGGCCGCCACGCAGCTTGTTGACCACCAGGGTGGCGAGGACTTCGCCCTCGACATCTTCGGCGATGATAAGCAGGGGGCGGCCGGCCTGGACGATGCTTTCGAGCAGCGGCAGCATCGGCTGGAGCTGCGAGAGCTTGCCCTCGTGGATCATGATGTAGGGGTCGTCGAGATTGACCAGCATCTTCTCGGCGTTGGTGATGAAGTACGGCGACATGTAGCCGCGGTCGAACTGCATGCCTTCGACGATGTCGAGCTCGGTGGCGATGCCCTTGGCTTCCTCGACGGTGATGACACCCTCGTTGCCGACCTTCTGCATGGCCGAGGCGATCATCTTGCCGATATCGGCCTCGCCATTGGCGGAGATGGTGCCGACCTGGGCGGTCTCTGCCTGGGTGGTGACCTTCTTGGTGCGCTTGGCGAGCTCGGCGACCAGGGCCTCGACGGCCTTGTCGATGCCGCGCTTGAGGTCCATCGGGTTCATGCCGGCGGCGACGGCCTTGACGCCCTCGCGGACGATGGCCTGGGCCAGGACGATGGCGGTGGTGGTGCCGTCGCCGGCGATGTCATTGGTCTTGGTGGCGACTTCGCGCACCATCTGGGCGCCCATGTTCTCGAACTTGTCGGTCAGTTCGATTTCCTTGGCGACGGTGACGCCGTCCTTGGTGATGCGCGGGGCGCCGTAGCTTTTGTCGATGATGACGTTGCGGCCCTTGGGGCCGAGCGTGACCTTGACCGCGTTGGCGAGGGTGTCGACGCCGGCGAGCATGCGGCCGCGCGCATCGGCGCCGAAGCGGACTTCTTTGGCTGACATGGTGTTTGTCTTTCTGAGTTGGGTGCAGCCTGGTCCGCCCCCGAGGAGGGGCGGAGAGTGGCTAGGCCTTGGCCTTGTTCTTGGCGGCGGGTGCCTTCACGGCGGCGGGTGCCGCGGCGGGCGCCTGGACGATGCCCATGATGTCGGACTCCTTCATGATGAGGAGGTCCTCGCCGTCGATCTTGACCTCGGTGCCCGACCACTTGCCGAACAGGACGCGGTCACCGGCCTTGACGTCGAGTGCCACGATGGCGCCGGCCTCGTTGCGCGCGCCAGCGCCGGCGGCGATGACCTCGCCCTCCATCGGCTTTTCCTGGGCGGTGTCAGGGATGATGATGCCGCCCTTGGTCTTTTCCTCGGCATTGAGGCGACGGATGACCACCCTGTCGTGCAGCGGGCGAAACTTCATGGGGTCGTGCTCCTGGTCGAGCGATATGGCGCCGGATGGCGGCCGCTTGTGGCGATCACGGGTATCGCCTGCTCATGGTGGGGGGTTTAGCACTCTGCGGGCGGGAGTGCTAAGGGATAATTCCGGCGGGGGGAGGGGGTCAGGCAAGAGTGGGAAGGGTCTTCTTTTTGTGAACAAAAAGAAGCAAAAAAACTTTATTCGTTAAGGGGTGTTGGCGGTTGACCGCGGCGCTTGCTGGAGCGGGGGTCAGTACTCGGCGTAGATCTCGATGAGGTTGGCCTCGGGGTCGCGGAAGAACAGGGTGCGGTAGCGCCAGGCGGGCAGGTCGGCGGGGGCTCGGACGATTTGCACGCCGCGGGCGAGGAGTTCGGCGTGGCAGACGTCGACGGCGGGCGGGGGGACGCGGAAGGCGAGTTGGACGGAGGCCGCGCCGGGATGGGCGGGGCCGTCATCGCCGATCGGCGTGATGCCGCGCGGGCGCAGGGTCAGCAGGGCGGCGCCGATGCGGAAGCTGACCCAGTTCGGTTGGTCGGTCTCGATCGGGAACTGCATGACGTCGCGGTAGAAGGCGCGGGTTTCCGGCAGATTGGTGCAGAGCAGGACAGTGTAGTCGAGGTTGGTGATGCCGCCGAGTGGCATGGTAATCTGCCTCGTTCAGAAAAAAGCATGGATCCTTCGCTTCGCTCAGGATGACGTCTTGCTTTTCTTGTGGATGAAGTTTTTTTGCTTCTTTTTGTTCACAAAAAGAAGGCTTGCCTTCTTTTAATGCTTCTCCGGTCCCCCGAAGCGCCGGCTGGTTGCTTCGCGCAGGGATTGGAAGGTGACGTAGAGCATTGGGATGATGAAGATGCCAATCAGGGTGGCGCCGATCATGCCGGCGAAGACGGGCATGCCGACGGCGCGGCGGGAGAGCATGGCGGCCCCTTCGGCGTTGATCAGGGGGATCAGGCCGAGGATGAAGGCGAGCGAGGTCATGACGACGGCGCGGAAGCGGGTTTTCGCGCCGAGAACGGCGGCATCGCGGATGGAGAGGCCGGATTCGCGGCGCTCCTTGGCGAACTCGACGATGAGGATGCCGTTCTTGGCGGCGAGTGAGATCAGCACGACCAGGCCGATCTGACCGTAGAGGTCGAGCGGCATGGAGCGGATCAGGAGGCCGGCGAAGGCTGCCAGGACGCCGACGGAGACCGAGAGCAGGACGGGGATGGGGATGACCCAGCTTTCGTAGAGGGCGACGAGGAAGAGGTAGGCAAAGAGCAAGGCGAGGCCGAGGATGGGGCCGGTTTGGCCGGCGGAGCGGATTTCCTGGTAGGAGGTGCCGGACCATTCGAAACCGTAATTGGCCGGCAGGACGCGGCCGGAGACCTCGGCCATGGCGGCCAGGGCGGCGCCGGAGGAGATGCCGGGGGCGGGCGAGCCGTTGATGGTGATGGCGCGGTAGTTGTTATAGCGGCTGATGGTTTGCGGGCCGACGGTAATGCGGGCTTCGGCCAGGGCGCGCAGCGGGACCATGGCGCCGGTGCGGCTGCGGACCTGGATGCGCCAGACGGCGTCCAGGTCGATGCGGTCGGTGGCTTCGCCCTGGATATTGACCTGCCAGGTGCGGCCGAAGAGGTTGAAATCGTTGACGTAGATGCCGCCGAGGGTGGCTTGCAGGGTGGTGAAGATGTCGGTGACGGGCACGCCGAGGGCTTGGGCCTTGTCGCGGTCGATGTCGAGGAAGATCGAGGGCGTGCTGGCGGAGAAGGTGGAGAAGACGCGGGCCATGCGGCCGTCGCTGTTGGCGGCACCGAGGAGGGCGCCCATGGGGCCGGCCATTTCGGCGGGTTCGCGGCCTTCGAGGTTTTGCAGCTGGTATTCGAAGCCGCCGGAGGTGGACAGGCCGATGATCGGCGGCAGGTTGAACGGGAAGACGATGGCGCCGCGGGTGGCCATGGAGATGCCGAAGACGCGGCCGATGACGGCTTGGGCGCGGTCCTGGGGGGCGGTGCGCTGGTCGAAGGGCTTGAGGCGGACGACCATGAAGGCGGCGTTGGATTGGGCGCCGCCGTCGAGCAGGGAGAAGCCGACGATGGCCAGGACGTTTTCGACCTGGGGGAGTGCGCGCAGGGTGGTTTCCAGGCCGGCGACGACCTCGCGCGTGCGTTGCACCGAGGCGGCGTCGGGCAATTGGACGGCGACGAAGAAGGCGCCCTGGTCTTCCTCCGGCAGGAAGCTGGTGGGGGTGATTTTGGACAGGCTGAAGATGCCGAAGCCCGTCGCGGCGACCAGGACGAGGCCGAGGATCGAGACGCGCAGCAGGCGGCGGACGATGGCGGCGTATCCGTCGCGGACGTGGTCGATGCCGCGCAGGACGCGGCCCATGACACCGCGGTTCTTGTTGGTGCGGCGTAGGAAGACACCGCACAAAGCGGGCGAGAGGGTCAGCGCGTTGATGGCGGAGATCAGCATGGCGACGCTGATGGTGACCGCGAACTGGCGGAAGAGCTGGCCGGAGACGCCGGGGATGAAAGCGATCGGGACGAAGACCGAAAGCAGGACCAGCGAGATGGCGATGATCGGGCCGGTGATCTGGCTCATCGCCTTCTTGGTGGCTTCTTTCGGGGTGAGGTGGGGTTCTTCCTCCATCACGCGTTCGACGTTTTCGACCACGACGATGGCGTCGTCGACGACGATGCCGACGGCCAGGACGAGGGCGAGCAGGGAGACGGTATTGGCGGAGTAGCCGAGCATCAGCAGGACGGCGATGGTGCCGATGACGCTGACCGGGACAGCGACGGCAGGGATGATGGTGGCGCGCAGGTTGCCGAGGAAGAGGAAGACGACGAGGACGACGAGCGCAAAGGCTTCGAGCAGGGTTTTCATCACCTGGGTGATGGTGTCGGCGACGAAGACCGAGCTGTCGTAGAAGACGATCTTCTTCATGCCCGGCGGGAAGCGCTTTTCCAGGGCGTTCAGCGTGTCGTTCACCCGCCTCGAAGTTTCCACCGCGTTGGCGCCTGGGGCGAGATAGATGCCGATGGAGACGGCGGGCTGGCCGTTGAGGCGGCTTTCGGTGTCCTGGCCAGCCGGGCCGAGTTCGACGCGGGCGACGTCGCGGATGCGCAGGACCGAGCCGTCGGGGTTGGCGCGGACGACGATGTTGGCGAATTCCTCGGCGGTGGCGCGGCGGCCGCTGGCTTGCAGGTTCATCTGGATGGCGTTGCCCTCCAGCGTGGGCTTGGCGCCGATGCGGCCGACGGCGCCCTGAACATTCTGGGTTTGGAGGGCGGCAATGATGTCCGAGGGGGCGAGGCCGAGATCAACCAGGCGGGCGGTCTGGAACCAGATGCGCATGGAGTAGTCGAGTGCGCCGAACATGAAGGCCTGGCCGACACCGGGGACGCGGGCGATGGCGTCGATGACGTTGATGGTGACGTAGTTGGAGACGAAGAGCGGGGTCAGCGCGGGGTCTTCGGTGTAGAACTGGACAAATTCCAGGATGGCGGAGCTGCGCTTGGTGACGGTGACGCCCTGGCGCTGGACCTCGGCAGGCATGCGCGAGAGGGCGGCCTGGACGCGGTTGTTGACGTTGACGGTGTTGATGTCCGGGTTGGTGCCGAGGTCGAAGCTGATGGTGAGGGAATAGCTGCCGTCATTGGCGCTGTTGGATTTCATGTAGAGCATCTTGTCGACGCCGTTGATGGCGGCTTCAAGCGGCTGGGCGACGGTGGATTCGACGACGGCGGCCGAGGCGCCGGGGAAGCGGGTGGTGACCTGGACCTGCGGCGGCACGATGTCGGGGAACTGGGCAACCGGGATGCGGGTCCAGGCGATCAGGCCGGCCAGCGTGGTAATGATGGCGATGACAACCGCCAGGCGAGGACGGTCGACGAAGATGGCCGAGAGCATGGGATCAGCCCCTCGGCGCGGCGGGAGGAGTGGCCGGAGCTGGAGGAGCGCCGAAGGGGACCGGGTTCACCACGGCTCCCGGCCGGATGCGTTGCAGGCCGTCGACGACCACGGTGTCGCCGTCTTGCAGGCCGCTGGCGATGGCGGCCAAAGCGGGGGTGGACTGGCCGAGGGTGACGCGGCGCGGCTGCACCTTCTTCTCGGCGTCGACGATGTAGACGAAATTGCCCTGCTGGTCCGACAGCACGGCGACGCGGGGGATGGCCAGGGTCTGGATCGGCTGGATGCCCTCGACGAAGACGGTGACGAAGGCGCCGTCGAGCAGGTCGCGGTTGCCGGGCTCGCCGGGCTTTGCTCCGGTGCGGATGGGGTTTGGGATGGTGGCGCGCAGGGTGAGGCTGTCGGTGTTGGCGGCCACCGAGGGGTCAGCGTAATCGAGCTTGCCGGCCTGGGCGTAAATGCGGCCATCGGGCAGGCGCAGGCGGACCTGGACAGCGGCGAAACCGCCGCGGTCGGCGTAACGGTTGCGCAATTCCAACGCGGCGCGGACCGAGACCGGGAAGGTCACGTACATCGGGTCCTGGCTGACGATGGCGACCAGGGGGCCGGAGGCAGGGGTGACGACGTTGCCGGCGGACAGGCTGGCGCGGCCGACCTTGCCGGCGATCGGCGCACGGATTTCGGTGTAGTCGAGGTTGATGCGGGCAGCCTGGGCCTGGGCCTCGGCGGCCTGGAGCTGGGCGGTCAGGCTGGCCTGCTGGGCGGCGGCGTCGTCGACCGAGGAGACGCGACCGGCGCCGGAGCCGATCAGGGCGCGGGCGCGGTTCAGCGTGATGGTGGCGTTGCGCAACAGGGCGGTCGTCTGGGCGACGGCGGCCTCGCGGGCGGCCAGCTCGGCCTCGAAAGTGCCGCGGTCGAGGCGGAACAGCAGGTCGCCCTGCGCCACCTCGCCGCCCTCGGTGAACAGGCGTTCGGCAATGAAGGCGGTGACGCGGGCGGCGACGTCGACCCGGTGGGCAGCCTGGATGCGGCCGGTGAACTCGCTGCTTTCGGTGACCGGGCGCTTGGCGGCGGCGACCACGCCGACGGTGGGCGGGCCGGGCGGACCCATCTGGGCGCTGGCTGGGGCCGCCGCGAAGGCAACAGCGAGAGTTAGCGCGAAAGCGCGGCACGTCGGCATCAGATCTGACCTCGGAAGGGGCTCGTTGCAGCGCACAATGTCACAGGTCGATGTTGTCTTGCGAACCCCGCGCGGGAGCGTCAGTTTCAGATGGGTATTCAGGAGGGTTGCGCCATGGTGGAGACGGTGACGATTTGCGAAGTGGGACCGCGCGACGGGCTCCAGATTGCCAAGGGACGGATGCCGACGGCTGTCAAGACACGCTGGATCGCGGCAATGGCGGCGGCGGGATTGCCGCAGATCGAGGTTGGCAGTTTTGTCTCGCCGAAGCTGATTCCGCAGATGGCCGATACGCCGGAGATCGTGCGCCGGGCGGTGCTATTGCCGAACGTTGTGGTGGTTGGGTTGGCGCCCAATCTGCGCGGGGTGCAGGCGGCGATGGAGGCCGGCGCGATGCGCATCTCGGTGCCGGTTTCGGTGACGATAGGGCATAGCCGCGCCAACCTGAACAAGACGCCGGAGGAGCAGATCGCCGAGATCGCGCGGATGGTGGCCTGGGTGCGCACCCAAGAGCGCCCGGTGGAGATCGAAGTGGCCCTGTCCACCGCGTTCGGCTGCTCATTCGATGGGGTGGTACCGGTGGACGACGTGGTGCGCATCGCCGAGGGCGTGGCGGCGACCGGGGCGGATGCGATCTCGCTCGCCGATACCGTCGGTTACGGCAATCCGTCCGACATCCGCGCCAAGGTGCGCGCGGTGCGGGCGGCCGTCGGGCCGGTGCTGCACGGCTTGCACCTGCATGACACGATGGGCCTCGGGCTGGCCAACGCGCTGGCCGGGCTGGAGGAAGGCATCCGCAAATTCGACAGCGCGCTGGCCGGGCTCGGCGGGTGCCCGTTCGCGCCGGGGGCGTCGGGCAATATCGTCACCGAGGACCTGGTGTTCCTGTTGGAAAGCCAGGGGTTTTCAACCGGGGTGGACCTGGAGAAGCTGCTTAGGGCGCGGGCGATCCTACATGAGGGGCTGCCGGATGAGCCACTGAACGGGCAGTTGCCCCGGGCGGGGATACCGAAGACGTACCGAAGGGCAGCATGAAGGAAGCAAGCCTCCGGCGACGTCGTGCGCAGCACGCTTTCGCGCGACGGGCCGGCGGCCCTTTGATCCCATTACTAAGCGGTGGGTTTGAATGATCTCGCTGGACGAATTGAACCGGGCAAGCCCAGACGCGTTCGCCGCTGCGCTGGAGGGGTGTTTAAGCATGCGCCCTGGGTTCCGCGGGCGGCGGCAGGGGCGCGGCCGTTCAGCACGGTGACGGCACTGCATGTGGCACTGATGGATGTCGTGCGGAACGCAGACACCGATACGCCGCGGCGGTTCTTGGCCGGGCATCCACCGCTATCGGCGGCTGCAATCGCGCAGGGCTAACGGCGGATTCGGCGGCGGAGCAGGCGGCGCTGGGTCTGGCCGGGCTGGGCGGGCTGCGCGGATCGCCGGCGAGGCGGGGGGCGTCGGGACGGCAGCGATCAGGCTTTTGGTGTAGGGGTGCCGGGGCGCGTTGAAAACCTGCTGCGCAGGTGCGCATTCGATGACGCGGCCGAAGTACATGACCACGACGCGGTCGCAGAGCAGGCGGACGACGTTCAGGTCGTGGCTGACAAGGATGTAGCTGAGGCCAAGCTCGGTCTTGATCTGTTGCAGCAGCTTGAGGACGGAGACGTCGAGCGCAGCGGTCGGTTCGTCGAGGACGAGCAGGCGGGTGCCGCTGGCGCGCGCGATGCCGACGCGGTCCAGGGCGTGGACGATGCCGTCGCAGATGTGGAAGGCGGCGGAGAGGTTTTCAACGCGAAGCGCTGCGGTCATGTGCGTCGTCTTGGATCGACGATGTCGCGCAGGCCGTCGCCGAGGAGGTTGAAGCAGAAGACGGCGAGCATCATGGTGGCGTCGGGGAACAGCGCGATCCACCATTCGCCGGAGACGATGAAGCCGGCGCCCTCGGCGACCATGATGCGCCACTCAGCGGTCGACGGGCGGACGCCGAGGCCGATAAAGGCAGGCCGGCGGCATTCAGAATGGCGTAGCCCACGGTGAGCGATAGCTGCACCACCATGATCAGCATGATGTTCGGCAGGACCTGCAACAGCAGCAGCGCGCCGTCGCGGTGGCCGGACAGGCGGGCGGCGTGACGAAGCCAGCCTGGCGCCGGGTCAGCGTATCGGCGCGGGTGACGCGGGCAAACAGGGGAAATTGATGATCGCTGTCGTCAGCACGATGTTCGGAATGGTGTTGCCCACGGCAGCGACGATGCCCATGGCCGGAACGAAGAGCGGGAAGGCATGATGGTGTCCGCGATGCGACCGACGACGGCATCGACCCAGCCGCCGAAGAACCCCGCGGCCAAGCCGGCAAGGCCGCCGGCGGCGAAAACCAGCACGACGGACGCGCGTGCGATGCCAAGGTCGACGCGGGCGGCGACGATCACCCGGCTGAGGACCTCCCACCCCAGCTGGTCGGTGCCGAACCTGTCGCGCGCGGATCGATGACGCGATTCAGCAGGTCGATACCGAGGTTGAGCGGGACGTAGAGGATCGCCATGGTCAACACGAAGCCCTGGACCGGCGCTAAGTCGGACGCGATCAGCGCCTCGACCGCGTAGCTTCCGATGCCGGGCCAGGCGAAGACTTTCTCCACCAGCGCGTTGGCGCCGAGCAGGAAGGAGAACACCATGCCGAGCAAGGTGACCACCGGCAGCAGCGCATTGCGCAGCGCGTAAGTCAGCACAACGGTCGGGCCGGACAGGCCGCTGGCGCGCGCGGTGCGGATGAACTCCGAGCCCAGCACGGCGAGCATCGAGGCCCGCGTAATGCGCGGGATAGGCGCGAGCGCGAACAGCGCCGGCGTCACCGCCGGCAGCACAATCTGCGCCGCCGCCGCGCGGAAGGTCGGGGAGGATTACCGTAGGACTAGCAGATTGGCACCATCGGGATTTGATTCATGCCCATTTCCAACATGGCCTTGATCTTGGTGGCGTAGTCGGCGGGGTCTTGGGTGAAGCGGGCGCCGTCGATGAGGGTGTCGAGCGCTTTGTTCTGGTAACTGGCGACGTTGAAGATCGAGTTTTTGCCGTGGTATTTCCAGAAGAAGAAGTAGTCGGCGTAATCGAGCCAGCCGCCGAAGCGGTTGATCACCATGGGCGCGGTTTTCTTGTTCAACTCGCCGCGGAAATTGGCGCCGGGGGTTTTGTTCAGCTCGACCTTGATGCCGATGGCGGCCAGCGATTCCTGGACCAGGACCGCCATCGGCTCAGCGATGGTCGCCGAGCCGGCGTCGAACAGCAGGCTGGTGGTGATCTCGGCGC
The DNA here is from genome assembly GCA_945869965.1 of Asaia bogorensis. Lineage (GTDB taxonomy): Bacteria > Pseudomonadota > Alphaproteobacteria > Acetobacterales > Acetobacteraceae > CAMDGX01. Next base: position 12,642 of record CAMBRC010000078.1, read on the forward strand.
CGCCGGTGGCCGCGGCCACCAGCGCTTTGGCCTTGTCCAACTTGTAGCTGTAGTGCGACGGCACCGGCCAGCCGACGGTGTCGATCTTTTGCGGCCCGCCCCATATCGGGGTAATGCGGCCGAACAGGGCGCCCGGCATGATTTTCTCGTAGGGGATGGCCTGGCGCAGGCGGACGTCGTTGAACGGCGGGTTGGCGAAGTTCGGCGCCACGTACCAGATGGCGTTAGGGACTGGGACGGCGGCGACGCGGACGCAGCCGGCATCGCGAGGTCCTTGAAGTCCTTCGGCGACAGGCCGTACGAGATGTCGGCGTCGCCGCGCTCGATCAGGGCGCGGCGGGTCGACGGCGATGGGATGTCCCGGGCGATGATGCGGCGCAGTTTCGGCAGTTCGCCACCGGCCCAGTCGTCGTTGCGGACATAGATGGTCTCGGTGCCGGGCTTCCAGGATTCGACCTTGAAGGCATCCGATCCCGCAACGTTGTTCTTCAGGAAGTCCTTGGCCAGCGGGTCGCCGGCGGCGTTCGCCTTGGCGAGTTCGGCGTCAATGACGAAGGGAACGGTGACGCACAGGTTCGGGATGGCCAGCTTGTCGCGGCACAGGAAGTCGATGCGGAAGGTCTTTTCATCGACCGCGACGAACTGCTCCGGCTTCTCCAGGCTGCCGGCGTTCATCTGGGTGGTGGCGAAGCCGCCGATGGTGACCGCGCGGTCCATCGACCATTTGACGGCCGCCGCGGTGACCGGACGCTTGGAATGGAACTTCACGTCACGCAGCTTGAAGGTGGCGCTCACGCCGTCGCTCGCGACCTGCCAGGATTCGGCCAGGCCCGGCTCGTAACTGTCGCGGTGGAACACGGTGATGCCCTCGGCAAAGGGCTAGCGTACGAGGCGGATCAGCGTGTCGTAACAGTAGAGCGACACGCCGTTCACCGGCTGGGCCGAGCCGATGCCCTGCATGTCCATGCTGTTCAGGCCGTATTCCTGCACCGGCACCGGCACCAGCGTCTCGTGGCGTGTCGGCGCCTGCGCCTCCGCCCGGTGGATGGCAGGAGTGGCAAGAGCCGCGGCAGCGGCGGCGGATTTCAGGAATGTACGGCGCTTCATGGAGCCTCCAGGGTGTCTATCCCCGGGGCAGCGTAAGAACCATGCCGGGACCTAGGACGCTGGCGCGGCGAGCACCGCGCTGGACGTGCCAACCCTGCCGAGAATCACGCCCTGTACAGCGATCATCGCCAGCCCCGATGCTTGGAATTCCAGGAAGTACGAGGCGCAGCAATCGGCCAGCACCAGGCTGTCGAAGCCGCGGTCATTGGCCTCGCGCATCGTGGTGTGGACACAGATCTCGGTGGTGACCCGGGCGACCACCAGCTGGCGAATGCCGCGATGGGCCAGGATGGCGGCGAGGTCGGTGGCGAAAAAGGCGCCCTTGCCGGACTTGTCGATCACCGGCTCGCCCAGAAGGGGATACAGCTCGGGGATGACGTCGTGGCCGGGCTCGCCGCGCACCAGGATGCGACCTATCGGCCCGCCATCGCCGATGGTGGTGGCGCCGCAGCCGCGTCGCCGCTTGCCGGCGGGCAGGTCGGCGACGTCGGGCCGGCGGCCTTCGCCGGCATGGATCACCGGCAGCCCGGCGGCGCCGCCATGCGCCAAGCAGGCGCTGGGTGGGCGCGATGGCGCGGCGCTATTGGGCGACGTCGTTGCCCAGCATAGCGCCGAAGCCGCCGGGTTCGAGGAAATCGCGTTGCATGTCGATGACCAGCAGCGCGGCAGCGCCGGCATGGAAGTCGAACGAGTTGGGTTCGGCATCGATCGCCATCGGCGGCGCATTTCTCGTGCTTGGTCGAAAATATGGGCACTTGATGCCCAAAAATTAACGCCCGCCTAAATTTGCCTCGTCGGCGGCCTCATCTTTGAGCGCTAGAGGGTCTAGCCGTCAATGATGCTCTCATGCGCGGCAACGACCCGCCAGCCTTCTCGCACCCGCACCCAGGTCTGCATCCGCCGCCCGACGCGCCCGGGCGCCGCGTCGGGGTGGAACAGCGTCGCGGCCACCACGAAGTCGCGGCCATACGTGGCGATCACCGTCCGGCTCAGCCGCCACGCCAGCCCGGCGGCCGGGCGTGCGGCGCGGAACGCGGCGATCTCCGCCGGCCGGTACAGGTTCTCGCCGATACCGTAGCGGATGGTCGGCGCACCGGACCAGAACAGGTCGTCCAGCACCGCGACGTCGTTGCCGACCAGGGCCGCCTCATAGCGGGCAAAGACGGCCTCGACCTCGGCCAGCACCGCGGGGATGTTGACCCGCATCAGCCGGCCGGCCGCTGGACGACGGCCACGCCCGATGCTTCCAGGTGGCGGGCGATGCGCAAGGCGGTGTCCTCGCGCCGCGGGCGCGGTGACCACCTGCACAGCGATGGGCAGAGGGCCAGCCACCGGAACCGCCACCACCGGCAGGCCGATGAACGAAATCGGCTGGGTGAACAGGCCCAGATTCGGTCGCACCGGCAGCTCCACCCCGTCGAGCACGAAGGTCTTCTGGCCCAGCAGCGGCGCGCAGGACGGCGTGGCCGGGGCTAGGATGGCATCCACCCCGTCGAACAGCCGCAACACGGCGTCGCGGTACCTGCGGCGGAATTTCTGGGCCTGGACCAGCATCGGCGCCGGCGATCAGGCGGTCGCGGACATCGGGGTCGAATTCCCCCATGCGGTTGCGCAGCCGGACGAGATGCAGCGCCGCGCCCTCGGCGGTGGTGATGAGATACGCCGCCGCCCGCAGAAATCGTCCGCCCAGCGAAGTCACCTGCCCGTTCAGCGCCAGCCCGGACATGTGCGCGCCAATGCAGAACAACGTCGTCTCATCGCCTGCCAAGACGTCCGCCGGAGCCGCGTCTGGCACCCCCGCCGACAGGCTGCGATGCACATGATCGGCAATAGCCGCCAGCCGCCCCTCGGCCCATGTCGGCCCCAGCACCGTCACCCCCACCGTCACCCCCACCGGCATGCCGTCCGCGCCAAACCCCGCCGGCACCGCGATTGCCGCGAGGTCCCACAGATTGGCGAAGTTGGTGAATGTCCCCAGCCGCGCATTCGGCCCCACCGGATTGGCCGCCAGCTCCGCCAGCGTCGGGCATAACGGCGCCGTCGGCAGCAACAGCGCGTCGTACTTGCCGAACAACTCCGCCGCCAGCCGCCGCACCCCCACCAGCGCATGAAACGCGTCGAACGCATCCACCGTCCGCCGCTCCGGCCCGGCGGCCACAATGGCGCGCGTCACCGGATGCATGATCCCCGGCCGCCCAACCACCACCTCGCGCGGCGCCGCCGTGTGCTTGGCTACCCAGGGCCCGTCGTACAGCAACCGCGCAATGTCCAGGAACGCCGCGATATCCGCCGCCTCGGCGCCAAGCAACCCGCACGCCGCCCGATACCCGCCCGCCCGGTCCAGCGCACACAGCGCCCCGACCCCGGCCATCGCCCCCCCGGCGCCAGCGCCAGCGCCCCCGCCGCGGACACCCGGCCGGCAGCGCCCGCAAATACGGATCGACCGCGTCATCCCCCCGCCATCACCCGTTGCACCGCCAGCGCCCGATCCACCGTGCGCGCAAACACCGAGATCGTGTCGACACTCCGGCACGCCGGCGCCATGCCCGTCGCCGAAACACTGCCGATCGGCGGCTTCAGCCCGACAATATTGCCGAACGCCCCCGGCACATGCCCCGCGCCGAAAACTTTCCGCGGCACCCCATACGGGCTGCGCACTTCAACCAGGCCAGTGGCAAGCTGGTCCAGATTGGTCTTGCCCCGGTCTCCAACAACCGCTGCACCGCCGGCGCCGAGGCCGCGAGCGTATAGGCATACCCCCGGCACCCCACCGTTGTAGGAACCCCCGCCACTTCGATGTTGTCCTTCGCCGCAACCGTCACGCCCCACAAGGCCCGCCCAGCCGGTCCCTCCGCCTCCAGCGCCGCCGCCCGGGCGGCTTCGCGGAGGGGGGTGTATCATCGGCTCGGCCGAGCAAGCTGCATGCCAGTGCAGGAAGGCTGGGCTCTGCCCAGACGCGCCAGAGGTGTTCAGACCGGAGACATCGCAGACGTACGTTCGGAGACATACCTGACGGGTCTCGGCGGAGCCCAGCCTTCAAGGGGTGACAATCGCACCCTGTAGCCGCACCATCCCCCTTCACGTGCAGGCAAGGGGCGCACCATGACCGAACTCTGGCAACTCGACGGCGTCGACCTCGCGCGCCTGATCCGCACCGGCCGCGTCTCCGCCACCGAGGCAACCAAATCCGTCCTCGCCCGCATCGATGCGGTCAACCCGACCCTGAATGCCATCGTCCGCCGCCTCGACGATGAGGCCCTCGCCGCCGCCGCCGCCGCCGACGCGGCACAGGCCCGCGGCGACGCCCTCGGCCCGCTGCACGGCGTCCCCGTCACCACCAAGGTCAACACCGACCAGAAAGGCCACCCCACGGACAACGGCGTCGAGGCCTTCCGCGACAACATCGCCAGCGAAGACGCCCCCCTGGTCAAGAACTTCCGCCGCGCTGGGGCCATCATCGTCGGCCGCACCAACACGCCCGCCTTCTCCATGCGCCTGTTCACCGAGAACGCCCTGCACGGCAACACCATCAACCCGCGCGACAAGACCCGCACCGCCGGCGGCTCCTCCGGCGGTGCCGGTTCGGCCACCGCCGCCGGCTTCGGCCCCATCCACCATGGCAACGACATCGCCGGCTCCGTCCGCTACCCCGCCTACTGCAACGGCGTCGTCGGCCTGCGCCCCACCCCCGGCCGCATCCCCTCCAACAACCCCTCCGCCCCCGGCGGCCGCCCGATCGGCGGCCAGCTCATGGCCGTCCAAGGCCCGCTCACCCGCAGCGTCCGCGACGCCCGCCTGGGCTTCCATGTCCTCGCCGGCGCCGACCACACCGATCCGCGCTGGGTCGACGCCCCCCTCGAAGGCCCCCCCGCCGCGCGCCCGCTCCGCGTCGCCTTGATGGCCACCCCCCCGGGCGCCACCACCCACCCCGCCCTCGCCGCCGCCACCCACAAGGCCGCCAGCCATCTCGCCTGCGCCGGCTACGCAGTCGAAGAAATCAACCCGCCGGACTTCAACGAAGCCGCCGAACTCTGGAACCGCATCGCCGGCACCGACGTGCTCACCGCCCTGGCCCCCAACGTCAACAAATACGCCGACGACATCGCCAAAATCTCCATGGCCGGCTGGCAATCCGTCGCCCCGCCCCAGGACCTCGCCGGCTACATCCAGGCCCTGGCCGACCGCGACTGGCTCATCCGCCGCTGGCTCAATTTTCTCGCGGAATACCCGATCATCCTGATGCCCTCCTCCTGCGACCTCCCCCACCTGGTCTCCGCCGACGCCAGCATCGCCGGCAAGCAGAACGTCATGGCCACCAACCCTCAACAGATCGCCATCCCCCTCCTCGGCCTGCCCAGCCTCCAGGTCCCCGTCGGCCACGAAGGCAAACTCCGCCTCGGCGTACAACTCGTCGCCGCCCGCTTCCGCGAAGACCTCATCCTCGAAGCCGGCGAAATCATCGAAGCCGCCGAAGGCCCCATCCTCCCTGTCGATCCGCAGTGACCAAGCCCGCATGACCCGATACGACACTGCCTATCTCCTCCTCAGCGGCGCCGCCACCGCCGCCCGCGCCCCCGACATCCTGCGCGGCCTCGTCGCTCTGGGCTTCCCGCAAGTCATCGCCATCCCCAGCCCCAACACCGCCCGCGTCGTCTCCTTCAACGACCTCGCCAACATCCCAGGCGTCACCCTGGCCGAATCCTACTTCGACTCCTCCATCCGCCCCCGCCCCCCGCACGGCGTCGTCCTCTTCGCCCCCTGCACCTTCAACGCGCTCAACAAACTCGCCGCCGGCATCGCCGACACCCTCGCCCTCGCCGTCGCCGCCGAAGCCATCGGCCGCCGCACCCCGGTCTACGTTGCCCCCTCCCTCAACCAACCCCTCCTCGACCACCCCATCGCCCAAGCCGCCCTGCGCACCCTCCCCAGTTGGGGCGTCACCATCATCCCGCCCGTCGAATACCGCCTCGCCCCCACCGAAACCCTCCTCGCCGCCATCTCCCCCCACGCCCCCCGTTAGGACCCCACCATGCCCATCACCCTCAAATCCGGCCTCATCGCCGCCACCACCAGCGGCCCCATCGGCTGGCTCATCTGGGACAACCCCACCAAGCTCAACGCCCTCTCCCCCGGCATGTCCGAAGACGCCCTCGCCGTCATCGAAGCCTACGCCGCCAACCCCGCCATCAAAGTCGTCATCATGCGCGGCTCAGGCACCAAAGCCTTCATCTCCGGCGGCGACATCAAAAGCTTCGACCAAACCCGCGCCAACGCCGAAGTCGCCCGCGCCAACCGCGCCATCCCCGCCAAACTCCGCCAATCCATGCTCGACCTCGAAAAGCCCCTCATCGCCATGATCCACGGCTACTGCCTCGGCGGCGGCATGGGCATGGCACTCAACGCCGACCTCCGCTTCGCCAGCTCAGACTCCCAATTCTCCGTCCCCGCCGCCCTGCGCGGCGTCGCCTACGCCCCCTCCGGCCTCCAGCAACTCGTCGACCTCGTCGGCCCCAGCCGCGCCAAGGACATCATGTTCTCCGGCCGCCGCCTCCGCGCCGAAGAAGCCCTCCGCATCGGCCTCATCAACCAAATCCACGAACCCGACCAACTCGAAGCCGCCACCATCGAATACGCCGAAACCCTCGCCCGAAACGCCCCTCTCTCCATCCGCGCCAGCAAATTCTTCATCAACCAACTCAGCCTCCCCGAAGAACAACGCGACCACGCCCGAACCACCGCCATGATCGACGCCGCCGAAAACTCCGAAGACTTCCGCGAAGCAACCACCAGCTTCATGGAAAAACGCAAACCAGTATTCCACGGAAGGTAAGAAGTTCTTTTTTGAAAAAAAGAACCAAAAAACTTTCATCCTCTTCCTTCTCTCCCCCCGCGGTCGGGGGGAGCCGGAGGGGGGCACTTCCCTCCCTAAACGAATAAAGTTTTTTTGCTTCTTTTTGTCCACAAAAAGAAGTCTTTCTTCCCTCTCCAGGAGCCCCCCCATGCCCGACCAATGGCCCAACCAGGTCGCCCTCATCACCGGCGGCGCCCGCGGCATCGGCCGCGCCACCACCCGCATGCTCGCCGCGAGAGGCGTAGCGGTGGCCATCAACTACGCCACCCGCGCCGACGCCGCCCTCGAACTCGCCGCCGAAATCCGCGCCGCCGGCGGCCGCGCCATCACCATCCAAGCCGACGTCGCCAACCAACAAGCCGTCCAAGCCATGACCGCCCAAACCGAAGCCGAACTCGGCCCCATCACCATCCTCGTCAACAACGCCGGCATCGCCTGGGCCGCCACCATCGACACCTGGGAGCCCATCGGCTTCGCCCGCCTCCGCGCCGTCAACGTCGACGGCACCATCCACACCATCCAAGCCGTCGCCCCCGCCATGCGCGCCCGCAAATACGGCCGCATCGTCAACATCTCCTCCGTCGCCTCCTTCGGCACCTGCGGCTTCGCCGGCAACCACTTCTACGCATCCACTAAAGCCGAAGTGAACATCCTCACCAAACGCTTCGCCCTCGAACTCGGCGAACACGGCATCACGGTCAACGCCGTCGCCCCCGGCCTCATCCGCTCCGACATGACCCAAGGCAACAAAACCGACGCCGAATGGACCGAACTGCGCGACAACTTCGCCCGCGTCGCCATGATGGGCCGCGTCGGCGAACCCGAAGAAATCGCCCGCGCCATCACCTTCCTCGCCGCCCCCAACGCCGGCTTCATCACCGCCCAAATCCTCGCCGTCGACGGCGGACGAAAGGACTACATCGGCCACGGCTAGAAGAAAGGAAGGCGAGGGCGCCGCCCTCGACCCGCTGGGGCGTCGCCCCAGACCCCATCCACTTCCTCTATGCTGTCCTCCCGCCGCTCGCGGGGGGAGCCAGAGGGGGGGGGCGCTACCACGACACCGCCACGAACGGCTGGTGCCAGCACGCCGCAATCGCCGCCTGCCGGTTCTACCCGCCACCCGATTGCAGTGAAAGGAGCACTCCCCCCGATCAACGCACGCGGCTCCGCCTGCACCCAATCCGCCTGCGCCAACTAGAGGGGTAATACAGGGTAGCCGCCAATTCCAGGATCATAATCCAGGACAATGACCACCCTGCTAAAATGTCTTGGATGAAGACCAAATCCCCTCATCGCGACATTCAATACGTCCTTCGTCACATGCTCGCCTGTAAAGACGGCTAGTATCATTTCGGCGTAGCGGCTCAGATCGACACCTCGATCTTTGTGCTGTCCACACTTCAGATCCTTAACCGTCAGGATACGTTCAAGTTCGCTTTGCAGCGTCTCCGGCGTCCATATAGCAGTGGCAAAACGACTGATATGATCCGGGGTAGGGTTCCTTCCAGCCATCTCGAGTTGTGTAGCTTCGATCTGACTCAACCCAAGATCACGCTCTGCATCCCGACGCTTAATGTGCAAACGACGAATACCTCCATCCACCAACTCCGTAATTTCGATACCGATGCAACTTCCGTCAATCAGAGTAGCTGCCACATCTGGGAGAGTCCCCGTGCCATGCGGCTCCGATTCAAGGTCGCATACAGTGTGCCCAAGCTTCTTCAGGACGAGGCGCGCAACCTCGAGTTCCTCGAGTTTGACGTCACCCTCATGGCCACCCCCTCGGGGAAGTCCTCAGGGCTGTTCAACGCTGACAACTTAATCGCGTGAGCGGCGCGATGTCGGGGAAGAAAGTTGGTTCCCTCGGCGCGTTTTGTCTGAATCTATGTCGGGCAACCGCCACGAAGGTTTGCCCCGATGTCGAGTGTGTTGCTGACGTTG
>CAMBRC010000079.1 GCA_945869965.1 Asaia bogorensis
GCCTTCGGCTAAGGGGGGCGTCGAGGCCTTGATGAAGGCCTAGACGCCCCCCTTAGCCGAAGGCGCTCAACGAATGGGGTCTGGGGCCGCCGGCCCCAGCGGGTCGAGGGCAGAGCCCTCGCCTTACCTGCCTACCCGGCCATGCGGGCTTTGTTGCCTCGGGGGGGCGGATCGGGTATCGCGCGGTGTGATGAGTATCACGTCCCATTTGCAGCCCAGCGCCCATGTGGTTCTCGACCTGTCCGCGAACCAGAGTTGGGCGGATCGGCATCGCACCGCGTGGTTGGATGTGCGCGAGGGTTTGCGCCAGTGGCGTTTGATCTGGGCTTTGGCGTGGCTTGATATTCGCTTGCGATATCGCGGTTCGATGCTGGGTCCGTTCTGGCTGACGATATCCACCGGGGCGATGGTGGCGGCGATGGGCGTTTTGTATGCGGTGCTGTTCCGGCTGCAATTGCGCGACTACATCCCGTTTTTGGCGCTGTCGCTGGTGTTGTGGAATTTCCTCGGCGCGCTGGTGTCGGATGCGTGCATCGCGTTCATCTCCAACGAGGGGATGATCCGCTCGGTGCGGATGCCGTTCACGCTGTATGCCGGGCGGATTGTGGTGCGCAACCTGGTGGTGCTGGCGCACAACGCCGTGGTGGTGGTGGTGGTGAACCTGTTGCTGTGGACCTGGCCGGACAGCACCGCGTTGCTCGCTTTGCCGGGGCTGATGCTGTGGCTGATCAACGCGCTGGCGCTGACCTTGCTGCTGGGGGCAGTGTGTGCGCGGCTGCATGATATTCCGCCGATCGTGGCCAGCGTGATGCAGATGGCGTTTTTCGTCAGCGCGGTGATCTGGAAGCCCGACCAGCTAGGCGTGCATGAATGGGCGCTGGCGTTCAACCCGTTCTTCAGCCTGTTGGAGATTGTGCGCGGCCCGCTGCTGGGCACGATACCGAGCCCGCTGATTATCGGCTGTGCCTTGGGGTATTCGGCGCTGCTGTGCGGTGTCACCTGGTTCGTGTTCGCGCGGGTGCGCGGGCGCATTGCGTTCTGGCTGTAGCGCGATGGCCGGGAGCGCTTCGATCGATGTGGACGGGGTCAGCGTCAGTTTTCCGCTGTACCACGGCAATGCGCGCAGCCTGAAGAAGACGGTGATTTCCTCGGTGACCGGGCGCATGGCGGCGGATGCGAGGAACCGGGTGGTGGTGGAGGCGTTGCGCGGCATCGACCTGCATCTGCGGCCGGGCGACCGGCTGGCGCTGGTGGGGGGCAATGGGGCGGGCAAGACGACGTTGTTGCGGGTGCTGGCGGGGATTTATGAGCCGGTGGTCGGAAGGATGCGGGTGCACGGCTCGCTGAATGCGCTGCTCGACCCCAACCTGGGCATGAACCCCGAGCTGACCGGGCGCGAGAACATCACCTTGCGCGGGCTGTATTTTGGGCTGGACCGCGCGGCGATCGAGGGGCTGGCCGAGGATGTCGCGCGGTTTGCCGACCTGACCGATTTTCTCGACCTGCCGATCCGCATTTATTCGTCCGGCATGGTGGTGCGGCTGGGCTTTGCGCTGGCGACCGCGGTGCGGCCACAGGTGCTGTTGATGGACGAATGGTTCCTGGCGGGCGATGCCGGGTTCATGGAAAAGGCCCGGACGCGGCTGGAAACCCTGGTGCGCGGGGTCGAGATTTTGGTGCTGTCGTCGCATATGACGGATGTGGTCTTGCAATGGTGCACGCGGGCGATCTGGATGGACCAGGGGCGCATCCGTGCCGACGGGCCGCCGTCCGAGGTGCTGGAGCAGTATCTTGGCCACCCCGTCAGGTTACCCGAGAAGCTGCCCCCTGTTGCCTGACGTGCTGAGGAGTTTGGCGATGCGCTTGTTCACGCAGTGGAGCGATCTTCCAGCCGAGGCGCGTGGCGCCACCATAGCGCTCGGCAATTTCGACGGCGTGCATCGCGGCCATGCCCAGGTGCTGCGCAGTGCTGCCGCCGCCCGGCCCGATGCGCAGCTGGCGGTGCTGACCTTCGAGCCGCATCCGCGCGAAGTCTTCCGCCAGGATGATCCGCCGTTTCGGCTGACGTTGTCGACCGAGCGGGCGGCGGCGCTGGCGGCGCATGGGGTGGCGCTGGTGTATGAACTGGCCTTCGATCACGGCTTCAGCCTGATGAGCGCGGACAGCTTCGTCGCCGAGGTGTTGCAGGCCGGGCTGGGGGCGCGGCACTTGGCCTGCGGGCCGGATTTCGCCTTTGGCCATCGGCGCGGTGGCGGGGTGGAGCTGTTGTCGGCGCAGGCGGCGGCGCGCGGGATCGGACTGTCGGTGGTGCCGCCGCTGTCCGATGCCGAGGGGGTGATTTCGTCCACGCGCATCCGAAGGGCGCTGCAGGACGGCTACCCGGAGCGGGCGACCGCCGCGCTGGGCCGGCCCTGGGCGATCCGTGGGGTGGTCGCGCATGGCGACAAGCGCGGGCGGACGATTGGCTTTCCCACCGCCAATGTGGCCCTTGGGCGGCACCTGGAACCCGCGCGCGGGGTGTATGCGGTGACCGTCAGCCTGGCGGATGGCCGGGTGTGCAAGGGGGTGGCCAATATCGGCCGCCGGCCGACGGTGAACGAAGGGCCGGAAAGCCGGCTGGAAGTGAACCTGTTCGACTTCGCGGGGGACCTCTACGGCCAGGAGATCGGCGTGGCGCTGCATGCCTATCTGCGCGGCGAGCAGAAATTCGCCGGGCTGGATGCACTCAAGGCGCAGATCGCCATCGATGCCGACAGCGCGCGCGCCCTGCTGGCCGCCACGTAACTTGCCGGTTTCGCCGGCAAACGGCATACTCCCGGCCATGATCGGGATCATCATAGCGCGAATTACGGGCCCGGCCTCTCGCTAGAGAGCCGGGTTTGTCGCGCCCATCCCATTTCCCTGGCGGTCCTCGACCGCGCGAGACCCATCCCATGACCGACACCCAGAGCAATTCCACGGCCCCCGGCCGCGACTATCGAAACACCGTCTTCCTGCCCGCCACCGCATTTCCGATGCGCGGCGACCTGCCGAAGAAGGAGCCGGCGATGCTGGCGCGGTGGGAGGCGATGGACCTGTGGGGCAAGCTGCGCGCGGCTTCGGCGGGGCGGGAGAAGTTCATCCTGCATGACGGCCCGCCGTACGCGAACGGCCACCTGCATATCGGCACCGCGCTGAACAAGATCCTCAAGGACGTGATCAACCGCACCCGCCAGATGGGCGGCTTCGACGCCGAGTATATCCCGGGTTGGGACTGCCACGGCCTGCCGATCGAATGGAAGATCGAGGAGCAGTACCGGGCGGAGAAGAAGGACAAGGACGCCGTTCCGGTGCTGGATTTCCGGGCGGAGTGCCGGGCCTATGCCGCGCATTGGATGGGTATCCAGGAAAGCGAGTTCCGCCGCCTGGGGGTGCTGGGCGATTGGCCGCAGCGCTATGCCACCATGGATTTGCCGAGTGAGGCGGCGATTGCCGGGGAGATCGGGCGGTTCCTGATGAATGGGGCGCTGTATCGCGGGTTGCGGCCGGTGATGTGGTCGCCGGTGGAGAAGACCGCGCTGGCCGAGGCGGAGATCGAATATCACGACCACAAGAGCGATACGGTCACGGTGCGCTTTCCCATCGTCACCTGCCCGGTGGCCACGCTGACGGGTGCGGCTATCGTGATCTGGACCACCACGCCCTGGACCATGCCGGGCAATCGGGCGATCGCGCTGGGCGAGGATATCGACTACGCGCTGGTGCGCATCGACAGCGCCAAGGAAGGCTCGCTGGCGGTGGCCGGCGAGCGCGTGCTGGTGGCGCTGGCGCTGTTGCCGCAGGTCTGCGAGACGGCGGGGATCGAAACCCACTATGTCATGCATGTCTATAAGGGACGTGAGTTGCTCGGCACGGTCTGCGCCCATCCGATGCGCGGGCGCGGCTATGACCACGATGTGACCGTCTATTCGGCGGAATACGTCACCACCGAGGCCGGCACTGGCTTTGTCCACATCGCGCCGGGCCATGGCGAGGAGGATTTCGAACTTGGCCGGACGCATGGCATCGAGGTGCCGGACACCGTCGGCGAGGACGGCACGTTCAATGCCTGGGTGCCTGTCTTCGCGGGCATGCATGTCTACCGCGCCGCCGACGCCGTCTGTGCCGCGCTGACCGAGGCCGGCGGGCTGCTGGCGCGCGGCAAGCTGGTGCATTCCTATCCGCATTCCTGGCGCAGCAAGGCGCCGCTGATCTTCCGCGCCACGCCGCAATGGTTCATCCGCATGGACGGCGAGAACGCGATCCGCGCCAAGGCGCTCCAGGCGATCGCCGACACCGTCTTCGTGCCGGACCAGGGCCGCAACCGCATCGGCTCGATGGTGGCCAGCCGGCCCGACTGGTGCATCAGCCGCCAGCGCGCCTGGGGCGTGCCGATCGCGGTGTTCGTCGAGAAGGCGACCGGCCAGGTGCTGCGCGATCAGGCGGTGGTGGACCGCGTCGTCGAGGTGTTCCGCACCGAGGGCGCCGATGCCTGGTATTCCTCGCCGGCCGAACGCTTCCTGGGCGAAGGCCGCGATCCCGCCGCCTATGAGCAGGTCTTCGACATCGTCGACGTGTGGTTCGAATCCGGCTCCACCCATGCTTTCGTGCTGGAGGCGCGCGGGATGAAATGGCCGGCCGATCTTTACCTGGAAGGCTCGGACCAGCATCGCGGCTGGTTCCATTCCTCGCTGCTGGAGGCCGTCGGCACCCGCGGCGTGGCGCCGTTCAAGGCCGTCCTGACCCATGGCTTCGTGATGGACGAGCAGGGCCGCAAGATGTCCAAATCGCTCGGCAACGTCACCGCGCCGGATGAGGTCACCAACCAGTTCGGCGCCGATATTCTCCGGCTCTGGGTGATGTCGTCGGACACTGCCGAGGACATGCGGATCGGCAAGGAGATCTTGAAACAACAGACCGAGCTGTATCGCCGCCTGCGCAACACGCTGCGCTGGCTGCTCGGCTCGCTGGATGGGTTTACCGAGGCCGAGCGCGTTTCTGCCGCTGACATGCCGGAGCTGGAGCGCTGGGTGCTGCATCGCATCGCCGAGCTCGACGCGCTGATCCGCGCGGCCGTCGCCAGCTACGACTGGACCGGCGTCTATGCGGCGATCCATAATTTCTGCTCGTCGGATCTCAGCGCCTTCTATTTCGACATCCGCAAGGACGCGCTGTACTGCGACCGCCCGGACAGCCTGCGCCGCCGTGCCGCGCGCACCGTGCTCGACCACCTGCATCGGTGCCTGTGCACCTGGCTGGCCCCGGTGCTGGTGTTCACCGCCGAGGAGGCCTGGACCACCCGCTTCGGCGAGGCCGACAGCGTGCATCTGCACGACTTCCCGACCATTCCCGCCGAGTGGCGCGATCCCGCGCTGGGCGCCAAGTGGGACAGCATCCGCGAGCTACGCCGGCTGGGGACCACCGAGCTGGAGGCGATGCGGGCGGACAAGCGCATCGGTTCGTCCAACCAGGCGGCGGTGACCATGGTGCTGCCGGATGAACAGGCCGGGCTGCTGAGTGCGGAGGCCTGGGCCGATATCCTGATCGTCGCCGGCGCCCGGATCGAAACCGCCGTGGCGGCCGGCGCCCGCGCGTCGCTGGCCGCCGGCAGCAAGTGCGACCGCTGCTGGAAGGTGCTGGAGGAAGTCGGGCAAACCGCGGCCCACCCGGCGCTGTGCCGGCGCTGCGCCGACGCGGTCGAGTCGGGCCTGATGTGCCGGGCGGTGGCGTGAGCACCACCCAGCCAGCCCGCCGCCTGCAGCTGTTCGGCGCCATCGCGGCGCTGGGCATCCTGATCCTCGACCAGGCGAGCAAGTGGTGGGTGCTGGAGGTGTTCGACCTGCCGGCCAAGGTCTCGGTCCCGGTGCTGCCGATGCTGAACCTGACCATGGTGTGGAATCGCGGCATCACCTTCGGCCTGTTGAGCAGCGACAGCACCCTGGCCGCCACCTTGCTGGCAGCACTGGCACTCGGCGTGGTGGTGGCGCTGGGGCTGTGGCTGCGCCGGGCCGAACGCCTGCCGGTGGCGCTGGCCCTCGGCGCAGTATCGGGGGGCGCGGTCGGCAATGTGATCGACCGGCTGCGCTTCGGCGCGGTGGTGGATTTCATCCATGCCCATGCCTGGGGCTGGTCGTGGTATGTGTTCAACATCGCCGACGCCGCCATTGTCTGCGGCGTGGCGGTGCTGGTGCTGGACTCGCTGTTTCCCGCCCGCCCACCCACCTCGCCGCAGCCACGCCTTGATGCCGACACCGCACAGCGTTAAGCAGGTGACCATGCGCCATTTTCCTCTCCTCGCCGCCGCCCCCCTACTGCTGCTGGGCGCCCTGCTGCTCAGCGGCTGCGGGGGCGATGACGTCTCCCGCACCTTCGGCCTGCAGCGCGATGCGCCGGACGAGTTCCAGGTCACCACCCGCGCGCCGCTGTCGATGCCGCCGGACTTCACCCTGCGCGCGCCGCGCCCCGGTGCCGCCCGGCCGCAGGAAGCCACCGCGCGCGGTGCCGCCGAGGCCGTGCTGGCGCCGCAACCCGCGCTGGGGGCGCGCGAGGCGGCACTGACGCCAGGCACCTCCGCGCTGATCGCCGCCGCCGGCCCGGCCGCACCGGCCGATATCCGCGGCACGGTCGAGCAGGAATCCTCGCTCGAACGGCCGTCGCGCGGCTTCGTCGACCGGCTGATGTTCTGGCGCTCGCCGTCGCAGCCCGCCGGACTGGCCGTCGATCCCGCGCGCGAGGCGCAGCGCCTGCGCGAGAACGCCGCCCTGGGCCAGAACGTCACCGAGGGCGACAGCCGGATCATCCAGCCAAAGTCACGCAGCATCTTCGACCGGTTGTTCTAGCGCTTCATCTCCCCCCTTAAGCGCAACCGCAAATTGCGCTAGACTGGGGAATGCCCAGCGACTCGCCGGTTTCGCGTTCTTGGTCCCAGCTTGCCGCCCTGGCCGCCCGGCCTGGCGCGGGCGATATCCGCGCCCTGTTCGCCGCCGATCCCGGGCGCGCCGCGCGCTTTACCGCCGCACTCGACGACCTCACCCTCGACTGGTCCAAGACCGCGATCGACGATGTCGCCCGCGCGGCGCTGTTCGGTCTCGCCCGCGCGTCAGGGCTGGAGGGGTTCCGCGACCGGCTGTTCGCCGGCGCGACGGTCAACAGCACCGAGCATCGCGCGGCGATGCACATGGCGCTGCGCAGCCCGGTCGATGCCGGCCTGCAGGCCGGCGGCGAGGATGCCAGCCGCCTCGCCGCTACCGAACGCGACCGGATGCGGGAATTCGTCTGCGCGGTGCATGACGGCACGCGGCACGGGGCGACCGGCGAGCGCTTCACCACGGTGCTGAACATCGGTATCGGCGGCTCCGACCTCGGCCCGCGCATGGCCACCGAAGCGCTGACCCTGGCCGGTGGCGGGGTGATGGCGGCGCATTTCCTCTCCAATGTCGACGGCCACGCCTTTGCCGGCCTTGCCCGCCAGCTGGACCCCGCCCGCACCCTGGTACTGGTGGCGTCCAAGACCTTCACCACCCAGGAAACGATGACCAACGCCGCCGCCGCCCGCGCCTGGCTGGCCGGCGCCCTCGGCGAAGCAGCGGTGCCGGCCCATTTCGTCGCCCTGTCGACCAACCATGCCGCCGCTGCCGCCTTCGGCATCCCGGCGGCGCAGGTCTTCGGCTTTCGCGACTGGGTCGGCGGGCGCTATTCGCTGTGGTCGGCGGTCGGGCTGTCGATCGCGCTGGCAGCGGGGTGGGAGGCGTTCGCCGCCCTGCTGGCCGGCGCCTGGGCGATGGACACGCATTTCCGCACGGCACCACTGGAGCAGAACCTGCCGGTGATCCTGGCGCTGGCCGGCATCTGGCATGTCAACGCCATGGGCTACCGCGCCCAGTGCATCCTGCCGTACGACGCCCGGCTGCATCGCTTCGCCGCCCATCTGCAACAGGTGGAGATGGAGAGCAACGGCAAGTCGGTGCTGCTGGATGGCGGCCCGGTGCCGACGGCCACCTGTCCGGTGATCTTCGGCGAACCCGGCACCGACGCCCAGCACAGCTTCATGCAGTTGATCCACCAGGGCACCGCGGTCATCCCCGTCGATTTCCTGCTCGCCGCCCAGCCGGATCACCGCCGCGACGACGCCCACCGCATTCTGGCCGCCAACGCCTTCGCCCAGGCCGAGGCGTTGCTGGCCGGCAAGCCCCTGGTCCAGGCCGAGGCCGAGATGCGCGAAGCCGGCGCCGATGCCGCCAGCATCGCCGCGATCGCACCGCACCGCGTCTTCAGCGGCAACCGCCCCAGCACCACCATCCTGTTCCGCCGGCTGGACGCCTTCACCCTGGGCCGGCTGGTGGCGCTGTACGAGCACAAGGTGGCAGTGCAGGGTTGTCTCTGGGGCATCAACAGCTTCGACCAATGGGGCGTGGAGCTCGGCAAGGTGCTGGCTGGCGGGGTCCTTCGCGAGCTCTCCGGCGGGCCCGCGGCAGCGCATGACGGCTCGACATCCGCCCTGATCGCCCGCTTCCACGCCTTGCGCGCGGGTTAACCATGCAGGCGGGCCGCCTCCGCCTATTGCCGGAAGCAACGATCAACCGGATCGCCGCCGGCGAGGTGATCGAGCGCCCGGCCGCCGCCCTGCGCGAACTGGTCGAGAACGCGCTCGACGCCGGCGCCACGCGCATTGCGGTGGCCATCGACGGCGGCGGCATCGCCCGGCTCGAGGTCGAGGATGACGGCATCGGCATGACCGCCGACGAGCTTGCGCTTTGCGTGCAGCGCCACGCCACCTCCAAGCTGGCCGACGACAATCTGGCGCGCATCGACACGCTCGGCTTCCGCGGCGAGGCGCTGCCCAGCATCGGCGCGGCGGCGCGGCTGGCTATCACCTCCCGTACCCGCGACGGCGACAGCGCCCACACCATCACCGTCGAGGGCGGCCATGTCGGCGAAGTAGCACCTTCGGCCGGCGCCGTCGGCACCCGCGTGGTGGTGGCCGATCTGTTCTACGCCACCCCCGCAAGGCGCAAATTCCTCAAATCTCCGCGCGCCGAGGCTGACGCGGCGGAGGTCGCGGTGCGCCGCCTGGCAATGGCGGCACCCCAAGTGGCGTTCCGGCTAGAAAGCGACGGGCGCGCCCTGTTCGACCTGCCGGCCCAAGACCGCGCGGCCCGCGTAGCCGCCCTGTTCGGCCCCGAGGCCGCCGCCGCGCTGATCCCGATCGAGGGAAGCCGCACCGATGTCGACGGCAGCGCGATGGTGCTGACCGGCTTCATCGCCGCCCCCACCGTGACCCGCGCCACCATGGCGGCCCAGGCACTGGTGGTGAACGGAAGGCCGGTGGCCGATCCCGTGCTGCGCACCGCGGTGCGGGTGGCCTATCGCGACGTCATCGCATATGGCCGCCACCCGGTCGTGGCGCTGTTCCTGACGCTGGATGCCGAGGCGCTGGATGTGAACGTCCACCCGGCCAAGGCGGAGGTGCGGTTTCGCGCCCCGGACGCGGTGCGTGGGCTGGTTATCTCAACCCTGTCGCGCGCGCTGGCGGCCGGGGCGGCGGGGATGGCGGCGCCGTCGGTGGTACTGCCAATGATGACGCAGTACTCGGGCCGCTCGCGGTCGCCATCGCCATCCCAAGCGCCACCGCGCGCCGGTTTCGCCGAGGCACGGTTGGCAATGGACATGGGGCCCGGCGCACGCATGTTGCCGGCGCACGATGCGGTACACGGCCCGATCAACGGTGCCGAACCCTCCTTCCCGTTGGGTGCGCCGGTGGCGCAGGTGCTGGACACCTACATCATCGCGGTCGCCGGCGACGGCTCGCTGGTGCTGGTTGACCAGCACGCGGCGCATGAGCGGCTGACCCACGAAGCCTTGCGGGCGCAGCTGCTGGCCGGCGAAGTGCGGCGCCAGCCTTTGCTGCTGCCGGCGGTGGTCGACATGCCGGCGGCCGACGCAGCACGGCTGGTCGCCCAGAGCGCGGCGCTGGACCGGCTCGGCCTGGAGATCGAGGCCTTCGGCGCCGGCGCCGTGCTGGTGCGCGCCATGCCGGCGGCCCTCGGCGTGCCCGACCCCGCGCCGCTGCTGCGCGACCTCGCCGACGAATTCGCCGAGATGGGCGAGGGCCTGGCATTGGCGGCGAAGCTGGAGGCGGTGGTGGCGCGCCTGGCCTGCCACGGCTCGATCCGCGCCGGACGACGCCTGGGCGGGGCGGAGATGGACGCGCTGCTGCGCCAGATGGAGGCCACCCCGCGCGCGGCCACCTGCAGCCATGGCCGGCCAACCTATCTCAAGCTGTCGCGGGCCGAGATCGAGCGGATGTTCGGCCGGCGGTAGCCCCCAGGAATCGTCCTTGGGTCTTGATCAGGATCAAGGCGCGGTGCCAGCGAGCGCATCAGGCTGGCCGCACTATCATCGGGGGATTGCGCCATGAATGTTGCGGCACTTGCCGGCTTGCGGCTGCGCAGCCAGCTGGACCTGGGAAAAATCTGGCCAGATTTCCTGGTCTGGCTGGCGGTATCGGTGGCCACGCTGGGGCTGGGCTGGCTGGTGGTGGCCGGGCATTTCTTCCGCGCGGTGATCAACAGCTGCGAACTGGTCGGCGCCGACGGACAGCCGGTCGGGCGGCTGGTCTGCGACTACGATGTGGAGAAGGGCACCGGGGCGCTGCTGCGCTGGCTAGTGATCTGCATCCTCACCCTGGGCGTCGGCTTGCTGTTCTACAGTTTCCATGCCGCCCGCGCCGCTTTGGACCATACAAGCGTCGAGTGGTACTGAACACCATCACCAAGCCGCCCGCAGCACGGTGATCCGCGCCATGCCATGGTTGCGCTCGGCCAGCACCTCGCCCCACGGCGCAAGGTCCTCGCGGCGCTCGGTTTCCGCCACCACCAGCGCGCCCGGCGCGATCCACCCGGCCGCCCCCAGCGACGCCAGCGCCGTCTCGATCAGCCCCTGCCCATAGGGCGGATCAAGGAACACCAGCCCGCACGCCACCCCCCGCGGCGGCCGCGTCGCCTCGCCCTCGTGCACCACCGCCACCGCACGCAACCGCGCAATGTTGGCCCGCAGTGCCGCCAATGCCGGCTGGTCGCGCTCGATGAAATGCGCCTTCGCCGCCCCGCGCGACAGCGCCTCCAGCCCCAGCGCCCCGGTGCCGGCAAACGCGTCCAGCACCGTCGCCCCGGTGATCCGGTCGCGCCCGCCCCAGGGCGCATGCAGCAGCATGTCGAACAGCGCCTGGCGCACCCGGTCCGCGGTCGGCCGCGTAGCCCCGCCCGACGGTGCCGTCAGCGCCCGGCCGCGCCAAATCCCGGCCACGATCCTCATCCGATTGGCCTCATGCGGTGGGAATCTGCTCGCGCAGCACCTTCGTCGGCACCTCGGCGACCTCCGACCGATCGAGGTTGCCAAGCTGGAACGGGCCATAGGCAATGCGGATCAGCCGGCTGACCTCCAGCCCAAGATGCGCCATCACCCGGCGAATTTCGCGATTGCGCCCCTCGCGCAGTGCCACCGTGATCCAGGCATTGTCGCCCTTGCGGCTGTCCAGCCCGGCCTCGATCGCGCCATAGCGCTCGCCGGCGACTGTCACCCCCTTTGCCAGGGCGGCCAGCATCTCCGGCGTCGGATTGCCGAACACCCGCACCCGGTAACGCCGCAGCCAGCCATTGCTCGGCAGTTCCAGCCGCCGCGCCAAAGCCCCGTCATTGGTCAGCAGCAGCAGCCCCTCGGAATTCAGATCGAGCCGCCCGACGCTGACCACGCGCGGCAGGCTCGGCGGCAAGGCCTGGAACACCGTCGGCCGGTCCTGCGGGTCGCGATGCGTGGTCACCAGCCCGACCGGCTTGTGATAGCGCCACAGCCTTGTCCGCGCCGGCGGATCAACCAGCTTGCCGTTGACCACCACGAGGTCGTTCGGCTCGACAAAGGTCGCGGGGTGGTTGATGACCACGTTGTTCACCTTGACCCGGCCCTCGGCCAACAGCTTCTCGGCATCGCGCCGGCTGGCCACCCCCGCCCGGGCCAGCCATTTGGCGATACGTTCGCCGCGGGGTGCCGCGGGTGTTTCGTCGTCGGGAATTTCCGGGGCGTCGCTCATTTGGCGCACGCGGCGACAAGGGCGTCGAAGATGCGGCGGTCGCCGGGGTCGATGAAAAACTCGGGATGCCACTGCACGCCCAGGCAGAAGCGATAGCTGGCGTCCTCGATCCCCTCGATGACGCCATCACCCGCCGTCGCATTGACGATGAAGGAAGCACGGGGGGCCCGCGGCCCCGGCGCCCGCACCGCCTGGTGGTGCGAGGTGTTCACGTTCATCGCCGTGCTAGCGACGATGCGGTGCAGCAGCGTGCCCGGCACCACGGCGATCTCGTGGCCGGGCTCGTTGCGCGGGTTCTTCTGCTCGTGGTCCAGCGCGCCTTCGACGCTGTCCGGAATATGCTGGATCAGCGTGCCGCCAAGGGCCACCGCCAGCAACTGCTCGCCGCCGCAAATCCCCAGCACCGGCATGTTGCGCGCCAATGCCCCCTGCACCAGCGCCATCTCGGCCGCCGTCCGTCCGGCCTTCAGCACCACGGTATCGTGCCGCTCGCCATCGCCGTACAGCCCGGGATCGACATCGAAAGCGCCGCCGGTCACCACCAGCGCGTCGATATGATCCAGGAACGCCTCGGCGAGGTCGGCGTCATGCGACAACGCCATCGGCAGCCCCCCGGTGGCGGCAATCGCGTCGAGATAGTTGGTGCGCAGCGCGTACCAGGGGTATTTCGAATACCCGCCGGGCTTCTCGCTATCGAGTGTCACGCCGATGACCGGCCGCTTGGAGGTGCTCATGGCGTGTTGCTACCCCCCGCCACCCGGCTGAGGCAAGGATCGCGATGATGCAGGCCCCTATGCAGATGGCGCTCGACGAGGCCCGCGCGGCGGCGGCGCGCGGCGAAGTGCCGGTCGGCGCGGTGGTGCTTGACCCCGCCGGCCGTATCCTGGCGCGCGCCGGCAACCGGACGGAAGCCGATCACGACGCGGCGGCGCATGCCGAAATCCTCGCCCTGCGCGAAGCGGCCCGCGCAATCGGATCGGCAAGGCTGGTCGGCTGCGACCTGGTGGTAACGCTGGAGCCCTGCCCGATGTGTGCGGCTGCCGCCGGGCTGTTCCGTATCCGCCGGCTGGTATTCGGCGCCTACGACCCAAAAGGCGGCGGGGTGGAACACGGCCCGCGCATCTATGCCGCACCAGGGGCGCAGCACCGGCCAGAAGTGGTGGGCGGGGTATGCGAGCGCGAGTCGGCGGCGTTGCTGCGGGACTTCTTCGCCACGCTGCGCTGACTCAGGCGCGGTACCCGCTCTAACTCAAGCGCGGTACCCGCTCTAATTCAAGCGCGGTACCCGCGACGCTCCAGCGCCATCCCGACCGCCCGGAACAGCGTGTAGGTCCCGGTCATCGACATCGAGGCCAGCCGGGTCATGCCATTCGCCCAGACCCAGATCAGCGCAATCGCCGCAGCCACCACGCCAACCATAATCACCAGCACATCGGCCACGTGCAGCCAGCCAGCAACCGGCATCCCGCCATGGGCACTGAACAGCACGTCGAACCCCAGCCCGGCCAGGGCGCGAATTTCGTTAAAGCCGGCGGCAAAGCACAGCGACACATCGGCCCGGGTCAGCGCGGCAGCGCTGCCGCCAACCCGGCAGGTCGCATCGCCCATCTGCGGGATCAGCGCCGATGCCCAGTCATCCATCACCGGCACCCCGGCGGTGAGGCTGAGCAGCCCGGTGATGAAGTAGTAGGACCAGATGGTGCGGTACATTTTAACAGCCCATTTTTTGGCCGGGTGAAGCAAGCCGTCGGCGGAGAAATGCCGTAAAACAATCAACAACTGGTTAAATGCCGCAGCCTTCTGGAAAGGAATGAGGGGAGGGAAAGGTGATGAAAACCAGGCTCAGGCAATGCGGCGGCCAGCCCGGCCACCCAGGATGTGCGTCAGGCCATGCATCAGCGAATACCAGCCGGCGATCGTGGACACGACGAGGCGGGTCATGGTGGTGGCCCAGATGAAGGCCAAGGCAATGCCGAACGCCCCGGCGCCAATGACGTAAAACGCCACATCCGCGGTGCGGATCAGTTCGTGGGCATACAGTCCGTGCCGCACCTGGAACACCATGTCGCGGGCGTAGAGAACCCAGCTTTTCGCCTCGGTGAACCACAGCGCGAAGCACAATGGCGCACGCGCGATCGGCACATCCGCGATCATCGTCCCGCGGCAATAGATCTCATAGCCAGGCAGGGCCCGACCAAGGGCCCAAGCGTCCAGCGCCACGACAAACACGCCGAGGAAGCAAAGGCCGATGGCGAAAAGCGCCAGCCAGATAGCGCGGTTGATAATCACGAAACTACTCCGAAAACGACGCGTGAAATGCGATCGGGTCGGCTAACAGAATGCGGCACGTTGATTTTGCCGCCGGCGGGACTTCCCTTCCAACCAGCTCCGATCCCCTCGGGGTGGAAACCGCATTGTAAGGAACGTCTAATAAATCGAACCTTAGATCGCCGCGCGGACGGAAAGCAACCATTCGGTAGGGATTGCAGTAGCAATTAAGAAAGAATTTACATCAGTTCACAAAAAAGCCGCCCGGCACAATGCCGGGCGGCGTCAGACAAGCACTCAGTGGAATTCGGTCAAAAAGCTGAAGTGCTGCGTCTCAGCCGGGCGGGATCAGCAACAACCCGCCGTCCGGCGCCGGCCGCGCCCGCTGATTATACAGCATCGCCGCCCACCGGTCCCGTTCCTCCTGCGACAGCGCACTGACATCATTGGACAAATCAGCCCCCGCCGCCATGCCGCGCTGCAACGCCGGCCGCGCCGCCAGATCAGCCTGCCAGCGCGCGAAATACGGGAACTCGGCGATATCCTGCCCCTGCCCCTTCCAGTTCACCGTCCACGGGTAACAGATCATGTCGGAAATGCTGTATTCGCCGCCGGTCAGGTAGCGTCGGCTATGCAGCTGGTTGTTCAACACCCCATACATCCGGTTCACCTCGTCAGTGAAACGCCGCACCGCATAGGACTGGTCGCCGCTTCTGTCCTCCAGCCGCCGGAAATGCCCGCATTCACCCGTCTTCGGCCCCTGGTTGGCCATCTGCCAGAACACCCACTGCATCACCTCGGCCCGCCCGCGCGCATCCGCCGGCACGAAGCGCCCATGCTTCTCGGCCAAATACTGCATGATCGCGCCGGACTCGAAAACCGCAATCGGCGCCCCGCCCCCTGCCGGCGCATTATCGACCAGCACGGGCATGCGATGATTCGGGTTCATGCGCAGGAACTCGTCGGTGAACTGGTCGCCCGCGCCAATATTCACCGGCACGATGCGATACGCCACCCCAAGCTCCTCCAGCAGGATCGTCACCTTCTTGCCATTCGGCGTCGGCCAGTAGTGAACGTCGTACATCAGCGTTCTTCCCTTTTGGGTCAGCCCCGCGTCGTGATCTGCGCCGTCTCGACCAGCTCATGCAACAGCGCCAGCGTCGCCCTCCCCGAGTTGGCGAATGGGTCCAGCACCGGCAGGGAGGAGTATCTCAGCAACAGCGTCATGTTCAACTTGGCAAGGTTGACCTGACCCATGCTCCAGTGCCCGAACCGCCGCTGTTCAACCTCCTCATACGCCAGGACGCACAACCCCTCATTCCGCTCGTCGCGCTCGATCGTGAAGAGCAGGTCGTTGACGGCGCTGCGCCCGCCCTCCAGCACCTGCACGAAGATATCATCGAACGAACACAGCAGCCCGGTGATCCCGCGCGGCGGATTGTTGCGCCGCGACTGCTCCAGGATGGCATCGGTCACGGCGGGCAGCAGCGGCTCACGCGCCCGGCTGGCATAAAGGCAACGGACAAGCATCGCTTTCTCAGCCCCCCAACTTGATCAGCGCAAGAAACTCGCGCCGCAAGGCCGGGTCCTTCAGAAAGGACCCCCGCATCACACTATTGATCATCTTCGTCTGACTGTCCTTCACGCCGCGCCAGTGCATACAGAAATGGTCGGCCTCCATCACCACCGCCAGCCCATCCGGCGTCACCTTGGCCATCAGCAGATCGGCAATCTGGCTGATCGCCTCCTCCTGGATCTGCGGCCGGCTCATCACCCAATCCGCCAGCCGCGCATACTTCGACAGCCCGATCAGGTTGGAATGCTCGTTCGGCATAATCCCAACCCAAAGCCGCCCCATGATCGGGCAGAAATGGTGCGAACACGCGCTGCGCACCGTGATCGGCCCCACGATCATCAGCTCGTTCAGCCCCTCGGCATTGGGAAACTCGGTGACCGCCGGCGCCGCGGCATAGCGCCCGCGAAACACCTCGTTCAGATACATCTTGGCAACCCGCCGCGCCGTGTCCTGGGTGTTGTGATCGGTCTCGGTATCGATCACCAGGCTCTCCAGCACCCCCTGCATCTTGCCGGCAACCTCGTCCAGCAACGCCTCCAGGTCGCCCGGCAACATGAACTCGCTGATATTGTCGTTGGCGTTGAACCGCCGCCGAGCCCGGCGAACGCGGCCGCGAATGCGCGCCGAAACCGGCTGGGCGGGATCATCCTCGGCATCGGCGGGCGGTGGAGACATCGATCGAAATTTCCCTGGCGGGGTGAACGAGCCCCTTCACATGGGGTCGAGCGGAAAAGGCGCAACCGTTACCAAAACAAGCAGGGAAGAATCTTCTTTTTGTGAACAAAAAGAAGCAAAAAAACTTCATCCATTCAAACCGGGCCTTCCCGACAGGCACCCGCTCAATGGATGAAAAGTTTTTTGGCTCTTTTTTCCAAAAAAGAACATCCTTCCTTCAATCCCCCAACGCCGCAAACACCGAAGCCGCCACGCTGATCCCGCGCGGATTGGCGGAGAGCTGTCCGCCCATCCGGTTCATCACATAGCCGATCCCCACCCGTCGCCGCACATTGGCACAGCCAAACGCCCCGCCCCACCCGGTATGCCCGAACGTATCCTCGTGCGGCCCATACGCCGGCGCCACATTGGAAGCCACCCCCGCACCCCAGTGCCGCGGCCCCACCATCAAATCCGGCCCCAGATGCCGCGGCGCCCGCAGCCGATCGATCCCGGCCGGCGAAATCACCCGCGCCCCGTCCAACGCGCCACCCGCCGCCAGCGCCCCATAAATCCGCGCCAGCCCCTGCGCCGAAGCCTGCCCGTTCGCCGCCGGAATCTGCGCCGCACGCCACGCCCGGGTATTCGGCAGGGCGGGATCAGCCACCGGATTGGTCACCGCCCGGCGCGGAATCTCCGCCAGCCCCGGCCCCCCCGGAATGGCATTGGCCGGCGGCGGTCCCAACAACTCGGCCACCCGCCAATCCTGCGCGGCGGCCAACCCAACATGGAAATCCGCCCCCAGCGGCCCGGCAATCGCGTCGCGAATGAACCCGCCCATATCCTGCCCGGTAATCCGCCGCACCACCTCACCCGCCAAAAACCCATGCGTCACGGCATGATACGAAGCCAACGTCCCCGGCACCCAAAACGGCGCCTGCGCCGCCAGCCGGGCCGTCGCCGTCGGCCAGTCATACAAATCATCCCAAGTGGTCGGCACCTCCCACCCGTTCACCCCAGACTGATGCGACAAAATCTGCCCGACGGTAATGTCGCCCTTCCCATTGGCCGCAAACTCCGGCCAATGCCGCGCCACCGCGTCCTCGTAACTGGCCAGCCCCCGGTCCACCAGGATCGCCACCGCCAACGCCGCCACGCCCTTGCTGGCCGACCAGACATTCACCAACGTATCCCGCGCCCATGGCCGCGTGCGCGCCGCATCGGTAAACCCGCCCCACACATCAACAACGCAGCGCCCGTCGAGATAAACCGCCAACGCCGCCCCAACCTCCTCATCCTCCCCGCCCCGCCGGAAATTCGCCGCAAACGCGTCCTGAACCCCGTCAAACCCCGGCGCCACCCACCCCGAAACCCGCATCGTCCCGCCCCTTCGCCATCTGCGCGGGAAGCCTAGGCGCGGTGGGTGGGACTGGACAAGCAAGCAAGGCCAGGGCGCTGCCCTGGACCCGCTGGGGCCGGCGGCCCCAGACCCCATTCTTTAAGCGCCTTCGGCTTAGGGGGGCATCGAGGCCTTCATCACGGCCTCGATGCCCCCCTAAGCCGAAGGCGCTCATGGTTGAGGTCCAGGGTCTCGGACCCTGGTGGGGTCCGGGGCAAAGCCCCGGCTTGCTTCCTTGCTCAGCCCTCCACCACACCCAGGCCCGCCACGTAGCCGGCGACGGCGGACAGCGCGCGTTCCGCGTGGGGTTGGCCGAGGAGTTGCAGGCCCAGTGGCATTCCGTTGAGTCGCATCAGCGGCAGGGAGATGGCGGGGCAGCGCAGCGCCGAGGCTGGCACATTGAAGATCGAGTTCCCGGTATAGGTGGTGCCGACGGGCGCCACGCCTGGCGCCGACAGTGTGATGCAGGCATCGGCTTCGTCGGCCAGCAGCACCAACCGCTCGCGCATCAGATCGCGCCGATGCAGCAGCACCCGGTACTCCTCCACCGTCGTCCGCCGCCCCGCCGCGATGCCCTCACGCAGATGGGCACTCAGCCCCTCGCCATGCCGCGTCTCGATCTCACCCAGCGGCCAGGCCTTCTCCCAGTTGTTGATCCCCTGCGACACGGCGCCGGCCTCGGCAATCGCCTCCTCCAGCAACGCCACCCGCCCGGATGTCGTCCGGTCGATCAGGTGCACCCCGGCCTCGCTCAGCCGCCGCAGAAATCCCTGGAACGCATCGATCGCCCCGGGCTCGGCCACCGCCCAGCCCGCCGTCTGCAACACCGCCAGCGTCGCCGGCTTGCGCGCCGGCATCGGTCGCGCCCCACCCACGAACGGCGCAAACCCTGGATCACCGCCGACGATCGACGCAATCGCATGACAAACCGCCCAACCATCTTCCAGCGTCGCCGACAACGTACCCAGCACGTTCTGACTGAACTGATCGCTGATCCCGCCACGATTAATCGCGCCAAAGGTCGGCTTGAACCCCACCACCCCACAAAAACTCGCCGGCCGCAGGATCGAGCCCCCCACCTGGCTGCCGATCGCCACCGGCACCATCCCGGCGGCAACAGCGGCGGCCGAACCCGAGGACGACCCGCCCGGAGTCCGCGCGGGATCATGCGGATTGGTCGTCGGCCCCGCCACCATGTCGGCGAACTCGGTCGTCACCACCTTGCCCACGATCACCGCCCCGGCCCGCCGCAGCGCATAGGCCACAGCCGAATCCCGCCCGCCGTTCTTGCCGGCAAAGATCGGCGACCCAAACCCGGTCGGCATGTCGGCCGTCTCCAGGATGTCCTTCAGCGCAATCGGCATCCCGTCGATCGCCGACAAAGGCGTCCCCGCCCGCCACCGCGCCCCCGCCGCATCCGCCGCCGCCCGCGCGGCCTCCGGCGCCAGATGGGTAAACGCCCGCACCACCGGCTCGCGCACCGCGATGGTCGCCAGGCACGCCTCAAGCAATTCGCGCGGCGAGCCGATCCCCTCGCCAAACCCGCCACTCAGCGCCGCATAGCTGGTCATGAGAATCCCTCCGATGCCTCCACGATCCTATGCCGCCGCCCGCGTTGACTCCAACCACCCGCCCACGCAGCATCGTCGCCGCTGGCAACAGGGAGATACGAAGATGGCGGTCATGGGCTGGGACGAGTGGGCCAAGCACGACGCAACCGCCCTGGCCGCCCTCGTCCGCAAGGGCGAACTAACCCCTAAGGAAATCGCCGCCCAGGTCGCCGAAGGCGTCGCCCGCGTCGATCCGAAGCTCAACGCCGTCCTCGGCCTCTACGACGACGTCGTTGCCAACCCCGACACCGACCATCCCAACAAGGCCGGCGTGCTCTACGGCGTCCCCGTCTTCGTCAAGGACCTCGGCCAGGGCATGGCCGGCCGCATGCAGGAAAGCGGCTCCAAACTCTGGAAAGGCTTCGTCCCCACCGCCAACGACCCGCTGATCGACAACGCCCTGGCCGCCGGCCTCATCCCCATCGGCCGCTCCACCTCGCCCGAATTCGGCATGACCTTCGACACCGCCACCGACTACCTCGGCCAGGTAAAGGTCACCCGCAACCCCTGGAACCCTGCCCATACCCCCGGCGGCTCCTCCGGCGGCTCGGCCGCGGCGGTGGCCGCCGGCGTCACCCCCATCAGCCTGTCCTCGGACGGCGGCGGCTCCACCCGCATCCCCGCCAGCTTCTCCGGCCTGGTCGGCCTCAAAGCCACCCGCGGCCGCGTCCCCCGCGCCCTGGCGCAGAGCGAGTACATCAGCCGCATCGCCATCGACGGCGTCCTCACCCGCAGCGTCCGCGACACCGCCGCCGCTTACGAAACCCTCAGCCGCGTCCCCAATGGCGGCAGCTTCATGCCCATCCGCGCCCCCAAACACGGCTACCTCGCCTCGCTGGACATCGACCCCGGCCGCTTGCGCATCGGCCTCTCCACCGGACGCTGGGGCCGCACCACCGACACCGACCCCGAAGTGGCCGCCCGAATCCGCGACGTCGCCCTCCTGCTGCAATCCCTCGGCCACCATGTCGAGGAACTGGACGACAGCACCATCTGCGACTGGGAGGTCATGTGGCGCGGCTACATCACCCAATGGGTCGGCAGCCGCGCGGGCTTCGTCGCCATGGCCCGCGACCGCGGCGTCGAGCCCCAGGAACTCGCCAGCCACCTCTCCACCATGACCTACCGTCATTACCTAGCGCACAGCCGCTACGACAAGTTCGACATCTTCGCCATGATGGCCGCCAACAACACCACCACTCGCAGCTTCGGCCGCCTCATGGACCGCTACGACCTCCTCCTCACCCCAACCCTCGCCATCCGCGTCCCGGCCGCCAACGGCCCGTACTCCCTCCTCGCCGACGAGGAACTCGACCCTTGGGTCGAACGCCTGGCCAATGCCTGCCGATACACCATGCCCGGCAACGAAACCGGCATGCCCGGCATCTCCCTGCCCGCCGGCCTGGACAGCGCCGGCCTGCCCATCGGCGCCCAGATCCACGGCAATTTCGCCTGCGAGGACACCCTGATCCAGGTCGCCGCCCAGATCGAACGCGCCAGGCCTGCCTGGTTCACCGCCCGCCCCCCCATCCACGTCGCCGGAGCGTATGCCCCGGCATGACGCCGGCAGAACTCCGCGCATTCGGAACGTCTCAGTTGGCTTGACGTGGCCGATGGACTGTGGTCTGTAGATTCCTTAATAATTAATTAAATTGCCGTAAGTCGGCGTTCCCGATGTGAGCGCCAGTGTGTTTTGAACCGCCGATAGGAGACATCCCAATGAAACTAGTGGATCGAATCTAACACTTGGTGCCCTCTCTTCACGGCGGCGATAATTTTCGCCGGATCCTTGGTCCAGCGAAAGGGCCGCGGGTTGGCGTTTGTCTCCATCAGAAAGCGCTTGATCGCGGCCTGTAGCTCGACAACAGAGCAGA
>CAMBRC010000080.1 GCA_945869965.1 Asaia bogorensis
TCGCCGCCAACGCCACCTTCGCCTTGAAGCCCGGGCTGTGCGTCCGTCGTGTTCGCTTCGTCATGTTCGCTCCTGATCCGCGGCAACATCGCCGCTGTCAGGCAGGAAATCCACCTATCGCCCTGTCCGAATTTCCCGAGCCACCTCTCCCTATCCGAAAAACACTGGGATGACGACGAAACTCATGGCGCGATCCGCGTTTCGCGCAGCACGGTAATGGCAATCCGCCGATTGGCCGCGGCAAACGGCTCCGCCGGCAGCAAAGGATCGCGATCCGCATTCCCGGTGACACTGCGCAGCCGCGTCTCCGCCACCCCCTGCTCCACCAGCAGCCGCCGCGTCGCATTGGCCCGTTCCGCCGACAGCTCCCAGTTGCTGCGATCATTGCCGCGAAACGGTGCCGAGTCGGTGTGGCCCGAGATCGACAGCTTCTCCGGCATCCGCGCGATCACCGGCGCGATCTTCATCAACAGCGCCCGCGCCCGCTCATGCAGCACCGACGAGCCCGTCGCGAACATCGGCACCCGCTCCTCGTCCAGCAGCTGAATACGCAGCCCCTCGGGCGTCTGGTCGATGGCAATCTGGTTGGACAGCTCGCGCAATTGCGGGTCATCGCGCACCGCTTCCCGGATCTGCTCGGCCGCCTGCTCGAACGCCTCGCGCTCCCGCCGCTCGATCTCCGCCTTCAGCGCCGCATCGTCGATCGGCCGTGCCGGCGCCGAGGGCGTATTCACCCCGGACCCCGCATTGGCCAGCCGCGCCGCCTGGCCCAGCGCCTGCGCCTGAATCTGCGCCTGCGTCGCGGCCGTTCCGCCGCCGCCCGCCTGCCGTCCGGCCTGCTGGCTCGCCCGCGTGCCCTGCCCGCCGCCCGGATCGGCTTCGCGGCCCTCCTGCTTGCGCTGGTCCTCGGCGGCCCCGCGCGTGCTCGAATTCGGCGCCTGGTCGAATTCCGGATCGTCCTGGTCGTTGGATTGCTCGGACCGCCCCTGCACCACGCTCTGCGCCCCGCGGTCGCTGACCATCTCGCCGCGCTCGAACGGCGTCCGCCCGCCAAAAATCCGCCCGTTGCCGGACGAGCCCGAGCTGAGCACATTGGTCGGGGTGAAATAATCCGCCAGCCCGCGCCGCTGTTCCTCGGTGGTGGCATTCAGCAGCCACATCAACAGGAAGAACGCCATCATCGCGGTGACGAAGTCGGCATAGGCCACCTTCCAGGCGCCGCCATGATGGCCGCCTTCGATGACCTCCGCTTTCTTGATGATGATCGGACGGCCCTTGCCGCCCTGCTTGCCCGCCATCGGTTCCGCCTTCTCGCCCGCGCCTCGCCGGCGCCTCCGTTTTGCCCCCCCTTTACTTAACCGATGGTTTCTTCCCGTTCCTTCCCTCTACCCGCGCCGCACAAAATGAAAAATTTCTTGCACCCATCCACCGGCCGGTGTATAGAACGTATCATGAACAATTGAGCCGCAACCCTCACCCCGCGCGCGAAAGGACGCACCGAGCCATGATCTCCCCCGCTTGCATCCCATCTGCACGCGACTTTTCCGCCCGCCTGACCGCCATCCTCGCGTGCGTCACCCGGCTCATCTTCGCCCGCACCCACATCTTCGCGGCCCTCGGTCCCCCGCTGCACAACCGCATCGCCGGCGCCGCGCGCCGCCTCGCCACACTCCTGGCCCGCCTCGCCGCCGGCACCTTCCGCCACCGCCCGCACGCCGCCAAACCCGGCACCAAGGGCGGCCCGCCCGCCATCCACCTCCCGCAAGGCCGCGCCTGGCTGGTCGCCAAACTCGGCTACCACGTCGCCGCCTACGCCTCGCACCTCGATTTTCTTCTCCGCGACCCCGCCACCCAGACCCTGCTCGCCACCGCCCCGCCCGCGGCCCTCAAATCCCTCGGCCGCACCCTACGCCCCGTCGCCCGCCTCCTCGGCGTCGACCTGCCACCCGCCTTGCTTCTCTCCCCTCGCTCTCGGGCGGGAGCCGGAGGGGGGCTCTTGCCCCGCCAGCCCAAACCTCCGCGCCCCAAACTCCCGCCCCTGTTGCCCCTCTACCCCCAAGCCCGCCCGCGCGACTTGCCTTTCATGAACTTCGCGGCCAACCCCCGTTCGCCAAAAATTCGCCCCGCCTGACCCCCGGCAGAATCACGCTCTAAATATTACGTTACAAAAACATTCTTATCCGGATACCGGCACCATTCCGCCGTCACGCACCGCCAGCACTCCGGCTTGCGCGCCTTACAAACGTACCGCCCATGCAGGATCAGCCAGTTATGCGCATCCCGCAGCAAAGCGGCCGGAATCCGCTTCACCAGCCCATCCTCCACCGCCCGCTCGTTCGCCCCAGGCGCCAGCCCGGTCCGGTTGCCCAACCGGAAGATATGCGTGTCCACCGCCATCGTCGCCTCGCCAAACGCCACATTGAGCACCACGTTGGCGGTCTTCCGTCCCACCCCCGGCAGCGCCTCCAACGCCGCCCGGTCATGCGGCACTTCGCCGCCATGCCCGGCCAGCAACCGTCGCGACAGCTCCACCACGTTCTTCGCCTTGCCCTGCCACAGCCCGATAGTACGGATATGCCCCGCCACCCCCTCCACCCCCAGCGCCACCATCGAGCCGGGGTCCGGCGCCACACGAAACAACCCCGCCGTCGCCTTGTTCACCGACACATCGGTCGCCTGCGCCGACAGCACGACCGCCACCAGCAGGGTGAACGCGCTGGAATACACCAGTTCGGTCGCCGGCTCGGGATGCGCCACCGCCAACGCCCGGATGAACGGCGCGACATCACGGGCGGCCATGCGGGGTGTCTTGCGGGCGGAAGCGGGCTTTGCCATGGTCGCGATGTTCGCCGCCTGATGCGCCACAGGCAAGCGCCGGGGGTAAGGCCATGACCAGGGCAGGGCACACACCGCAAGAAATCCAGTTCGAAGCGGTCATCGTCCCGCATCGCAGCCTGTCGGCCGCCGGCCTGCGAATTCTGCTGGGCGTCGTCCTGGCCGCCTGCGTCATCAGCAGTACAGTGTTCACCCTCGCCGGCGCCTGGCCAATCGGCCTCTTCGCCGGCCTCGAACTGCTCCTCGCCGCCGTCCTGTTCCGCCTGCACATCCGCGCCGCCCGCGCGAGCGAACTGCTCCTGCTCTCCCATGACGGCCTGAGCATCATCCGCACCTCGCCCGATGGCCAAACCCGCACCCGCCACCTGGCAGCCGACTGGATGACCGTCCGGCTGGACGAACGCCCCGGCCGCGTCCCCGCCCTGATGCTGCTCGGCCACAACCAGAGCGAGGAAGTCGGCCGGGTCTTGGGCGAGGACGCCAAGCGCGCTTTGGCCCAGGCCCTGGCCGCTGCCCTGCACCGCCGCCGCAACCCGCGCTTCGACAATCCGCAACTGCGCTGAGCCCGTCTAAACGATTGGTGAAGACTTTCCCGCCTAACCTCCCCGGCGAACGCCGCTGCGGAGGAATTGGCCGGTGCCGTCCCTTACGACTGATACCGGCGCCAACACTGGCGCCAACACTGGCACCAACACAGGCACTGGCGCGCTGGCGCGCAGGCTGCTGCTGCTCGTGATGGTTGGCGCGCTGCCGCTGCTGGCCTATGTGATGATCGGTGCCGAAGCCACCCGGCATGCCACCCTCGACTGGCTCGATTCCGAACTGCGCGACGCCGCCCGCCAGGCCGCCGCGCGCGAGACCGAGGAACTCAGCCGCTCCGCCCGCCTGCTCGACGCCCTCGCCGGAACCCCGCTCGGTCCCGAAGCCCTCTGCTCCGCCCTAAGCTCCCGCCTGGCCGGCGGCCCCGGCGACGTCGCCGCTGTGTCGGTCCACTTCGCCGATGCCCGCCCGGCCTGCGCCATCGCGGTCCAACCGGACCGGGCCATCGGCGGCCACCACGTCCGCGCCGCCCTGGCCGCAAATGGCGCGGTCGTGCTGGCCGCCGACGCCGGCGCCGGCCTGGTGGTGTCGCGCAGCGTGCCGGTGCCCGGTGGTCCCGATGCCGTGCTCGCCTTGGCACTGGCGCCCAGCCACCTGCCGCCGCTGGCGCTGCCGCTCCGGCGCGACCAAGTGGTCCGCCTGCTGGTCGACCCGGCTGACGGCATGGTGCTGGCCGTCCAATCTGTGGAGGCGGGGGCCGGCGAAGCCATCCGCGAAGCCGGCGCTGCATTGGATGTGCCACGGGTGCTGGCGGCCTTGCGGGCGGGCATCGCCGACGGCGTGGCGATCGCCCGTGACGCCACCGGCGCCCGGCGCCTGACCGGCTATGCCGAACTGGGCTTTCCGCCCGGCATCGCCGGACGTGCGGCGTTACTGGTCGAGTTGCCGTATGACGAATTGCTGGCCGAAGCCGACGCGCGCCGGCGCGACCAATGGCTGGCCGCCCTGGCGCTGGTCCTGATGGGAGTCGGGCTGGCCTGCCTGCTCGCCAAGCGTGACCTGCTCCGGCCACGCCACCTCGCCCGCGGTCCACAACCAGGCGCCCACGCCTTGGCGGCCTTGCGTCCGGCCGGAGCATGGCTGCGCCAACAGGGTGACATGGCGGCGGTGACCGGTGCGGCGGGCGAGATGTTCCTGCGCCTGGATGCCGGATTGCGCGTGCTCTACGCCTCACCGGCCACGCGGCAAGTGCTGGGCTATGCCCCCAGTGAGGTCGAAGACGCCGACCTCGCCTCCGAACCGGGCTGGGAACCATGCCAGGCCCAGTTGGACGCGTTGCGCCGGGGCGAGGTGACGGTGTTGCCGTGCCGGCTCCTGGCGCGCCGGCGCGACGACACCGAGGTGCGGCTGGAAGTCCGGGCAAGCAAACTTGGCGACGGCTGCTTCATACTGGCCTGCCGCGATATCACGGCGGAACACGCGCTCGAGGCACAACTATCCGAGGCGCAGGCAAGGCTGGCGGCGCTGGCATTGCTCGATCCGCAATCCGGCCTGGCCAACTGCCGGCGCTTTGACGACGCCTTGGACGAGGAAGTGCGCCGTGCCCGCCGGGCACAGGAGCCGGTCTCGCTGGTGCTGGTACAGCTCGACCAGACAGCGCCCGACGAGGTGATCCAACGGGTGGCGCGCATCCTGTCGGCGGCCTTGCGCCGGCCTGGCGATCTCGCGGCCCGGCTGGAGGATGACATGTTCGCCGTGCTGCTGCCGACCAGTGATCGCATCGGCGTGCAACGGATTGCCGAACGGCTCCAGGACTCACTCGCGGCGGTGTGGGCCGAGGCGCCGGGCGTGGCGATGTCGAGCCGGATCGGTGCCTGTAGCGTACTGCCGCTCTCGGATGACGACGGGCCGGCGATGGTGCTGGACCTGGCCCGCCAGGCGCTGGGCGAAGCGGCCGGTGATCGGTGCGGCATTGCGGTTTTGGTGCCGGTTGCCGCCGCTGATCCGGTGGCGCAGATGGCGTCCTGATCGGCGCGGTCAGTCGCTTTCCGGCGGGATGACGTTCTGCGGCGCGTTGGACAGGGCGGCGGCCATGGTCTCGGCCGACAGGCGGCGGATGTCGTCGTACGATTCCGGCGTGTGGAAGGCGGAATGCGGCGTGATGACCAACCGTCCCTCCAGCCATTTCTCCCGGGCACGATAGGCCCGGAGTAGCTCAGGCACCGGCTCCACCGGCGGCTCGACCGGCAACACGTCGAGTCCGGCGCCGGCGATCTTGCCGGATTTCAGCAGCGTGGTGAGCGCATCGAGGTCGATCATCGGCCCACGCGCGGTGTTTACGATCACCGCGTTATCCGGCAGCAGCGACAATTCGCGCAGGCCGAGCATCCCCTTGGTTTGCGGCGTCAATGGCACGTGCAGGCTCAGGATATCCGACTGGCGCAACAGGTCGTCGAGATGGCGCACCCGGTGCAGGCCCAATCCACGCTCATGGCCGTTCGGCTTGTAGGGATCGTAGAACACCACGCGAAACCCGAACGCCTTTGCCCGCAATGCTGCGGCGGTGCCGATGCGACCTATGCCGATCAGTCCAAACGTTTGGACTTCGGAGCGGCGCACCAGCGGCGATGGCATGAACGCCCATGGGGCGGGCGGATCGGCACGCTGGGTGTCGTGGTACAAGAACAGGCCACGGCGCAGGGCCAGCGCGGTGACCACGGCGTGTTCGGCCACCTCCATGGTGCCGTAATCCGGCACGTTGCACACGGTGATGCCACGGGCGGCGCAGGCCTGGCGGTCGACCCGGTCGTAGCCGACGCCCATGCGGACCACGACGCGCAGGCGCGGGAATTTCACCAGGTCCTCGGCCCTGATCCAGTCGCCCAGGGTCATCAGCCCGTCGACATCGGCGCAATCCTCGGCGGCCAGGTCGGCGACGGCGGGCACATGGCGGACCCGGACGGTGACATCGGGGCCGTAGACGGCGCGTTCGACGCTGTCGTCGCCGTGGTAGAGGTCCTTGGGATAGAGAACGACGGGCATGGTGACTCCTCAGCTTGCCTTGGCACGGGCTGGCGGGCAGTCTCCGGCCGAATCACTACGGCGAGCAAGGGGACGATCCATGGATGCTTCGAGCAAGACGATGAACGGGGCGGAGAGCCTCGTGCACACACTGCTGGCCAGTGGGGTCGATACTTGCTTTGCCAATCCCGGCACCTCGGAGATGCATTTCGTCGCCGCACTCGACCGGGTACCCGGCATGCGCTGCGTATTGGGCTTGTTCGAGGGCGTGGTGACCGGGGCGGCCGATGGCTATGCCCGGATCGCCGGCAAGCCGGCGGCCACGCTGTTGCATTGCGGCCCCGGCCTGGCGAACGGGTTGGCCAATCTGCACAACGGCCGGCGCGCCAACACGATGATGGTGAATTGCGTCGGCGACCAGGCGACCTATCACCGGCCGCTCGATGCACCGCTGACGGCGGATACCGAGGGCTTCGCCAAGGGGGTGTCCGGCTGGGTGCGGACCGCGACCAAGGCGGAGAACGTCGGCGCCGATGCCGCCGTGGCCGCCCAGATGGCGCAGGTTTCGCCGGGGCAGATTGCGACCCTGATCCTGCCGTCCGACACCTGCTGGGATGCCGGCGGTGTGGTCGGCAAGCCGTTGCCGATCCCGGCGGCGCCGACCGCTTCGCCGCATGCGGTGAAGGTCGCGGCGCAATTGCTGCGCGATGGCAAGCGGACGCTGTTGCTGCTGGGGGGCAATGCGTTGCGCCAGGGGCCAATGGCCGATGCGGCGCGGATCTGTGCGGCGACCGGGGCGACGATGATGTCCCAGGGCAGCAACGGGCGCATGGAGCGCGGCCGTGGCCGGTTCCCGATCAACGGTATTCCCTATCCGGTTGACCAGGCGGTCGCGGCGCTGAAGGATTTCGACACCATCATCCTGGTCGGCACGATCAAGCCAGTGATCTTCTTCGCCTATCCCAACAAGCCGGGCTCGCCGGTGCGCCCGGATGCGACGGTCCATTCGTTGTCGCGGCCAGAGCATAATCAGGACCAGGTGTTGGCGGCGCTGGCCGAGGAACTTGGCAACCCGGCGCCCGTCGCGCCCCCGAGCTTTGGCGCCAAGCCCGAGCTGGCGCGCGGTGCGATCAGCAGCGAGGCCTTTGCCCAGTCGCTGACCAACATGATGCCGGATCAGGTGATCATCGTGAACGAGGCAGTGACCTTCGGCCGCGCCTTTATCGGCGCGACGCACGCCGCGGCTCCGCATGACTGGCTGACGGTGACCGGTGGTGCGATCGGTGGCGGGATGCCGATCTCGACCGGAGCGGCGGTGGCGGCGCCGGGCCGGCGGGTGATCAACCTGCAGGCCGATGGCTCGGCGATGTACACCATCCAGTCGCTGTGGACCCAGGCGCGCGAGAAGCTGGATGTCACCACGGTGATCTTCAACAACCGCAAGTACCAGATCCTGCTGGGCGAACTGGCCAATGTCGGCGCCAATCCGGGCCGGGTGGCGCTGGATATGATGGATTTGAGCAACCCGGATATCGACTTCGTGAAACTCGCCAACGGCATGGGCGTCGAGGCGGCGCGGGCCGACACGATGGACCAGTTCAACGACCTGTTCGCGCAGTCACTGACGCGCTCGGGACCGTTCCTGATCGACCTGGCGACGGCGTAGGGACGGGAAGGAAGGCATGGCCGAATTCAGCGCCGGGGTGCCGCGGCGCAGGCCGGGATTGCCGGTGATCCCGGTCTGGAGGTAGGCGGTGAGGGCGATGCCGGCGGACCAGCTCGCGCGGGATCGGAGCAAACCGCCGCTGTGCCGCCGCCTTTCGCGGCCGGCTACAATGATTGCGGCGTACTTGCGGGCAAAACTCCTGCCGCGTGCTACGGATCGCTGGTTTATTGGGCGAGTGCCTGTTTTGAGGGCTGGCCGCGGGTTAGCCCAGAACGTCGACCAACACGATTTCAGCGGCTTCGCTGGCGGATATGGTCAGCTGCGTTTCAGCGGTGATGGTCGCACCGTCGCGCGTTGACACCGGCGTGCCATTGACCGTCACCGAGCCGGCGGACGGCACGAGATAGGCCACCCGGCCGGGCGCCATTATGTGGGTCACGCTTTGGCCGGGGGCGAGCTTGGCGGCGAGCACAGCGGCGTCGGCATGGAGCGGCAGGGCGGTGCCGTCCGCCCCTGGCCGGCCATCGGCGAGCGCCACCAGGCCGTCGGTGCCCTTGGGAAAGCGGCGCGTGCCCCAGCCCGGGGTCACGCCGCGCTTGCCGGGGATGATCCATATCTGGAACAGCCGGGTGGCGGTGCTCTCGACGTTGAATTCGCCATGCACGATGCCGCTGCCGGCGTGCATCACCTGGATGTCGCCGGCCTCGGTGCGGCCCTCGTTGCCGAGCGAATCGCGGTGGGTGATGGCGCCTTCGCGGACATAGGTCACAATTTCCATGTCGCGATGCGGATGCGGATCGAAGCCGCGTCCGGGTGCGATCGCGTCGTCGTTCCAGACCCGCAGCGCGCCCACGCCCATGCGGGCGGCGTCGTGGTAGTGGCTGAAGCTGAAATGGTAGCGGGCATCCAGCCACTCGTTCTGGAAGCGTCCGAGGCTGGCGAAGGGTTGGACCTGGATCATGCGGGGCTCCTGTCGTGTTAATTTGTTCGATATCGAACAATTCGACATGGAATTAGGATGCCGCCGCGCGGGTTTCAAGCCCCTCCTCGCCGCGGCCGATCTTGCGCAACAGGGAGTCGAGGACGGCCAGTTCGCTGGCATCGACACCGGCCATGGCGCGGGCGATATCGGCGGCGTGGCGCGGGAACACGTCCGCGATCAACGACCGGCCGGCTTCGGTCAGCTCGACCCGCACCTGACGCCGGTCCGCCGTGGCGCGTACGCGGCAGACCAGGCCGCGTTTTTCCAGCTTGTCGACGACATCGCTGAGATTGCCGGGCGAGGTCAGCAGCTTGCGGCCCAGTTCGCCATGAGTCAGCGGGCCGAGATGCAGCACCGCCTCGAGCACGCCCAACTGCGTCAGCGTCAAGGCACAGGCGGCCAATGCCGGCTCCAGCCGGGCGGTGACGCTGCGATGGGCGCGCATTAGCTTGACGTAGGCGCGCACCGCGGCGGCGATCGCGGGGTCGTCAACCCCGTGCATGATCAACCCAGCATTGGGGGGCCAACCTGGGTTCAGCGCGTCATCATCACCGGCAGGTCGGCGAATTCCAGCACGTGCCGGGTCACGCCGCCGAGGATCAGCTGGCGCAGGCGCGAATGGGAATAGGCGCCCATGCTCAAAAGATCGCACTGGAAGTCCTTGGCCGCGCGCAGCATCCCGGCGCCGACCTCGCGGTCGATCGGGCGGAATACCGCGACATCGGCGGTCACGCCGTGCAGCGCCAGGTAGGACAGCAGGTCGGCCCCCGCGGGACCGCGACGGTGGTATTCGTCGGCCGTGAGCACCCGGACCGCTTCCGCCCGCTGCATCCAGGGCAGGGCAGCCTGCACCGATGCGGCGGACTCGGCCGTGCCATTCCAGGCGATGCACACGCGCGTGCCGATCCTGGTCGGCGCCACCAGCGGCGCGATCAGCACCGGGCGCGCGGAATCGAACAGCACGGCGTGCAGCGCGTCGGATGAGGAGACATCCTCGCCGGCCTCGGGGTGCGGCACAACGGTGAGGTCGGCCAGCCGCGCCTGTTGCGCCACCAGGTCTTCCTCGCGGCCGACCACGGTGGCGAAGCTGGCGCTCATCTCGCCAGGTTTTGCCTCACCGACCGGCACCTGGTTCTCGGCCACGTAGCGGTCGAACATGGCGCGCACGGCGCGGGCGCGCTCGCTGCTCTCCCTTTCGGTGGCCGACATCATTTCCTCGATCATCGCGCCGGACAGGCCCTCGCCGGCCAGCGGCGCCACGTCACGGCTGTCGACGCGGACGTGCAGCGCCGTCACGTGGGCGTTCCAGATTCGTGCGATGCGCACGGCAGTGTCCAGTGCCGCTTCCCCAGCGGCGGTTCCAGTCAGCGGCAGCAGCAGTTTGCGAATGGCCATCGGGCGGTCTCCCGTTGCAAGACAGGCAATATGTGGGCCGATCAGGGGCGTATCGCAAGCGTGGCGAGGATGGAGGCCACGGATCGCGCGGTGTCCGCGCCGTCCACCGCCAGCCACGATCCGGCCCCGATCCCCGCCCCACCACCCGATCGGGCGGCCTGTTGCAGCACGCCGAGATCGGCATCCGAGGCATCGCCGGTGCGCGCCGCGACCCGTCGTTGCAACTCATCCATCGGCACGTCGAGCCAAGCGCCGAGGAAGCGCGCGGAGCCGGCGGCGGCGGCGATGCTTGCGCGATGACCGGTGTGCATGAAGGTGGCGTCGGCCACCACGGAATGTCCGCTGGCGACGATGCTGGCTGCCGCGGATGCAATCTCGGCGAACACGCCGCGGCTCACCGCCGGGGTGTAGCCGACAGCTGGCAGGCGTTGCTCCGGTGCCACGCCGAACCGGCGCTTGCGGATTTCGTCGCTGCGCAAGATCACCGCGCCGGGCGCCGCGCCCAAACTCGGCGCCAATGCGCGTGCCACCGTGCTCTTGCCCGATCCCGGCAGCCCGCCGATGGCGATCACGCAGGGCGCGGCCGGCCGGAGATAGTCCAGCGCGCGCGCCAGGTAGCGCCGGGCTTCATCGTCGTGCGCGCGCGCCGCTTCGACATGCGCGCGGACCATCGCCCGCATCGACAACCAGGCCGGCAGCAATGGCACCAGCGCCCAATCACCGGTGCGCGCCAAGTATCGGTTCATCACCCGGTTGGCCGCCGCCCGATCGACGCGCACGTCGATGTCCATCAGCAGGAAGGCAAGATCGTAGCCGGTATCGATGGTGGCGAGCGCCTCGTCGAATTCGAGCGCATCGAACGCCACTGGGGCGCCGCTCCATAGGCACATGTTGCCGAGATGCAGGTCGCCATGGGCGCGGCGGACGAAGCCGGTTTCGCCACGGATCCTCAGTGCCGCCGCATGG
This sequence comes from Asaia bogorensis, assembly GCA_945869965.1. Classification (GTDB taxonomy): domain Bacteria; phylum Pseudomonadota; class Alphaproteobacteria; order Acetobacterales; family Acetobacteraceae; genus CAMDGX01. Next base: position 11,406 of record CAMBRC010000080.1, read on the forward strand.
CGGTCCAGCAGCGCCAGCATCCCGTCCAGCCATTTGGCAATTTCGGTGGGAGCAAGGCCGGCCTGGTGCGCCGCCAGGGCGTTGCCCTCGGCCACCCCGCGCAAAGCGACCGCCTGGTCCTGCGCCACGACCGGATTGCGCGCATGCAGCACGGCCACGGCATCGGCCATCGCATCCAGCAGGGCGGGGGGCAGCGCGCCATGCGCCGCCACTTCGTCGAGAAAATCCCCGGCCGGCACGCGCGCCATGCGGACGACCCAATCGACGATCTCGCCGGCGCCGCCGATGGCCAGGGTGCCGTCGGCGTGGCGGACCACCGGCACGACGTCGCGGTACAGGCCGGGGGCGTTGGGCGCGTTCAGCTCCAGTTCGCGCCGCGCGGTGCGTTCGCGTTCGGCCAGCGTGGTGAAATCAACGAACGCCAGCCGGACGGCCTTGCGCAGCTTGAACACCGTTTCCGAGGCAATGAACACAGCGGAGATGTGGGTCTCGACCGGGGGCGCGCCGGCCAGCCCCTGCAACAGGGCGGCCGTCGCGCACTGTTCGACAGGGATCAGGGGAACAGCTTTTGCACGGTCCAGCCGGCGCCGGCACGGGTATAGACCGTGCGGTCGTGCAGCCGGAACGGCATGTCCTGCCAGAACTCGATCACCTGCGGGACGACGCGAAAGCCCGACCAGTGCGGCGGGCGCGGAATATCCTCGCCAGGAAACGCCGCCTCGGCCGCCTTCAGCCGGTCCTCCAGCACGCTGCGCGCCGCCAGCGGGCGCGACTGGTCGGAGGCATGGGCCCCCAGGCGAGAGACGCGCGCGCGCGAGTTGAAATAAGCATCCGCCTCGGCCACCGTCGCATCCTCTACCTTCCCTTCGATGCGCACCTGGCGCCGGCGGCTCTTCCAGTGGAACAGCAGGCACGCCTGGCGGTTGGCCAGCAGTTCGCCTCCCTTGCGACTCTGCAGGTTGGTGTAGAATACGAAACCCGTTTCATCCCAGCCCTTGAGCAGCACGGTGCGCGCCGACGGGCGGCCATCCGGCGTGGCGGTTGACAGGGTCATGGCGTTGGGATCATTCGGCTCGCTGGCCTGGGCCTCGTCCATCCAGGTGCCGAAGCTGGCGAAGGGCGCGCTGAATGCTGCATCGGGCATCGTCGTGTCTCCTTTGACCGTGGCACAGTGACTCCCCGCCGCTGTTTCGCCAAGCGCCGCCCTCCCGTAGCCCCGCATGGGCCGCCCCCTTGCCCGCGACAGGCGCGCTGTGTGATGACAGAGCTTGATTCCCAGGCAGAAAGCAGGATTCGCCGCCATGCCAGACCCAGACGCCACTTCCCCGCCGCCGCCCGCCCCGCAGCCCGCCCCGCCGGCCAAGGGCACGCTGCTTGCCGGTAAGCGGGGGCTGGTGATGGGGGTTGCCAACAACCTGTCGCTCGCTTGGGGTATTTCGTCGGTCTGTGCGGCCCAAGGTGCGGAGCTTGCCTTCACCTACCAGGGCGAGGCGCTGGGCAAGCGCGTCCGGCCGCTGGCGGAAAGCCTGGGCTCCGACTTCGTGCTGGCCTGCGATGTGGCGGACGACGCCAGCATCGATGCCGCTTTTGCCGCGGTGCAGGAGCGCTGGGGCGGGCTGGATTTCCTGGTGCATGCCATCGGCTATGCCGACAAGAACTATCTGCGCGGGCGCTATGTCGACACGCCGCGGGCGGTGTTCCTGCAGGCGATGGACATCTCCTGCTTCAGCTTCGCCGCCGTCGCACAGCGCGCGGCAGCGATGATGAAGCCCGGCGGATCGATGCTGACGCTGTCCTATCTCGGGGCCGAGCGGGTAACCCCGCACTATAACGTCATGGGCGTGGCCAAGGCGGCGCTGGAGGCCTCAGTGCGCTACCTGGCGACCGACCTCGGGCCGGCTGGCATCCGGGTGAACGCGGTTTCGGCCGGCCCGATCCGCACCCTGGCCGCCAGCGGCATCGGCGACTTCCGCTATATTCTGAAATGGAACCAGTACAACGCCCCGCTGCGCCGCAATGTCACCATCGAGGATGTCGGCGGCGCCAGTGCATACCTGTTGAGCGACCTGGCCAACGGGGTCACCGGGGAGGTGCATCACGTCGATTCCGGCTACCATGTGGTGGGTATGAAAAATCCCGACGCGCCGGATATTTCGGTGCAGCATGAGTAGGGAGAGTTCTTTTTTGAAAAAAAGAACCAAAAAACTTTTATCCGTTTGGCACCCGGTTTCGCCGGGAGAGTGCACGTCAATGGGTGAAAGTCTTTTTGCTTCTTTTTCTTCAGAAAAAGAAGAATCTTGCTTTCTGGCTGGATCGAATGTCGCACAATAGCTTCGGCCATCTCTTCCGCGTCACCACCTGGGGCGAAAGCCACGGCCCGGCGATCGGGGCGGTCGTCGATGGCTGCCCGCCGGGCCTCGCCCTGACCGAGGCCGACATCCAGCCCTGGCTGGACCAGCGCCGCCCCGGCCAATCGAAATTCACCACCCAGCGCCAGGAGCCGGACCAGGTCCGCATTCTCTCCGGCACCTTTGAGGGCCGCACCACCGGCACGCCGATCGCCTTCGTGATCGACAATGTCGACCAGCGCTCCAAGGATTATGGCGAGATCGCCCAGCGTTTTCGCCCGGGGCATGCCGACCTCACCTATGCCCTGAAATACGGCATCCGCGACTATCGCGGTGGTGGCCGGTCGAGCGCCCGCGAAACCGCGATGCGGGTCGCTGCCGGTGCGGTGGCCCGCCGGGTGCTCGACGGTGTCACCATCCGCGGCGCTCTGGTCCAGATGGGGCCGCACATCATCGACCGCGGCCGCTGGGACTGGGCGCAGGTGGGCGAAAATCCGTTCTTCTGCCCTGACCCCGTCGCCGCCGCGCAATGGGAGGAATACCTCTCGGCGATCCGCAAATCCGGCAGTTCCTGTGGCGCGGTGATCGAGCTGGTGGCCGAGGGCGTGCCGCCTGGGTTGGGTGCGCCGATCTACGGCAAGCTGGATGCCGACATCGCCGGCGCGCTGATGAGCATCAACGCGGTCAAGGGCGTGGAGATCGGCGATGGCTTCGCCAGCGCCGCGCTGTCCGGCGAGGACAACGCCGATGAGATGACGATGGCGGACGGGCGGGTGGTGTTCGGATCGAACCACGCCGGCGGGGTGCTTGGCGGGATTTCAACGAGCCAGCCGGTCGTGGCGCGGTTTGCGGTCAAGCCGACCAGCTCGATCCTGGCGGCGCGGCGTACCGTGGATATGCAGGGAAACGAGGTCGAGATTGTCACCAAGGGCCGCCACGATCCCTGCGTCGGTATCCGCGCGGTGCCGGTGGGCGAGGCAATGCTGGCCTGCGTGCTGGCGGATCATCTGCTGCGCCATCGGGCGCAGAATCCGGATGCACCGAGCGAGGCCCGGCTGCCGCGGAATTGAGTAGAAAACGACGGCGGCCGGTTGGGTTTCCGGCACGGCCAGCCTATGTGACATGCGGTTTGTCGAACGGCCGAGCTTTCCCCGGTGCCGTTGAACGTCCGAGGGTCTGATGCCTGTCGTCTCCGGTTCCTTCCTACCCGCGCCGCTGCCCGGCACCGCGGCCGCTTTCATCCGGCTGTGCGGGACCAAGGCTTGGCGTCGCCGGATGGCCGAGCTGGCCGAGCGCGCCCGCGCCGGCCAGCGTGGCGGCCGTGCCCTGGCGCAGCGTCATGCCATTGAAACGACGCTCGACCGGCAGGCGGCTGGCGCTGTGCCGGCCAACCGGGCCGAACGCCTGGTCGCCAGCATGGCGCAGGAGGTCGCCGCCACGAGTGCGCGGCTTGCTCCGGACGGCAAGCTTCGCTTGAAGGAGCGCCTGGCCGCCGCGTTGACCGGCCCGGCGACGATGGCGCCGCTGTTTCACCTGTTCCGCATCGCCGCACTGCAACGATCGCGCGGTTTCACCGTGCGCCACAGCGGACTGGACGATGGCACCGCGCATGACCTGTTGATCGCCCGCGAGGGCATGGCGGCGGAGATTGCATGCGATACGATCTCCGCCGAGGAGGGGCGGGACGTGCATCGCGGCGCCTGGGTCGATCTGGTCGACCTTGTCGATCCCGACCTGCAAACCTGGCTCGCGGCCCATCCCGGGAAGTATCTGCTGAAGCTGACCCTGCCGCAGGGGCTGCGCGCCGACCAGGCGGGATTGGCGCAGCTGCACGGCCGCATCCGCACCATGCTGCAAACGCGAGTGCGCGCCGATCAGGACGCCGCGGCCGTGTTGCGGCTGGATCCGCTGATGTTGGCCGGTGCCCAGCTTGGCGCCCAGCTGGGTGAGCGCCTCGCCGCTGAACAGGGATTGCTGGGCTCGCTGCGCGCCGAGTTTGGCGCCGAGGCAAACCTCGCGGTGACCCAGGCCAACGGCGGGGTCTTCGTGCTGGCCGCCCGCGCTGCCCGCGCCGACGAGGTTGCCGTGGCGATCCGCAAGCGCCTTGCCGCGATCGCCCCGCTGCGGCTGTCTGGAACCTTGCCGGGCATCCTGGCGATGTTCGTCGAGGATACCGATCGCACCGAATGGCGCACCCTGCGCGAGGGGCTGGAGCTTGAGGGCGAGACGCGGCAGTTCCTCGCCCACCCCTCCTCGCGCGGTGTGGTTGCGGTGACCTGCACCTCGCGCCTGGAACTGCTCGGTGCCGCCGTGCCGGATGCCGCGCCGGATGGCGAGATGCGCTTCCGCAATCCGGCCCACCCGGCGGCCAAGGCGGCGGGTCTGGCGCCTGCGGTGCTGTCCTCGGTCTGACGGCGATGACGCCCCGAATCGAAGCCGTCTACCGCGTGCGTGCCGCTGCGGCGGACATCGCCGCGCGAGCCCAGGGCATCGCCGTCGAGCAGAGCGTCGAGATGCCGCTGGGGGCCATCACCCAGGACTCGGTGCTGCGCGAGGTGGTTGGCGACGTGCGCGATATCGCCGACCTCGGTGGCGGCGTGTTTGAGGTGCGCATCGGGCTGGCCGCCGAAACCGTCGGCGAGGATGCCGGCCAGTTGCTCAACATGCTGTTCGGCAACACCTCGCTGCACGAGGATGTGGTGCTGCATGATGTCGAGCTGCCATCGCGGATGTTCCCCGGCTCCAACCACGGCGAGCCCGGCATGCGTGCGCGAGTCGGCGCCGAAACCCGGGCCATGACCTGCTCCGCCATCAAGCCGCAGGGCGCCCCGGTGGAATTTCTGGCGCATCTCGCCGGCCAATTCACGCTGGGCGGCATCGACTGGATCAAGGACGATCACGGCATGGCGGACCAGGCCTATGGCCGCTTCGCCCATCGCATGGCCGCCTGTGCCGCCGCTGTCCGCGCGGCCGTCCGCCGCACCGGCCACCCCACGCGCTACGCCCCCAGCCTGTCCGGCACGCTGGACACGATGCGCCAGCAGATCCGGCAGGCACGCGAGGCCGGGCTGGATTCCGTGGTGATCGCGCCGATGGTCGCCGGCTGGTCGACCATGCAGACGCTGGTCCGCGAAAACCCGGACTTCGTCTTCCTCGCGCACCCCAGCATGGGCGGCGCCGCCCGCATCGCCCCGCCTTTGCTGATCGGCCGGCTGTTCCGCCTGATCGGCGCCGATGCCGTCGTTTTCCCCAGCCATGGCGGTCGCTTCGGCTACACCAAGGCGATGTGCCACGATCTCGCTACGCGCGCGCGCCAGGACTGGCATGGCCTCGCCCCTGCGATGCCGGTGCCGGCCGGCGGCATGACCCTGAGCCGCGTCGGCGAAATTCTTGACTTCTACGGCCCGCGCACGATGGTGCTGATCGGCGGCAGCCTGCTGGAGGCGCGCGAGCGCCTCGCCGCGGAAACCGCCGCCTTCACCCGCGCCGTCGCCACCCACACGCATCGGTAGGCCTGTCATGGACAGCGAAAACAACGGAACACTGCGCCGCTTTGCCGACTGGCGCTGGGACCAGGTGCCATTGCACCCGTACAAGGAGGAGGGCGCGGCCCCCTTCAAGTCGATCACCCGCCAGACGCTGTTCAGCGACCCCGGCTTCGGCTGCGAGCTGCGCTATTTCGAGATGGACGCCGGCGGCCATTCCAGCATGGAACGGCACGAGCACATGCACGCCGTGCTGATCCTGCGCGGCGAGGGGCATTGCCTGCTGGGCGACCAGGTGCGCACGATCAAACAAAACGACCTGGTGACCATCCCGCCCTGGGTCTGGCACCAGTTCCGCGCCACATCCGCCGCCCCGATGGGCTTTCTGTGCATGGTCAACCAGCTGCGCGACAAGCCGCAACTGCCCAGCGCCGAGGAACTCGCGGAACTGCGCCGCACGCCGGCCGTCGCGGCCTTCCTTGACGGCCAGTCCTGAAGAGAACCTCACGGCTTCGTCATCCACTCGGGGTAATCCGGTCATCGATCTGCCACGATCCCGGGGTCACATAGCGGCGTTGAAACCGTCTGACCTTCCGGAGCCCTGCGCCGTGACGCAAGCCGACTACACTCGCAAGATCGACGAACTCGATCGCCTGCTGAACGACCCCGATGTCCAGCTGGAGCCGGTCCGCGTCTGGGCCTTGCTGGCCGAGATGCAGCAAGTTCGCCAGCGGCCTAACCCGCCAGACGCGCCCCGATAAGAAACTCATGGTTGCCTTCCGGTCCGGTGATCGGGCTGTCGGCAATCCCCACCACCGTCCAGCCGGGCAGGCTGGCCCACCAGTCCCGGATCTGGGCGCAGACCCGCTGATGCACCGCGGGGTCGCGCACGACCCCCTTGCTGCCGACCTCGCCCGGTCCGGCCTCGAATTGCGGCTTGATCAGTGCCACGGCCCAGGCCCCCGGCACGCATAGCGCGATCGCGGTCGGCAGTACGGTGCGCAACCCGATGAAACTGGCGTCGCACACCAGCGCCTGCACCGGTTCACCAATGGCATCCGGGGTGAGGTGACGCGCGTTGGTGCGCTCATGCACCACCACCCGCGCATCGCTGCGCAGCTTCCACGCCAGCTGGCCATGACCGACATCGACGGCATGGACCCGCACGGCGCCATGGGTCAGCAGCACATCGGTAAACCCGCCGGTGGATGCGCCGATATCCAGGCACACCAGCCCCGCGGGCGAAAAGCCGAACGCCGCCAGCCCCTGAGCCAGCTTCAGCCCGCCGCGCGAAACCCACGGGTGGTCCTGCCCGCGCACCTCCAGCGGGGTCTCGGGGCCGATCGGCTGGCCGGCCTTGGCGATGCGCTGGGTCCCGGTGAACACCTTGCCGGCGAGGATCAGCGCCTGGGCGCGCGCGCGTGATTCCACCAGGCCGCGTTCCACCAGGGCCAGGTCGGCGCGCTGTTTCATGCGAAGGAAGACTTCTTTTTTTGAAAAAAAAGAAGCAAAAAAACTTCATCCGCTTGCGGCGCGTGCTTCACGACATGGACCCCAAGCATATGGATAAAGTTTTTTTGCTTCTTTTTGTTCACAAAAAGAAGACTCTTCCTACCCTAATGCCTGAACTACAGTCGCCACGATATCCTTCGCCGTCAGCTTCGCCTCGATCATCTGCCGGGCCGGGGACTCATGGTCGATGAAAATATCGGGCAACGTCATCGGCCGCACGCGCAGCGCCCCGTCCAGAAGCCCCTTCCAGGCCAGGTGGTGCAGCACCAGCGTCGCAAACCCGCCCGTGCTGCCTTCCTCGATGGTGACCAGCAGTTCGTGATGGCGGGCCAGTTGCTCGAGCAGATTCTCGTCCAGCGGCTTGACGAAGCGGGCATCGGCCACCGTGGTGGAAATACCCTGGGCATCAAGCATTTCCGCCGCCTTCAGCGCATCGGCCAGGCGTGGTCCCAGGGACAACAGCGCAACCCGGGATCCCTCGCGCAGGATGCGGCCGTGCCCGAGCGGCAGCACGGTGCCGCGCTTGGGCACCTCGACCAGCCCGGTGGAATCACCGCGTGGGAAGCGCACGGCGCTGGGCCGGTCATCGATCGCGGCCAGTGTGGCAACCGCATGGGCGAGTTCGGCCTCATCGGCCGGCGCCATCAGCACGATCCCCGGCAGGCAGCCGAGATAGGCGATATCGAAGCTACCGGCATGGGTCGCGCCGTCATTGCCCACCAATCCCGCGCGGTCCAGCGCGAACCGGACAGGCAGGGATTGGATGGCCACGTCATGCACCACCTGGTCATAGGCGCGTTGCATGAAGGTGGAATAGATCGCCACGAACGGGCGGAGCCCCTCGGTGGCCATGCCGGCGGCAAAGGTCACGGCATGCTGCTCGGCAATGCCGACATCGAAGCAGCGCGTTGGGTGGGCCTTGGCAAAGCGGTCCAAACCAGTGCCCGACGGCATGGCAGCGGTGACGGCGACGATGGTGGGATCGGCATCGGCCTGCGCGATCAGGGCATCGGCGAAGACGCGGGTATAGGTGGGGGGGCCCGGCGGCGGCTTGGCCTGTTCGCCGGTCAGCACGTTGAACTTGCTGACGGCGTGCAGCTTGTCCGAGCTGGCCTCGGCCGGCGCATAGCCGCGGCCCTTGTTGGTGATGACGTGCAGCAGGATCGGCCCGGCATCATCGGCCTCGCGCACATTGCGCAGGATCGGCAACAAGTGGTCGAGGTTGTGGCCGTCGATCGGACCGACATAGTAGAAGCCCAGCTCCTCGAACAGCGTCCCGCCGGTCAGGATGCCGCGGGCGTATTCCTCGGCCCGCCGCGCCGTGCGCTCCAGTGTCTTGGGGAAGCGCCGGGCCATCTTGGCAGCCAACTCGCGCAACGTCAGGAAGCTCTGCGACGACAATAGCCGCGAGAGATAGGCGCTCATCGCGCCCACCGGCGGGGCGATCGACATGTCGTTGTCGTTCAGGATGACGACCAGGCGCGAGCGCAGATGGCCGGCATTGTTCATCGCCTCATAGGCCATGCCGGCACTCATCGCGCCGTCGCCGATCACCGCCACAACATGCCGGTCATCGCGCTTCGCACCTGGGATGGCGTTCTTGAGGTCGCGCGCCACCGCCATGCCGAGCCCGGCCGAAATCGACGTGGACGAATGGGCGGCACCGAACGGGTCGTACTCGCTTTCGGCCCGCCGTGTGAACCCGGACAACCCGCCGCCCTGGCGCAGGGTGCGGATGCGATCGCGCCGGCCGGTCAGGATCTTGTGCGGATAGCACTGATGGCCGACATCCCAGATCAGCCGGTCGGACGGCGTGTCGAAAACGGCGTGGATCGCGACCGTCAGCTCGACGACCCCGAGCGATGCGCCAAGATGCCCGCCGGTCGTCGACACGGCATCGATGGTCTCCGCGCGCAATTCGGCGGCAAGCTGTCGCAGTTGCTCGGGAGAGAAATTGCGCAGCTCAGCCGGGATGCGAACCCGATCGAGCAGCGGCGTCGCCGGCCGCGAGCCAGCACTGGATGGCAGCACCGGGGCATTCATCGACGCACACCGCCGATACCGCGATCCACGATTGCCGGCATCGGATACTCCTCGAATGCGCAAGTTGGAACGCTAGCCCAGTCTCCCGCACTCTGCCAGACGATGCCCCGCCGGGGCAACGTGGCGGGGGTACCAATACAGGCGAATCGCTTGAACGTCATGCGTTCCCTCTGAGCACTGTCTCCAGGTAATCGACGTTCCACCCGGCCTTCTTGCGGCGGTTTTTGAAGCTTGTGGTGGGTCTGGCGGCAGACAGCAGGTTCAGCGCGGTGTGTCGAACGATTGC
>CAMBRC010000081.1 GCA_945869965.1 Asaia bogorensis
ACAACGTCAGCAACACACTCGACATCGGGGCAAACCTTCGTGGCGGTTGCCCGACATAGATTCAGACAAAACGCGCCGAGGGAACCAACTTTCTTCCCCGACATCGCGCCGCTCACGCGATTAAGTTGTCAGCGTTGAACAGCCCTGACCGGAGGAGGTGGCGAGGGCGGGGAAGCCCATGCCGGCGAGGATTTTGGCGGAGCCTGCGTCCCAGGCATTGGCGATGATGAAGGCGGGGCCGGCGTGGAGCGCGCGGAAGGTCGCGATCTTTTCTTGTTGCGTGGCCATGGCGTGATCCCCCGGGTTGGTGCGCCACGGTGGCGGGGGTGGCGGGGTTTGGCAACGGCCAACGCCCGGCGCGAGGGGTAGACCAATGGCTTGTCCGGTGGGCGGGGCGTGGTATCGGTGCGGGCGGAGGGACGTGATGAACAAGTCCGAGATGATGGCGGCGTTGCGTGCGGCGCGGGTGGTGCCGGTGGTGCGGACCAGCACGGCGGCGTATGCGGCGACGGCGGTGCGGTGGTTGCGGGATGCAGGGATTCGGATTTTCGAGTTGACGATGACGATCCCGGATGCGCCGGCGTTGATTCGGGAGTTGGCGGGGGAGGGGGATTTGTTGGTGGGGGCGGGGACGGTTGCGGATGCGGCGATGGCGGAGCGGTGTTTGGCGGCGGGGGCGCGGTTTATCGTGGCGCCGTGGACTGATCCGGCGTTGGCGGGGCCTTGCCGGGCGGCGGGGGCGTTGCTGATGCAGGGGGCGGTGACGCCCAGTGAGGTGCGGGCGGCATTGGCGGCGGGGGCGGATGTGGTGAAGATCTTTCCGGCGTCTTCGGTGGGTGGGGCGGGGCATATCAAGGCGTTGGCGAGTGTGTTTCCGGGGGTGGCGTTTTGTCCGACCGGGGGGGTGGAGCCGGGGAATGTGGCGGCCTACCTGGCGGCGGGGGCGGCGTTTGTCGGGATGGGCGGGGCGTTGGTGGATGAGCGGCGGATTGCGGCGGGGGATCGCGGGGCGATCGAGGCGGCCGCGCGGGCGATTCTTCCATGAGCGTGGATATTGTCTGCATGGGCGAGCCGTTGCTGGAGTTCAACCAGCAGCCGGACAGCAAGTTGTATCTGGAGGGGTTTGGCGGGGATACTTCGAACGCGGCGGTCGCGGCGGCGCGGCAGGGGGCGTCGGTTGGGTATTTGACGGCGGTTGGGGAGGATGTGGCGGGGGAGCGGTTCCTGGGGTTGTGGCGGGACGAGGGGATTGATGTTTCGGGGGTGCGGCGGTCGGCGGAGCGGGCGACGGCGGTGTATTTCGTGACGCATTCGGCGGCGGGGCATGCGTTTTTGTATTACCGCAAGGATTCCGCGGCGGCCTGGTATGGGGCGGCGGATGTCGATGCCGGCCTGATCGCGGGGGCGAAGGTGTTCTATGCCTCCGGCGTCAGCCAGGGGATTTCGGACCGTGCCGCGGATGCGGTGTTTCATGCCATGGCGGTGGCGCGGGCGGCCGGGGTGACGGTTGCGTATGACACCAATTACCGGCCGCGGTTGTGGCCGGCGGTGCGGGCGGCGGCGGTGATCCATGCGGCGATCGGGATGGCGGATATCGCCTTTCCCGGCCTGGAAGATGCGCTGGCGCTGACGGGGCTGTCCGATCCCGATGCGATTGCGGATTTTTATTTGCGGATGGGGCCGCGGCTGGTGGTGGTGAAGATGGGGGCCGAGGGGGCGCTGGTGGCGACGCCGGGGACGCGGTTGTTGGTGCCGGCATTTCCGTGCGCGGCGGTGGATGCGACCGGCGCGGGGGATGCGTTCTGCGGGAGTTTTCTGGCGCGGATTGTGGCGGGGGACACGGCGGAGGATGCGGCGCGGTATGCGGCGGTGGCGGCGGCTTTGAAGTGCGAGGGGTATGGGGCGGTGGCGCCGATCCCGACGGCGGCGGCGGTGCGCGCGGCGATGAGGGCGGGGGGGGAGGCGGGCTGATGCTGGTGACGGAACGGCTGATGCTGCGGGCGTGGTGGGATGATGACTGGGAGCGGATGGCGGCGATCAATGGGGATGCAGCGGTGATGCGGTTTTTGGGGGGCGTGCAGGACCGGGCGGAGTCCGACCGGGCGATGGCGCGGATGCTGGTGGGGACGATGAATGACGGGTTCGGGCCGTGGGCGGTGGAGGCGCCGCGGGTTTCGCCGCTGATCGGGCGGGTGGGGGGGCGGCGGGTGAAGGCCGGGCTGCCCTGTGCGCCGTGTGTCGAGCTGGTGTGGCGGATCGGGGCTGCGTGGCAGGGGCAGGGGTTTGCCACCGAGGCGGCGCGGGCGGCGGTTTCCGACCTGTTCGAGGTGCATGGGGTGCCGGAACTGGTGGCGGTGACGGCGGTGGGCAACGAGGCGTCGCGGCGGGTGATGGAGAAGCTGGGGATGACGAGCGATCGGGCGGAGGATTTCGATCATCCGCTGGTGCCGGCGGGGCACCCCTTGGCGCGGCATGTGCTGTATCGGTTGAAGCGGCCGATGGGCGGGGTGCCGATCTGGCGGCGGTAGGGTGCGGCTGTTTACGTTGGGTGAACGTTGCCACATGATCGCCGTATGACGGGGCGATCGGAATTGGGGTGGCTGTGACGGGGCGGGTGTTCATCTGTCACGCCTCCGCCGACGTGGCGCTGGCGCAGGAGGTGGTGGCGGGGCTGGAGGCCGCTGGGGTGGCGTGCTGGATCAGTGCGCGCGACGTGGGGGCGGGGCGGAATTTCCAGGAGGCGATCGTCCAGGCGATCCGCGATGCGCGCGCCGTGGTGTTCCTGTTGAGTGCGGCGTCCAACCGGTCCGAGGAGGTGCGCAAGGAACTGGCGCTGGCCAGCAGTTTTGCGGTCGCGGTGCTGCCGGTGCGGCTGGGGGCGGCGGAGCCGGTGGCGGCGTTGCGCTATGAGCTGGCGACGCGGCAGTGGATCGAGGGCGGCGAGGCGGGGGCGGGGGCGGGGGTGGTGGCGGCGCTGTTGGCGGCGCTGGGTGAGGGGGCGGATGTCGCGACGGCGGCACAGGCGGCCGTGGCGGGGTCGGACCGGCCTTCGCTGGTGGTGTTGCCGTTCCAGAACATGAGCGGGGATGCGGAACAGGAGTATTTTGCCGACGGGATGGTGGATGACATCACCTCGGCGTTGTCGCGGATTGGCTGGCTGCTGGTGATGGGGCGGAACACGGCGTTCACCTACAAGGGGCGGGGGGTGGATTCGCGGCAGGTTGGGCGCGAGCTGGGGGTGCGCTATGTGCTGGAAGGCAGCGTGCGCAAGGCGGGCGGGCGGGTGCGCATCACCTGTCAGTTGATCGAGGCGGCGGGCGGGCACCAGATCTGGACCGAGCGGTTCGACGGCGATCTGGCCGACATTTTCGATATGCAGGATCGGGTGACCGAGAGCGTGGTGGGGGCGATCGAGCCGAGCCTGCGCGTTGCCGAGATCGCCCGTGCGGCGGCGAAGCCGACCGGGAGCCTGGACGCCTATGACCTGTTCCTGCGCGCGCTGCCGCTCCACTCCGCCCGGACGCGGGAGAGCCTGGAGACGGCGATCGGGTTGCTGCGCCAGGCGCTGGCGATCGACCCGGGCTATGTGCGGGCCAAGGCGTGGCTTGGCTTGTTTTATTCCGCGCGGGTCCTCCGCGGTTTGGCGGCGCCCGGCGATCGCGAAGCGGCGATCGGCTTGGCGCGCGACGTCGTCGCGTCCGGCACCGACGATCCCGAGGCGCTACGCTATGCCTCCGACCCACTGACCCTATTGGCCGGCGATCATCCCGCCGCACTTGCCGCATTGCATCGTGCGCTCCGCCTGCACCCCAATTCCGCCGGGGTGCTGAACGCCCTCGGCCATGTCCACTGCTTCGCCAACGATCCGGCACCCGCGATCGCCTATTTGGAACGGGCGATTCGGCTGAGCCCGCTCGATCCCTTAATCGGATACGCCCTGTTTGGTCTTGGTCGCGCCCATCTGATGCTGGGGCATGACGACGAGGCGGTGTCGTTCCTGCAACGCTGCGTGCCGGAACTTCGAGCGAACGATATGGGGCGGAGATTTCTGATCCAGGCCCTGACCAGGGTGGGCCGGCACGCGGAGGCGCGGGCGGAAGCCGCGGCGCTGCTGGCGCTTTGGCCCGATTTCAGTTCCGGCAGGGTGTGGCGCGTGCTGCACCCCAATCTCTACAATCCGGCATTCGTCGCCGAGCACCTGCGGGCGCTCCTGGCAGCCGGGCTGCCGGAGTGATCCGCGGCACAGCCTTGGACTTGCTTTCTTCGTCCCGTCCCTATTGCCGCTCGCCAGTCGCCGCCCAGGTGACCGCGGCGATGACGATGGCGCCGCCGATCAGGGTGAGGGTTCCGGGGTTTTCGGCGAAGACGAACCAGACCCATAGCGGCGCGAGGACGGATTCGAGCACCGAGATCAGGCCGGCGTCGGCGGACGGGATGAGGCGGATGCCGGTGGTGAACATGATCAGGGCTAGGCCCATCTGGAAGATGCCGAAGACGGCGAGCAGGGCCATGTCGGGGGCGGGGACCTGGAACTTGGCCATGGGCGCGCTGACGATGGCGACGATGATCACGCCGAGGAGGGTGGCTTCGGTGGTGGGGACGTTGCGCTCCATACGGGCCAGGACGACGGTCAGGGCGTAGGTCAGGCCCATCACGGCCGAGATGATGTTGCCCCAGAGGCGGCCGGCGTCGCCGGAGGTGGAGACGATCAGGCCGACGCCGAGCATGGACAGCGCAATGGCGATGGCGGTGCGGCGGGAGACGCGCTCGCGCAGGAACATCCAGGCCAGGATGGCGGCGAACAGGGGCGCGGCAGCCTGGAAGACGAGGACGGCGGCGACCGTGGTCAGGGCGAGGGCGTTGATGAAGCAGATCATCGAGATGGCGAAGCACAGCGCCATGGCGATGCCCACCCGGCCGAGGCGGCGGAAGCCGTCGAACATGCCGCGCCCGTCACGGAAGGCGAGATAGGCAAGCAGGCTGATGGCGGCGAAGACCGAACGCCAGAACAGGGTGGTCCAAGGATCGACATCCACCCAGCGGGCGAGCACGCCGGCGGTGCTCCAGACCACGATGGCGGCGGTGACGAGGAGGGCGCCGCGGCGGTATTCGGCGGGGGTGACGGGCAGGGCGGTGACGGACATTGTGGTTCCAGAAAGAAAGGTCTTCTTTTTGTGAACAAAAAGAAGCAAAAAAACTTCATCCATTCACGGCATGGACATGGGAGAAAACGGATAAAAGTTTTTTGCTTCTTTTTTTCAAAAAAGAAGTTCTTGCTTTTTTCCTACCGCCAAGGCTCGATTAAAACCTTGGCATGGGTCTCCGGATTGGCCAGATCGGCAAAGGCCTGTTTCACCCCATCCAGCCCGATGCGCCCGGTGATCAGCGGCGTGACGTCGATGCGGCCCTCGGCCATGTAGCCCAGGGTGTCGGCGAATTCCTGGGCGGTGTAGGCCAGGACGAATTGCAGGTCGAGTTGCTTGAGGATGCCGAAGAAGGGTTCGAGGCGGTCGGTTTCCATGCAGAGGCCGACGACGACGACGCGGGCGGCATTGGGCGCGCCGATCATGATTTCGTTGAGCACGCCGGGAACGCCGACGCATTCGAAGATCACCGCCGGGCGGCGGCGGGGGCCGGTGCCGAACAGCGCGGCGTAGCGGCTGGGGTCGAAGCCGGCGGGGGTGATGGAGTCGGCGAGGATGGTGTAGGGCGAGGTGATCAGGGGGTCGACGACGATATCGGCACCCATGCGCAGGGCGAGGGCGCGGCGGCCGGCGGAGTAGTCCGAGGCGATGATGGGGCCGACGCCGCGCATCTTGAGGGCCGCGATGACGGCCAGGCCGATCGGGCCGCAGCCGATGACCAGGGCGACGTCGTCCGAGGCGAGGCGGGCGTAGTTCACCGCGTGGACGCCGACGGCGATGGGTTCGACCAGGGCGGCGTGGTCGGGGTTCATGCCGGCGGGCACGGGCAGGAGCATGCGCTCGGACAGCGGCATGTATTCGGCGAAGGCGCCGGGCTGGTCGGGGTTGTAGCCGAGCCCGATGACCTCGGTGCCGGCGATAGTCAGCGGCATGGAGGTGACCATGGTGCCGGGGGCGAAACGGCCGGTGGTTCCGGGGCCGTTCTGGACGATCTCGGCGACGAATTCATGGCCAAACACCAGGTCGCGGTCGGCCACGATGTTCCAGCGGGCGCCGCCGCGCTTGGCCAGGGCGGAGAATTGCTCGGGGAATTTCGCGGCGTGCAGGTCCGAGCCGCAGATGCCGCAGGCGCGGGTGCGGACCAGCACCTGGCCGTCGGCCAGCACGGGATCCGGAATTGTGTCGACGACGAGATCGCCTTTGCGGAATACTGCGGCACGCATGGCAGGGCCTCCCCGGGATTGCGCGTGAGCCTAGTCAGGTTTTCCGAGACTCGCTACCCGGGCAATGCAGTGGAGTGGACGATGAAGCGTCGCAGTTTTCTGGCCGCCGGTGTTGCGGGATTGGCAGCACCCAGCGTGGTGCGTGGGCAGGGGACGCGCAGCGGGACGCTGAAGATCATTCCCGAGGGCGACCTGGCGATCCTGGACCCGGTGTTCACCACGGCGACGGTGGCGCGCAACCACGGCTATGCGGTGTTCGACACGTTGTATGGCCAGGACGACAGCTATGTGATGCGGCCGCAGATGGTCGAGGGGCATGTGGTGGAGAATGACGGCCGCCAATGGACGCTGACGCTGCGCGAGGGGCTGAAGTTCCATGACGGCGAGCCGGTGCGCGGGCGGGATGCGGTGGCGAGCATCAAGCGGTTCTCGGCGCGCGATGCGTTCGGGCAGGCGCTGATGGCGGCCACCGACGAACTGAGCGCGCCGGATGACCGGACCATCCGGTTCCGGCTCAAGAAGGCGTTTCCGCTGTTGCCGAACGCGCTGGGCAAGACCGGCACGCCGATGCCGTGCATCATGCCGGAGCGGTTGGCGCAGACCGATCCGAATCGGCAGGTGACCGAGATGGTCGGCTCTGGGCCGTACCGGTTCAAGACCGATGAGCGGGTGGCGGGCAGCCGGGTGGTGTATGAGAAATTCGCCGGCTATGTGCCGCGCAAGGATGGGCCGGCGACGTTCACCGCGGGCCCGAAGGTGGCGCATTTCGAGCGGGTGGAGTGGCATGTCATTCCGGACAGCGCGACGGCGGTGAATGCGCTGACCAACGGGGAGGTGGACTGGATCCAGAACCCGGCGACGGATCTGTTGCCGATGCTGCGGGCCAATGCGCGGGTGCAGTTCCTGCCGGACGTGATCGGCGGCATTTCGGTGATGCGCTTCAACTGCATCCAGCCGCCGTTCGACAATCCGGCGGTGCGCCGGGCGGTTCTGGGCGCGATCGACCAGTCCGAGTTCATGACCGCCTCGATGGGCGACGATCGCAGCTTGTGGAAGGATGGCGTCGGGCTGTTCACGCCGGGCACGCCGATGGCCAGCGCGGCCGGGCTGGAGCCGCTGTCCGGGCGGCGCGACCTGGCGAAGGTTCGGGCGGAGATCATCGCGGCGGGATACAAGGGCGAGCGCGTGGTGATGCTCGGCGCGGTCGACTATCCGGCGTCTAATGCGCGGTCGCTGGTGGGGGTCGACCTGCTGAAGCGGCTGGGCATGAACGTGGATTACCAGGCGGTGGACTGGGGGACGACCATCCAGCGCCGCGCCAAGAAGGACCCGATCGACAAGGGTGGCTGGAGCATCTTCTTCACCGACCTGACCGGAACCAACAACTTCGATCCCGCCGCGCATCTGGGGCTGCGCGCCAACGGGGACAGGGCATGGTTCGGCTGGCCGGACAATCCGAAGATCGAGGCGCTGCGGTCGGCCTGGTTCGATGCGCGGGGGTTGGAGGAACAGAAGGCGATCTGTGCCGAGTTGCAGGTGGAGTTCATGAAGGCGCCGGCGCATATGCCGCTGGGCTGCAACTATCTGCCGACCGCGTTCAGCAAGTCGATCACCGGGGTGCGGATGGGGTTTCCGCAGTTCTACGACGTGCGGCGGGTCTGAGTTCTAGCCGCCGACGAAAGCGTTGGCGGGATCAGCCACCGACGAAGGCGTTGAAGGTGATCAGGGTGTAGGTGTCCTTCACGCCGGGCAGGGTTTGCAGCTTTTCGGTGACGAACAGGCCGGTGTCCTGGGCGGGGGCGAGGTAGAACTTGCCGAGCAGGTCGTATTGGCCGGAGGTGGAGTGCAGCTCGGACAGTTCCTCGATCGTGTCCGTGGCGAGACGGGCCACGCGGTAGGCTTGGCCCATCTCGCATTTGATCATCACGTAGATAGCCCGCATGGCGCCGGTGCCTCCTCGGATTGTGATGGCAGCATAGCGTGTCATCGGGCTGGCGCCAGCTTGGCGGCGTGGGTTTCGCGCAAAGCCGCGTGCTATGCTAACCCGCATGCGGTGCGGGAACGTGCCGTTTGCGCACGGGTTTTCGATGGAGGCGGTACCGGGTGAAGAATCTGACACGCAAGCGAGTTCTGGTAACCGGGGGCGCGGGTTTCGTGGGATCCCATCTGTGCGAGCGGTTGGTGGCGCGCGGCGATGACGTGCTGTGCGTCGACAATTATTTCACCGGGCGCAAGGACAACATCTCGCACCTGCTGGGGCTGCCGAACTTCGAGGCCAAGCGTCATGACGTGACGGTGCCGCTGCATGTCGAGGTGGACGAGATCTACAACCTCGCCTGTCCGGCATCCCCAGTGCATTACCAAAACGACCCGATCCAGACGACGCGGACCTCGGTGTTGGGCGCGCTGAACATGCTGGAACAGGCGCGGCGGTTGAAGGCGAAGGTGTTGCAGGCCTCGACCAGCGAGGTTTACGGCGACCCCACGGTGCACCCGCAGAGCGAGGAGTATCGCGGTAACGTTTCCACCACCGGGCCGCGCGCCTGTTACGACGAGGGCAAGCGTTGCGCCGAGACGTTGTTCTTCGACTTTCATCGGCAGAACGCGGTGCGCATCAAGGTGGTGCGGATTTTCAACACCTATGGCCCGCGCATGCATCCGGATGACGGGCGCGTGGTGTCGAACTTCATTATGCAGGCGCTGCGCGGCCAGGACATCACGCTGTATGGCGAGGGCACGCAGACGCGGTCGTTTTGTTTCGTCGATGACCTGGTGCAGGGGTTGCTTAGCATGATGGACAGCGGCGATGAGGTGATCGGGCCGGTGAACCTGGGCAATACCCACGAGATCGAGGTGCGGGAGCTGGCGCAGCATGTGCTGGCGCTGACGGGCTCGTCATCGAAGCTGGTGTTCCGCCCGTTGCCGCAGGACGACCCGTTGCAGCGCTGCCCGGATATCACGCGGGCGCGCACGGTGCTGGGGTGGGAACCGCGGGTGAAGCTGCGTGATGGGCTGGCGCAGACGATCGCCTATTTCCATGGATTGTTGCGCGATGGCGGCGAGGACGTGGCGGCTTTGGCGGTCGACGCCTGAGGGGCACGCTTCATGGTTGAGGGTGCAGGGGTCTCGGACCCCTGCTGGGGTTCGGGGCAAAGCCCCGGCTTGCTTCCTTCGCATCCCCTCGGGCTGTAAGCTGCTGACGGACGGGACTCGAAGGGTGGGGCAGGCGATGCAGAAGACGGGAATACGCGGCAAGATGGTCGCGCGCAGTGGCGGGCGGTTGATTGCCGATGCGCTGGTGGCGCAGGGGATCGAGCAGGTCTTTGCGGTGCCGGGCGAGAGCTATCTGGATGTGCTCGATGGACTGTATGCCGTGCGCCAGCGGTTGCACTTGACGACGTGCCGGTTCGAGGCCGGGGCGGTGAACATGGCCGAGGCCTACGGCAAGCTGACCGGCAAGCCGGCGGCGGCGTTCGTGACGCGCGGGCCGGGGGCGTGTCATGGCGCGATCGGCGTGCATACGGCGATGCAGGATTCGACACCGTTGCTGTTGTTCGTGGGGCAGATCCCGTTCGAGGAGACCGACCGCGAGAGTTTCCAGGAGGTGGATTACCGACGGATGTTCGGCCCGCTGGCCAAGTGGGTGACGCAGATCGACGATGAAAAACGCATTCCCGAATTGATCGCTCATGCGGTGGATGTCGCGGTGTCGGGCCGGCCGGGCCCGGTGGTGATTGCGATCTCCGAGGAGATGCAGAAGCGCATGGCCGAGGTGGCCGATATCGGGCCGTCCGAGGTCGCGGGCGCGCATCCTGATCCCCGGGCGATTGCGCGGATGATGGCGCTGTTGGCCAAGGCGAAGCGGCCGCTGGCGATCCTGGGCGGTTCGCGCTGGAGCGAGCAGGCGCGGGTGGATATCCGCGAATTCCTTGTCGCCAATAACATCGCCACCACGGTGAGCTTCCGGCGGCAGGCGCTGTACGATGGCACGCTCGATAATTACGCGGGCGATCTGGGCGTGGGCTCGGATGCCGCCCTGGTGGCCAAGGCGCGCGAGGCCGATTTGATCCTGGCGATCGGCACGCGGCTCGGCGAGCCGGTGAGCCAGGGCTACACGCTGTTCGGCGCCGGGCATGAGGCGCCGATTGTGCACATCCATCCCGATGGGTCGGAGATTGGCCGGGTGACGCGCCCGGCGCTGGGGATTGTCGCCGACGTGAACGCGTTTGCCGCGGCGGTGAAGGGCGAGCGCGTTGCCAAGCCGGGGTGGAAGGCCTGGACGGCGGAGCTGCGCGCCATCCGCATGAAGGGCCTGGCGGTGCAGGAATACGAGGGGCTGAATCTGTCCCAGGTGATGCACACGCTGGCGGAATTGCTGGAGGATGATGCGATCCTGACCTGCGATGCCGGCAATTTTGCCACCTGGCCGCCGCGCTTCATCAACTTCAAGGACAACCAGCGCTTCATTGGTCCGACCAACGGGGCGATGGGCTATGGCGTGCCGGCGGCGATCGGGGCGGCGATTTCGTTCCGCAACCGCCAGGTGGTGTGCTTCGTCGGCGATGGCGGGTTCTTGATGACCGGGCAGGAGTTGGCGACCGCGTTCCACCATGGCGTGGCGCCGATCATCCTGGTGTTCAACAACCAGATGTACGGCACAATCCGGATGTACCAGGAGCGGACCTATCCCGGCCGGGTGTCCGGCACCGCGCTGACCAATCCGGATTTCGCCAAGTTCATCGAGAGTTTTGGCGGGCATGGTGAGGTCGTTGAAGCAGCGGAGGAGTTTGCCGGCGCGTTCAAGCGGGCGGCGGCGTCGGGCCGGCCGTCGCTGATCGAATTGCGGATGAACCCGGAGCAGATCACCTCGCGCGCAACGATCACACAACTGCGCGGCGGGCCAACTTCGAAGCCGGGCGCGGCGAAGCTGGGGGCGGCGAAGCGGGCGCCAGCGGCGACGCGGGTTTCGGCGCGGGCGCCGAAGAAGCGCTAGCTACAGGCCGAGCAGCCGCTTGGCGTTGCCGCCTGTGATGGCGGCCACGTCAGCGGCTGACAGTCCGGCCCCGGCGACGTGGCCGATCGGGTCGTATTCGCCCATGTCGAACGGGTAGTCGGTGCCCATCAGGATTTTGTCGACGCCGAACAGCTGCACGAGATACGCAAGCTGGTGCGGTGTGAACACCACGCTGTCGAGGAATACCCGCTTCAGATAGGTGCTTGGGGCCTCCGGCAAGTCGCCATGGGCATCCGAGCGCGCGCCCCAGGCATGGTCAATCCGCCCGCTATAGGCCGGCAGGAAGCCCCCGCCATGCGCCGCCATTAATTTGAGGTTGGGGTGGCGGGCGAGAACGCCGTCCATGATGAGGTGATGCAGCGCCACCGTGGTGTCGAGCGGGTTGCCGATGGTGTTGTCGAAGTAGAAGCGGCGGAAGCGGTCGGGCTGGGTGTAGCCCGAGGGGTGGATGACGACGAGCAGGCTGAGGCGTTCGGCTTCGGCCCAGAAGGCGGCGAAGCGGGGTTCGGACAGCTCGGCGCCGGCGACGCTGGTCAGCACCTGGACGCCCTTGAAGCCCCGCGCGGCGCAATGGGCGAGTTCGGCGGTGCCGGCGTCCGCGGCCTGGATCGCCACGGTGCCGAAGGGGATCAGGCGGTCTGGGCGATGGGCGCAGAACGCGGCCATGCCGTCATTGACCAGCCGGGCGGCGGTGGTGCCGAGATCGGGCGGCAGCGCGTGGTAGCACTGCCCGGGCGAGGGCATCACCACCTGGATATCGATGCCCATGGCGTCGAGTTCGGCCAGGCGTTCGGCGGGGTTGGCGAGGCGGGAGGCGCGGTCGCTGGATTGCTTGGCGCCGAGTTCCCGGCTGGCGGGGTCGGCGGTGTTTCGTGCGGCCGGCAGGTGCGGGCGAACGAAGGCAGCGGCCTCGGGCGATACGGCATGGGCGTGGATGTCGATGGTCGGGCTTGCGGGGCGCAGGGTGCGGCCCGGCGCGCCGTGCGTCCGAGCGGCGGTGCGGTCGTAGTGGTTCCACATCTCGGTCATGGCATCAGCCCCGGTTGCGTGGCAGGCGCAGGAAGCCCCAGGGATCCGGCATCTGCTTGGCCGGCACCTCGATCACGGTCGGCCGGTCGGCGGCCAGGCCCTTTTCCAGCGCGCCGCGCAAGGCATCGGGCGTGTCGGCGCGCAGGCCAAGAGCACCAAAACTCTCGGCCAGGCGGAGGAAGTCGGGGTTGCCCAGTTCACTGGCGATGATCCGCCCGCCATAGGCGTTGATCTGGGTGCGGCGCACATTGCCATAGGCGCCGTCATTGACCAGCACGACCACGACGGGAATGCGATGCTGCACGGCGGTTGCGAGTTCCTGGACCTGGAACATGAAGCCGCCGTCGCCGGTCAGCGAGACGACCGGGGCGGCGGGGCAGGCGACCTTGGCGCCCATTGCCGTCGACAGGCCCCAGCCGAGCGTGCCCTGGTAGCCCGGCGAGAGAAAGCTGCGTGGCCGCCAGGTCGGCATGACCATGCGCCCGGCATAGCCGAGCTGGGTCAGTTCATCGACGATGATGCCCTCGGCGGGGACCACGTCGCGGATGGCGCGCAGCAGGTCGATCTGCGGCTGCAACACCGACAGCACCGCGTCGCTCTTGGCGCGCAACGCCCGCATCTCCTCGGTGCGCGAGGCGCGCGGCGCGGTGGGCAGGGCGGTGAGCAGCGCGCGCAGCGTTGGCGCCGCGTCGCCGGTGATGCCGATGGCCGGGGCCTCGATGCGGTCAAGCTCCTCCGGGTCGGCATCGATGCGGATGATCTTCATCTGCGCGTCGGTGCCCCAGCCTTGGATCTGCGCTTGCAACCGGGTGCCGACGGCGAGCACCACATCCGCACTGCCCCATGGCCCGTGGCCGGCATGGATGTTGAGGCTGAGCGGATTGCGGCTGTCCAGCACGCCGCGGCCCATGCGGTGCGAGATCACCGGCGCCTGCAGCAGTTCGGCCAATGCGGTGACCTCGGCGCTGGCGTCCTGTGCCCCGCCGCCCACCACAATGATCGGACGCTCAGCCTTCGCCAGCAGTGCCGCGGCACGGCCAATGGCGTCGCTATCGATCGGCAAAGGCGCGGCCAGGGCGGGTCCGGTTGGCAGCGCCACATCGGCCGAGCGATTCCACACGTCGATGGCGCATTCCAACGCCACCGGGCGCGGCCGTCCGTCGCGCATCTGGCGGAACGCCTCGGCCACGATCCCCGGCGCCTCGGCCGGCCCGCGCACCCGGGCGGCATGTTTGGTCAGCCCGTGCATGATGGCCAGCTGGTCCGGAATTTCGTGCAACAGCCCGTAGCCGCGCCCGATCGCGGCAGCCGGGATTTGCCCGACCAGCGCCATGACCGGGGCGTTGCAGGCATAGGCGGTGGAAAGTGCGGCCGTCGTGTTGAGAAAGCCGGGGCCAGGCACCACAGTGTACACTTGCGGCTTGCCGGTCGCCATCGCCGCCCCCAGCGCCATATAGGCGGTGGCCTGCTCATGGCGGGTATGGATGGTGCGGATGCTGTTCTGCGCCTGGTGCAGCGCGTCGAACAGATGGTCGTTCTGCACGCCGGGCAGGCAGAACACCGTATCGACTTCGTTGGCGGCCAGCGTGGCAACCACCGCCTGGGCCGTGGTCATGCGCCGCGCCGGCGCGGCATTGGTGGTGCTCATGGCATCCTCCCGGATCATTTCCCGATTTCATGCGGGGCAGGGGGCGGACTGTCAACGCCTTGCCGCGACCTCGGCAGGCGCTACAATCGGGCGGATTTCTGGAGCCCGCCATGTTGCCCGCCATGCGTTTCGTCGCCACCGGCGACAGCTTCATCACCCGCCGCCTGCCGTCCAGCG
Source organism: Asaia bogorensis (assembly GCA_945869965.1). Classification (GTDB taxonomy): domain Bacteria; phylum Pseudomonadota; class Alphaproteobacteria; order Acetobacterales; family Acetobacteraceae; genus CAMDGX01. The sequence continues at coordinate 14,236 of CAMBRC010000081.1, forward strand.
AGACGCTGTGGCAACTCGCCGACATCGTGCGCGACGCCGATGTCCGCTTCACCAATTTCGAGGTGCTGACACCGGGAGACGCCTTCCCCAATGCCGTCAGCGGCGGCACCTGGGCCAGCGCCCCCGAGGGCGTGATCGGCGACCTGCAATCGCTCGGCTTCAACATGCTGAGCTGGGCGAACAACCACACGCTGGACTACGCCTATGACGGCCTGGCCAACACCGCCGCCGCGCTGGACCGGTCGGGCATCGTCCATGCCGGCGTCGGCCGCAACCTCGCGGAGGCCGCCGCCCCGCGCTACCTGGAATGCCCGCAGGGCCGCGTTGCGCTGATCGGCATCTGCTCGACCTTTCACGAAACCTCCCCGGCCGGACAGGCGCGCCCGGACATGCAGGGCCGGCCCGGCATCAACCCGCTGCGCTTCACCACCACCCACCTCCTGCCGCGCGAACAGCTCGACGCGCTGTCCCAGATGGCCGAGGCCAGCGGCATCAATGACGGCCTCAAGATGCGCATCAAGGCCGGCTTCGCCAAGGCGCCCGAGGCCGGCACGGTGCTGTTCGGCGGCCACACCTTCAAGGAAGGCGCCCCCGGCACCATCACCGAAGCCAACAAGGCCGATGTCGCCCGCACCATCGCCAGCATCTCCGAAGCCCGCCGCCAGGGCGACTACGCGCTGGTCAGCCTGCATGCGCACGAGGCGCTGGGCACCGACAAGGCCGTCCCCGCCGCCTTTCTGGCCGATTTCGCCCGCGCCTGCATCGACGCCGGTGCCCACGCGGTGATCGGCCACGGCCCGCATGTGCTGCGCGGCGTCGAGATCTACCAGAAGCGGCCGATCTTCCACTCCCTCGGCAACTTCATCTTCCACAACGAGACCATCGCCGCCCTGCCGCAGGATTTCTACGACAAGTTCCAGATGGGCCTGACCGAAAACGTCGCCGACGGTGTCGACAAGCGCTCGGATGCCAACACAAAGGGCTTCGCCGCCGACCCCTGGGCGTGGAAATCGGTGCTGGCACGCTGGAACATGGAAGATGGCGCCGCCAACCTGATCGAGTTCATCCCGGTCGAACTCGGCTTCGGCGTCGCCCGCTCGCGCCGCGGCTCGCCGCGCCTGTCCGAGGACGAGGACATCCTGCCGCATCTGGTCAAGCTGTCCGCGGCCATGGGCACCGAGATCAAGATCGACGGTAATATCGGGCGGGTGATGCTGTGAGCGGCCACAACACCGAACAGGTCTGGACCCTCGTCGACAACCACCGCGAGGATTTCATCGCCCTGGCCGACCGCGTCTGGGAAATGCCGGAACTCGGCTACCAGGAGCACCGCTCGGCGGCCGAACACGTGGCGATGCTGGAGCAACAGGGGTTTCGCGTCACCACCGGCGTTGCCGGCATCCCGACCGCCATCATCGGCGAAGCCGGCGACGAAGGCCCGGTGATCGCCATTTTGGGAGAATTCGATGCGCTGCCCGGCCTGAGCCAGGAAGCCGGCGTCGCGGTCAAAAGCCCGCGCCCCGGCGAAACCGCCGGCCACGCCTGCGGCCACAACCTGCTGGGCTCCGCCGCGATGCTCGCCGCCACCGCCGTGAAGGACTGGCTCGCCGCCCAGGGGATCAAGGGCCGCGTGCGCTATTACGGCTGCCCGGCCGAGGAAAGCGGCGCCGGCAAGCTGTTCATGGTCCGCGAAGGCGCCTTCCGCGACGTCGACATCGCCCTGTCCTGGCACCCCGCGCCGTTTTGCGCCGTCAACCCGGCGATTTCCCTCGCCCTGGTGTCCTACGACTTCACTTTCACCGGCCGCGCCAGCCACGCCGCTGCCTCGCCCCATCTCGGCCGCAGCGCGCTCGATGCCGTCGAACTGATGAATGTTGGCGTCAACTACATGCGCGAGCACATGCCCAGCGACGCGCGCATCCACTACGCCACCATCGACGCCGGCGGCATCGCGCCCAACGTCGTGCAATCGAAGGCAGTGGTGCGCTACATCGTGCGCGCCCGCGAGCTGCCGGAGCTGACCGTCCTCGTCTCACGGGTGAAGAACATCGCCGACGGCGCCGCCCTGATGACCGAGACCAGCGTCGAGTCCCGCGCCATCAGCGGCATGTCGAACCTGCTCGGCAACACGCCGCTGGAACAGGCGATGTTCGACAACCTGCAGCATCTCGGCCCGCCGCAATGGGATGACGCCGACCGCAAGCTCGCCGCCGAAATCCGCGCCACCCTGCGCCCCGATGACATCGCCGGCGCCCATACCCGCTTCGGCCTGGCGCCCGACATGGACACGCTGCTGTGCGACCGCATCATCCCGCTCGGCAGCAACGGCGGCGGCCGCGGCATTGGCTCCACCGATGTCGGCGACGTCTCCTGGGTGGTCCCGACGGCGCAAATCCGTGGCGCCACCTACGCCATCGGCACCCCCGGTCATTCCTGGCAACTGACCGCCCAGGGCCAGAGCGGCATCGCCCACAAGGGCATGGTCCACGCCGCCAAGGTGATGGCCGCCACCGCCGTGGACGCCCTGCGTGACCCCGCGTTGCTGGCCCGCGCCAAGGCGGATCACGCCGCACGCACCGCCTCCAACCCCTATGTCTGCCCGCTGCCGGACGAGGTGCAACCGGCGCTGGGCATGGCGTTGGGGGCGTAACGGGGACTTGCCCCCCCGGCCGGGCGATGATGATCGCGTGAACGCGGACAGGAATCGGCGCGCCGGGCGCGCGCCGGGCTTCGCGCCCGGCGCAGTCTTGGTTAAGCTGCCGCAAGCGGGAGGAAGCGCCCATGGCGACGCAGCACCAGGATATCGTCATGCCCCCATGCGTTGCCGCCATGCGGCTGGGCGGCTGACGCGATGGGCCTGACCCTCTCGGTCCTGCGCTGCCCCGATGCCGTGCCGCCGGAAACGCGCCAAGTGCCCGGCGGCGAATTCAGCATCGGCCGCGGCACCGACAACAGCTGGACGCTGCCCGATCCCGACCGGACCCTGTCGCGCCGCCATTGCGTGCTGGCCTTCCGCTCCGGCGGCTGGCAGCTCGCCGATGTCAGCGCCAACGGCACCTTCCTGAACCGCGAGGCCGAACCGCTCGGCGAGGCCGGCCCGCGCGACTTGCGCGACGGCGACCGGCTCAGGCTCGGGGCCTATGAAATCGAGATCCGCATCAGCGAGGAAGCCGCCTGGCAAGGTGGGGGCCAGGCCGGGGGGCATTCCGCGGCGCAGGCCGGCGGACGCGCCAGCGACCCGTTCGGCGACGACCCCTTCGCCGCCGCGCGCCCGGCCTCGCAAGGCTTCGAGCGTGATCCGCTGCTGTCCGATGGCCGAGGAACCGGCGGCGGCGGCTTCGGCACGCCCAGCGTGACCCTGCCATCCGACTACGACCCGCTGGCGCCGGATCCCGGCGCGTCGGGCTTTCGCGGCCCGACCCAGCCGGACAACGCGCCCGCGCTGGAACAGGCCTTTCGGGTACCGGTGCCGCCGAGCACCCTGAATTTCGACGATTGGGACCTCGATCTCGCCAAGCCGGCAGGCGCGCCCCCTTTGCAGGCTCCCCGGCCGGCGAACGCCGCGGCATCGTTGGATGACTGGGACATTGACCTGTCGCCAGCGCCGAAGCCACCCGAACCGCCACCGCCACCGCCACCGCCACAGAGCGCGCAGACCGCGCCCGTCCAAGCGCCCCCGCCGCCCGCCATCGAGGCGCCCGCCATCGAGACGCCCGGCATCGAGACGGCCGCGCCGCCGCCCGACGACCCCTTCGCCGAGCCCGGGCGCGACGGCACGTCGCCTGTGCCGGTGCTGCCCGCGATACCGGCGCATGGAACCATCCCGCCGCGCGCCAAAGCCGTGGCCCCGTTGCCGGCCGCGCCGGAACCGCGGCCCGTTGCCAGCCAGCCGCCCGCCACCGGGGATCTGCTCGCGGCCTTCCTGCGCGGCGCCGGCATGGAGGATGCTCGCCCCGCCGATGCCGAAGCGGCGATGGAAAAGCTCGGCGCCGCGTTTCGCGCCGTCGTCACCGGGCTGCGCCAGACCCTGATCGCGCGCGCGGCGATCAAGGGCGAGTTCCGCATCGAACAGACGATGATCCGCGCCCGCGGCAACAACCCGCTGAAATTCTCCGCCGGCGACGACGACGCGCTGGCCGCCCTGCTCGGCGCCGGAAGGCGCACCGAGATGACCCCGGCGGTGGCGGTCAGCGAGGCGCTGGACGATATCCGCCTGCACGAGCTGGCCACCATGGCGGCGATGCAGACCGCGGTGCGCGCCCTGATCGAGCGCTTCGACCCCGCCCCGCTGCGTGCCGAGGGCGACCGCTCGGGCGGCATGCTGGGCGCGCAGAAGCGGGCGCGCGCCTTCGAGCTGTTCGAAAAATTGCATAGCGACATCACCGGCGCTTTGGCCGATGATTTCGACAGCGTATTCGGCAAGACCTTCGCCCGAGCCTATGAACAGGCGCTGCGCGAAGTCGGCGACAAGGCCCGGTAACGGGCATACGGTGGGGACGGCTGGCGTGATGGCAAATGGGGGCTCGAACAGGCGCACATGACGTGGACCAACCGTGTCGTTTGGCAGGAAGGCATGTTCCTGCGCGCCCAACATTTCCAGCAGCAGGATCGCTGGCTGGAGGCCTTCGCGCGCGAGCGCACCGCCTCGCTGCGCCCGTATCCCTGGGGCCTGACCGAAATGGCGGTCAACCGCGACCTGCTGGCCACCGGCCGCTTCGCCCTGTCCCAGGCCGCCGGCGTGTTCGAGGACGGCACCCCCTTCGCCTTGCCGGACCAGACCGACCATCCCGCCCCGCTCGACCTGCCGGAAACCGCGCGCAACGTGTTGGTTTATCTCGCACTCCCGGTACGCCAGCCCGGTGCGGTCGAGATCGCCGCCGATGCCGCCAGCGACGGGCGCTACGATCTCCGCCCGTTCGAAGCCTACGACACCCATTCCGCCTCGCCCCAGCCGGCCGACCTGCAAGTCGGGCGGCTGCGGCTGCGTTATCTGCTGGAAACCGAGGAGCGCGCGGGCTTTTTGTGCATCGGCCTGGCCCGCGTGGTCGAGGTCTCGGCCGACCGCCGGGTGACGCTGGACCGCAACTGGATCGCCCCCGCCCTGGTCTGCGCCGCCGCCTCGCCGCTCTCCGGCCTGCTCGCCGATCTCACCGGCCTGTTCAATCAGCGCGCCGAAGCCCTGGCCTCGCGCATGGTGGCCGGCGGCGCGCGCGGCTCGGCCGAGATCCAGGACTACCTGATGCTGGAATGCGTCAACCGCTGGCATCCGCTGCTGGCGCACTGGGCCGATGGCGGCAATCTCCACCCCGAGGACCTCTACCGCGCCCTGCTGCAAATGGCCGGCGAACTCGCAACCTACACCGATACCGCCACCCGCCGGCCCGGCACCTACCCGCCGTACCGCCACGACGACCTGCAACGCAGCTTCGCCCCGGTGGTCGCCGACCTCCGCCGCTCGCTGTCCACCGCGATCGAGGAAACCGCCGTCCCGATCAAGCTGGAGGAGCGCCGCCACGGTCTGCGCATCGGCCCGATCAGCGACCGCAACATCCTGCGCGCCACCAGCTTCGTGCTCTCGGTCCAGGCCGAGATGCCGGCCGAACAACTGCGCCGGCTCTTCCCCAGCCAGGTCAAGATCGCCGCCGTCGAGCACATCCGCGACCACGTGATGTCCCAGCTCCCCGGCATCGCCGTCCGTCCCCTGCCGGTAGCACCCCGGCAATTGCCGTTCTACGCCGGCGCCAGCTATTTCGAACTGGACCGCAACTCCGCCCACTGGAAACAGATGCAGAGCAGCGGCGGCTTCGCCATCCACGTCTCGGGCGAATACCCGGGGCTGCAGATGGAACTCTGGGCGATCCGCGGCTGATGACCTGAGATAGGTGGATGCAATGAGCGTCGACAATCCCTTCGAGGAAGACAGCGACCGCACTGTGATCCGCCCGGCCCCGGGCGGTCGCCGCCCGGCAGCACCCGCGCCTGGATTCGCCCCGTCCTCCAGCTTCCCCGCCGCCACGGCAGCACCAGCCGCGGCGTCCCAGGTCGCGGGCGAAGGCGCCGAAAAACTGATCTTCGGCGGCAGTGCCCTGCTGTCGACCGCCGCCCCGCTGCTGCAACTCCTCGCCCGCCTGCGCAACACCGCCAACCAGCCCGACGCCGCCGATTTGCGCGAGCGCGCCACCCGCGAACTGCGCAATTTCGAAACCACCGCCCGCGATGCCGGCGTGCCGATGGAACAGCTCCGCCCCGCCCAT
>CAMBRC010000082.1 GCA_945869965.1 Asaia bogorensis
GCGTCGCCACAGGATCGAAAACATGTTCGGACGCATCAAAGACTGGCGCCGCATCCATACCCGCTATGATCGGTGCGCCCATGCCTTCATGTCCGCAATCGCTCTCGCAGCCACCGTCATCTTCTGGATCAATGAGTCCTGAGCCTAGGCAACGGGAATCAACTCCAGCGCCTTGGCAACCATAGCCGAAGCCGGGTTTTGCAGTTCCTCGACGATCGAGAAGTGGTGCAACCCTGGAAGGCTGTCCCACGTGCCGTTCCAGGCTTGCGCGATGGCAGATGATTGACGGGTGTATTCTTGTCCTTCTGCGTCGCCGACATAGGCATGAATACGCCCACCTGGCGGCGGCAACAGCAGCGGCGATAGCCGCCGCGCCTCCGCGACATCCAGCCCCAGCGCCGCGTTGACTGTGGTGTGGGTGATCGGCTCCAGATCGAACAACCCGCTGATTGATAGCCCCGACGGCACCAGGTCGCGTGGGGCACCGCGGGCCACCCAGTCTGTCGCCATCAGCATGGCGACAAGGTGGCCGCCGGCAGAATGCCCGGCTGCCAGAAAGCGGCAACCGAGACGGCGATGCAGAAAGCTGACCGCGTCCCGCACCTGCTCCACCAGCGTTGCCAACGTGACATTTGGGCACAGCTCATAGGACGGCATCGCGACCGCCACGCCATGGCCGAGCAATCCCTGGGCGAGATGGCTGAAAGCCGAACGGTGCATGCGCTGCCAGTAGCCGCCATGGATGAACACCGCCACTGGACCATCTCGCCCTGCTCCCGGCCAGAACAGGTCAAGCGCCTGACGCTCCGTGGGACCATAGGCCACGGCCAGCTCGGAATGCGGATGGCTGTCGCGGAACGCCGCCGCCTCGCGCGTCCAACGCTCGGCATAGTCGGGATAGCTCGGCACCTTCGCGCCGTTGTCGTACTCGGCCTGTAGATCCATCCGTCATGCTCCCGCCCAAGCCCCCCAGGGTTTACTGAGGGACTCGTCAGCGAAGGCTACCGGGCGGCGACGGCGGTGGCGAGAGCCGGCCGCGCGCCCTTGCGCGTCAGCTCATAGACACCACGATTGTCCGGCACAATGTCGAACCAGTCGGTGATGCCGAGAACCGTCTCGGCTCCGCCAAGATACAACAGGCCGTCCTGCGGCATCTGGCGCGCTATAGCGTCCAGCACGCGGGTCTTCGTCGGCCGATCGAAATAGATCAGCACATTACGGCAAAACACTACGTCGAAGCTGCCAAGTGGCCGCGGATCCGACAGCAGATTCCATTCGCGAAAGCTGACCATAGCCCGGATCGCGTCGTTCAGCCGCCAGTTGCTGCCGTCCTTCTTGAAGTACTTGACCAGGAACTGCATCGGCAGGCCGCGCTGCACCTCGAACTGAGTGTAGAGCCCTTCCTGCGCGCGTAGTACCTGCTCCCGGCTGAGGTCGGTGCCGACAATTTCCACTGTGCGACCGCCCAGTGTTGCGCGCATTTCAGCCACGATCATCGCCAGCGAGTATGCCTCCTGGCCAGAGCTGGAAGCTGCTGACCAGATGCGCAGCCGGGCACCGGCCGGTCGGGTCGCCAGCAGTCGCGGCAGCGCCATGGTGCGGAAATGGGCGAACGGCTTTTCGTCGCGGAAGAAGAAGCTTTCGTTAGTCGTCATCGCCTCGATGATCTGGCGCTCAACCTCGGCATTGCCGGGTGCTTGCATGCGATCGGCTAATCGGTCGAGATCAGCAAGGCCGAGGTCGCGCATGATGCCGGCCAGGCGGGTCTCGAGCAGATATTGCTTCTCGGGCCCGATTACCAGATCATCGGCAGCTGGGCCCATGCGCCGGCTGCGCGGAGTTGGCGGACCAACGCATGGCCGTCGATGCCCGGCATTTCGATGTCGGACACCACCGCATCGAACATCACGCCGGCCTCCCGCAGGCGCAACGCCTCTGCGGCGTCGGCGGCGGCGGTGACCCGATACCCGGCAGCTGACAGCGTCGGCACCAGCAACTGGCGGAAGAAGTCGCTGTCCTCGACCACCAGGATGTGGGCGCGAAAATTGCCCCCCTGTCCCGCCTGGCGATCGCTGCGGCGGAACCAGTCCTGCGAGGCCTGGGTCAGCCAGTAGCCGATATCGATTACATCCGTAGCGCGGCCGGCGATCACCGCGGTGCCGAGCAGACCCGGACGATCGCCCGAAAGCTCGATGTTCAGATGATCCTCGACCACGTCGATGATCTCGTCGACCAGCAGCCCCATGCAACGCTCCTGATTGCCGTCACCATCAGTGAACACCAGTACCGCGTAGCGCTCGGCATCGGGGTTGATGGCACCGGAGAACGGCACCAACGGCATCAGGCGGCCACGATACTGAGTGACCGGCTGGCCGGCCGATGTCTCGATCTTATCGCGCGGCAGGTCCTCAAGGCGGGCTACCAGGCCGAGCGGCACAGCCTTCGGGTCGGTGCCGCCGGCGCGGAACAGCAGCATGGCGGTATTGGGATTGGTGCGGGTGGTCGGCAAGGCGCTGTCGCGGCTGTCGCGGCCGCGGTCGCCGCCAGAGGACCCGGCCACCCCGGTCGCCCGGGCAATGCCGTTCGGGTCCAGGATCATGATCACCGAGCCGTCGCCCAGGATGGTATTGCCGCTGAACATGGTGATGTGGCGCAAGATCGGCGCCACCGGCTTCACCACGATCTCCTCGGTATCGAAGACGCGGTCGACGATGATGCCCAGCAGGGCGGAGCCGACCTGGGCTACCACGACATGCGCGCTGTGCTCGGCATGTTCGGACTTGGTGCTGCTCAACGCCAGCAGGTCGGTCAGGTTGACCAGCGGCAGCAACTGGTCGCGCAGGCGCAGCACCGGAGTGCCCTGGATATGTTCCACCACTGGCGTGGTGCTTTCCTGTCCGTCCGCGCTGAGACGCGCGCGCACCAGTTCGACCACGCTGATCTGCGGAATGGCAAAGCGCTCGCCACCAGCCTCGACAATCAGGGCGGAGACGATGGCCAGGGTCAGCGGGATCTTGATGGTAAAGGTTGTGCCACGACCTGCTTCCGACTTCAGGTCGATGGTGCCGCCGATCTTCTCGATATTGGTCTTCACCACATCCATGCCAACGCCGCGGCCGGACACGGCGGTGACCTGGGCTGCGGTCGAAAAGCCAGCATGGAAGATGAAGCGCTGGATGTCGGCGCCGCTCATGGCGGCCAACTCGCCCTCGCTGGCCAGGCCCTTGGATAGGATCTTGGCGCGAATGCGATCGATATGCAGGCCGGTGCCGTCGTCGGCGACCTCGATGATGATGTGCCCACCCTCGTGATAGGCGTTCAATGTAATGCGCCCGGTCTCCGGCTTGCCGGCGGCGCGGCGCGCTTCGGCCTTCTCCAGGCCGTGATCGCCGGAGTTGCGCACCATGTGGGTCAGCGGATCCTTGATCAGTTCCAGCACCTGGCGGTCGAGCTCGGTCTCCGCCCCGCGCATCACCAGTTCGATCCGCTTGTCCACGTCGCGCGCGAGATCCCGCACCAGCCGCGGCAGCTTCTGCCAGGCGTTGCCGATCGGCTGCATGCGCGTCTTCATGACGCCTTCCTGCAGGTCCGAGGTGATATGTGACAACCGCTGTAACGGCACGGTGAAGCCGCTGGCTTCGTCGCTTTGCGCCTCGTGCATCCGCGCGAGCTGCAGCAGCTGATTGCGGGTGAGCACCAATTCGCTGACCAGGGTCATCAGGTCTTCGAGTACGTCCACGCCAACGCGGATCGTCTGCGGGCCGATCTGCGCGTCGGCGGCGGGGATATCGGCACCCGCGACGTCGCTGACAGGTTCGGGCATTCGCGACGTGGCGATGGCACTCGCAATCCGCTCTGGCGTCATCGGCGAATCCGGTGTGACGATCGCTTCCAAGACGGGCGATGCAACCGCAACGGATACCGGCACCGCGACGGCCGCTTGTACTTTTGCTGCGGTCAGCACGCGCCCGTCGGCAGCTGCGTCCAGCGCCGCAATCAGGGCGGTATCGTCGCCGGTTGGCTCGTGGGCGGTGGCAGCCAGCGCCTCGACAATTTGCTTGATGCAATCCAGCGCCGCAAGAATCGTGGTGATGTTCTCCGGCGTGACCTTGAGAACCTTGTCTCGTACCCGGCCCAGCACATTCTCGGCCGCGTGTGCCACACGCTCCAGGCGTGACAGGCCGAGGAATCCACACGTGCCCTTGATCGTGTGCACCATGCGGAAGATCAGCGAGAGCGTTTCCTCGTCATTCGGGATGCGCTCAAGCTTGACGAGCGCGGTGTCGAGTTCGGCGAGGCTTTCGCTGGTCTCGGTGAGGAAGTCGGCTAGTAGGTCGTCCATCCGTCACTCCGTGCCTTCATTCGCGCGGCAACCAATCCATCAAGCCCTGAGGGGAGGGCCGGGGGCGCACGTGTTGGAAGACATTGTGGCGGGGGTGGTGCGAAGAAACGGTAAAGATGTTTGGCCTTTGTCGGGCATCGCGCGATTTCGGCCGTCGCGCAGCGGTCAGCGCAGTTGTTGCCCGCGTTGCTGCGCGGTCACGCCACCGGTGCTAGAGCCACAAGCAATGGCGGAGCATCCTCGGTTTGCGGCCCAAGAAGAAAGCTGATGCGATGACCGGTCGCATGTGCAATCAGCGCGATCAGTGACGCCTGGAGTGTCTTCGCGGCGGCCATGCCGTCGATGCGGCGGAGATGGTCGATCGCTTCTGCCGGGTCGGCCATCATCCCCGCCATCCCAGCCGGCCAGGCGGCGCGGGGCCCGCGGATGCGTACCAGCAGGTCACGCTCGGGCTTGCCGCTGACCTCGACCACCCCGCCCGCAGGCAGGGATTCGGTTGCCAGCAGCAAGACGTTGAGGGTCAGGCGCGCGGCCGTGGGGGTAAAAAATCCCGTTTCGCTGACTCCGTCCAGCGCCAGCGTCACCCCGCGCCGCGGCATGAAGTCGACCATCGTGCGCCATTCTTCCATTTCCATCGGCCCGCCAAGCCCGCCCCAGGCGGCGCGGGCGAGCCGCAATCGGCGGACCAGGGCTTCGCAAGCGTCGTTGGCGAGCTCGATGGCATCACGATCAGGGCAAGCGCTGTCACGAATCTCCTCGACGGCGCCGGCGAGGGCGTTAACCTCTCCGCTAAGGTCGTGGCACAGTCGCGATGCCAAAGTTTCAGCCAAAAACAACGCATCCACGGATTTCTGTCGCCCCCTCATGATTAGCCGCTTTTCCGGTCAGTTTGGATATCTGGTGACATCACACGCCATTGGAACGCGGGAATCACGATTTAATTACGCGGAGCGGTTCGACATGTCTATAACTATCGTCAACGAAAATGCGCCGACGCCTGAAACTGATCCGGGCACCAGCACGCCGTGCGGTGGTTCTGCGGCACTGCTTCGTTCCGGCAGCGGCCTATGCCTGCCGGATCAGTCTGAAGCGGAGTCAGACGGGGCCGTCCCTGGCGGGCCTTCATACGACCGCTTTTTCACGTATTCCGGTAAACTCCAGGTTAATCTTGCCCAAATGGCGTGGTCAGCGCCATTCCCCTGCCCCGGGGTTGCCCTCAGCCTTGTCCTGGGCTTGCACCCAATGCCAGAAGGGACGACATTGCGTTATATCCAACCGTGAATAGCCCCACTGCCTCGTAGGTTGCGCGCATGATCGACCCGTTCGGCCGGCCCATCACCTATCTACGCGTCTCGGTAACTGACCGATGTGACCTTCGCTGCGTGTATTGCATGTCGGAGGACATGACCTTTCTGCCAAAAGCGGAAATCCTGTCCCTCGAAGAGCTTGACCGGCTCTGCGCCGCGTTCATCCGGCTGGGCACCACTAAGATCCGCATCACCGGGGGCGAACCGCTGGTCCGGCGCGATGTGATGCGGCTGATGGAGAGCCTCGGCGCGCGGCTGGGCCAACCCGGTGGCTTGCAGGAACTGACGGTCACCACCAACGGCACCCAGCTTGCCAAGCATGCCGAAACCCTGGTTCGGGCTGGGGTTCGGCGGATCAACGTCAGCCTGGATACGCTGGTCGCGGCAAAATTCGCTGCCATGACCCGGTGGGGCAAGATCGAAAAGACACTGGACGGCATCTTCGCCGCCCGTGCCGCCGGGCTGGCAATCAAGATCAACGCGGTAGCGATGAAGGGCGTCAACGAAGACGAGTTCGATTCCATGTTGGCCTGGTGTGGCGAGCATGGCTTCGACCTGTGCCTGATTGAGACCATGCCGCTCGGCGAAATCGACGGCGACCGGACCGATCAGTACCTGCCGTTGTCGACCGTTCGGACGAATCTGCGCAAGAACTGGACGCTGGAAGACACCGATTACGTCACCGGCGGCCCGGCGCGCTACTACACCGTCGCCGAGACCGGTCGGCGCATCGGCTTCATCACGCCATTGACCCATAATTTTTGCGAGAGCTGCAACAGGGTGCGGCTGACCTGCACCGGCACGCTATATATGTGTCTCGGCCAGGACGATTCCGCCGATTTCCGTCGCGTCTTGCGCAGCGGGTGCAGTGACGACGAACTGGACGCCGCCATTGTTGCCGCGATCGCGCGCAAGCCGAAGGGCCACGACTTCATCATCGACCGCAATCACAACCGCCCGGCGGTGGCGCGACATATGAGTGTCACCGGCGGCTAGCTTGCTGCGGCGCCACGCCAGCGGAGGCGATGATCTCCCGCCGCAGCTTTTGGCGCATCGCTTCGGCAAATTCTGAAAAATCCGCACAGGTCATCGCAAAGGCGTCGGCCCCGCCGATCACTTCGATCTGATAGTGGGCGAGTAGGTCGGGCTCGTCATGCAGGACGCACAAGCCGTTGACGGTCACGCCACCGGCTACCAGACGGTCGCGCACCCCGGCGGGCAGGATGCCCTGGTTCGACTTGCCGTCGCCAACCATGTCGACCACCACTCGGCTCGCACCCGCCGGCGCGGCCAGCAACAGGGCCTCGCAGGCGCGCAACGCATCGCCGATTGCCGTCGCCCCCGCCCGGATGGTGCGGGGAACATTCTCGACCTCGCCGGCAAAGGCAGCCAGCGCCTCGGGCGAGGATAGCCGGGTCCATTCCACCATCACCTCCTGCGCCCCCGTGCCTGACCAGATCATCAGCGCGCACAGGCTGGCGCCCAGCGGGCCGCCCAGCAGCCCAGCCACCACCGCGTCATCCCGCAACCCGGCCGCACAGCCGCTGGCCATCAATCCGAAGCTTTCGAGCGAGACGCTGGCGGAGCAATCCAGCGCGATGATCAAAGCAAGGTCAGCGTCGTCCATGTGTGCTCCAACAACCGCAAACGATACGCCGAATCACTGGCCCGGCGTCGCCAAGGCAAGCACGATGCCGAGCAGACTAAGGTTTTTTGGTTCTTTTTTCAAAAAAAGGACAAGCATTTCTATTTCACAAAAGAAACAAAAAATTTAACCATGCCTTGCCGTGCCAGGGTGGGGCCTTGAGTGGCGCCGTCATCCGGCCGATCATCCGGGCAACTGGATCGAGGGGACTGACCATGGCCGATGACATTGCACCTGTGATCAAAAGCGACGCCAAGCTGCCGCTGTCGCAGATCACGGTGCTTGACCTCACCTTGGCGCGCGCCGGACCTACCTGCGTGCGGCATCTGGCGGATTGGGGGGCGAATGTGATCCGCATCGAACCGCCGGCCAGTGGCGAGGACATCGCCGGCAACCGCGACGGGTTCGATTTTCAGAACCTGCATCGCAACAAAAAGGCAATTCACCTTGACCTCAAAACACCGGAGGGTCACGCGGCCTTTATGAAGCTGGCGGCAACTGCCGATGTCGTTGTCGAGAACATGCGCGCCGCGGTGAAGCACCGGCTCAAGGTCAGCTACGACGACGTCAAGGCAGTCAATCCGCGCATCGTCTACGGCAGCATAAGCGGTTTCGGTCAGGACGGGCCGTATGGCCTGCGCGCCGGCGTCGACCAGATCGCCCAAGGGATGGGCGGGCTGATGTCGATCACCGGCGAACCCGGCCGCGGGCCGATGCGGGTCGGCATTCCGATCGACGACCTGTGCGCCGGCACCTTGCTGGCCATGGGCATCATGATGGGCCTGTACGAACGCGAAGCGACCGGAACGGGCCGCTGGGTGACCACCTCGCTGTTGGAAACACAGGTCTTCCTACTGGATTTCCAGGCAACCCGCTGGCTGTTCGACGGCGAGGTCGCTGGCCAGGCCGGCAACGACCACCCGACGGGCATTCCCACCGGCGCCTTCCCCTCCGCCGACGGCTTTATCAACATCGCTGCCAGTTCCGGCCGGCTGTGGGACCGTTTCGCCGAAGCGATCGGCCATCCGGAATGGAAGACCATGCCGGCCTGGTCGACCCAGAAGGGCCGCAGCGCCGACCGCAAGAACATCAACGCCGCGATCAGCGAGATCACTCGGACCAAGCCCTCCGAGCATTGGATCGAGTTGTTCGAGGCCGCCGGCATTCCGTGCGGCCCGATCAACACCATCGACCGCGTCTTCGCCGACCCGCAGGTCCAGCACCTGAAGATGGCGACACCCGTCACCCATCCCCGCTTGGGCACCAAGGAGGTGGTGGCCTCGCCGATCAACCTGGTCGGGCACCCGAAGACGATCCGCAGCGCCACCCCGGATGCCGGCGAGCACACGATGGAGGTCCTGCGTGGCCTGGGCTACGGCGAGACCGAACTGGCCGACATGAAGCAAAGGGGCATCGTATGACGACCACCTACGCCGCCGGGAAAATGCTGGCCGAGGTGTCCGAAGGCGTCGGGCTGATCACTTTCAACCAGCCGGAAAAGCGCAACGCAATGTCGGTGGCGATGTGGCAGGGCTTGGCCGAGATCCTCGATGCCTTCGGCGCCGACGATGCCATCCGCGCAGTGGTGATGACCGGCGCCGGCACCAAGGCGTTTGTCTCCGGCGCCGATATCAGCCAATTCGAACAGACTCGCGCCGACGGCAATGCCCAACTCGAATACGACCGCCTGACCAGCGCCGGCCGCGCCAAGCTGGCGGCCTTCCCCAAGCCGGTGATTGCCTGCATCCGCGGCTTCTGCCTCGGCGGCGGGCTCGGCATCGCCATGCAGGCGGATCTGCGGATTGCTGGCGGCAGCGCCCAGTTCGGCATCCCGGCAGCCAGGCTCGGCATCGCCTACAGCTTCGAGATGGTCGAGCGTCTCATCTCGCTCGTTGGCCAAGCCCATGCCCGCATGATCATCATGACCGGCGACCGCATGGACGCGTTGGAAGCGCAGCGCGTCGGCCTGGTCAATCGGGTAGTCCCCGATGAAGACTTGACCGATACCGTACTCGAACTCGCCAAGACTATTTCCGCCAACGCCCCCCTCTCTCTGCGTGCCACCAAGTTGACGGTCAACGCCGTGATGGCAACCGAAAGCCAACGCAACCGCGCCGGCGTGGACGCCGCAATCCTGGCCTGCTTCGACAGCGCCGATTACCGCGAAGGCCGCACCGCCTTCATGGAGAAGCGCCCGGCCAAGTGGCAAGGCCAGTAGCGGGAACCTGGAGCGAGCAAAAACCAAACGGGAGAAAGAGACTTATTTTTGTTCACAAAAAAAGATCTTCCCGCCCCCTGCCTTCACCCAACAAATCGCGCCAACCGAACCGCCGTATGCCCCCGCCCAGGCCGCAAGCTGGGCATGACCAACAAGCACTGGTCATGCGGCGTACGGATTTCCGTGGTGCCATCCAGTGCCAAAAGGGTGTTGCGTCGCGCGATGACCTCGCCGCCGCGAAAGGCGCGGACGAAGGTAAAGTTGCCGGTGCTGGCGGTGACCACGGTAGTGACTTCGGCGCTGCGCTGCGGCGGCGCGGATGGCGCCGGCAGGGCAGGGTGGTTGCGGGCGAGGCCGACATGGCGCAACAGCCCGGCAATGCTTGCGGCAGCCATGTCGACGGCTGCGGCCTCCCAATGCTGGCCAGCCTCGACCAACAGCGCGCAGGCCTGCCCGGATTCGCTGGCAAAACGGGGATGGTCGATCAGGCGAGACCCGCTCGTGTGTCCGCGATCGGCAACCACCAGCCCGGGGCTGCCGATCGCCGTGGCCAAGCTCTGGCCGCGCTGCGTGGCGCCGCACAGGATCAACGGCTCGGATGGCCACAGCATCGAATGCAGATCCAGCACCAGGTCGGCCGCTGCGACCGCGGGGTAGATTTCGCGCGCCCGGACCAGCTCGAGTGATTGGCGCGAACCGCCAAGCATGGCCGGGTCCCAGAGCCGATTGAGATCCTCGTCGACAAAGCGGCTGGCCGTGGGGTTGTCGATGTCGAACGCATCGAAGGCGGCGAGGTTGACGAAGCCGAAGGTCAACCGCCCGCGCAGCGGACGCAGTTTCGCGCGCAGCAGCCGGTCTAGCACGATGGCGCCGGCGTATTCGTTGCCGTGCATCAGCGCCAGCAGCAGCACGTGCGGTCCGGACGGCTCGGCGTCGTGACTAGTGAATCCGGGAATGCCGGTGTTGCCGGCGCGCCACGGACCAAGGTCCGGACGCTCGATCCGCACTGCGAAGCTGGGCAGGGCGGCCAATGGCGCGCCGCCGGGTTCGGCTCCGGTCATGCTGGCGCCCTGACCATGAATGGCTTCAGCCGGCGAGCCGGTCTGCGAGGCGGCGGATGAAGGCGTCGCAGGCGTCGAGCTGGGATTGTGCTATCCATTCGTCCGGCTGGTGCGCCTGGGCAATGGCGCCGGGACCACAGACGATGGTGGGAATGCCAGCCTGTTCGTACAGCCCGCCCTCGGTGCCATAGCTGACATAGCCCGCCGTGTTGGCGCCGGTGAGTTGCTTGACGAGGTCGGCGAGCGCGTGTTCGCCCGGCAGGCGCAGGCCGGGGATCCAGTTCATCACCTCGAGCGTGAAGCCGCAGGTTGGGTCGACGGTTTTCATCGCCGGTTCGATCGCGGCGGTGATGTGGGCCCGCAAGCGTTCGACTTGCGCAAAGAAATCGTCGCCGGGGATGGTGCGCCATTCCATGACGAATTCGCAGCGTTCGGGGATGATGTTCAGGATGGCGCCGCCCTGGATGGTGCCGACATGCACGGTTGTGTGCGGCGGGTCGAAGTTCCCATCGAAGGGGCCGCTGGCGGCGGATCGGCGGGCTTCGGCATTGAGCCAGGCGATGGCGTCGGCGGCGGCGGCAATCGCGTTCACGCCTTTCGCCGGTTCGCTGGAATGGCCGGGCTTGCCGCGGGCGATCACGCGCAGGGCGAGACGGCCCTTGTGGCCGAGGATCGGCTGCATCAGGCTGGGCTCGCCGACAATGCACATGGCGGGCTTGAGGCCGCTGGCGGCGACGTCATCCACCAGCTCGCGGGCCCCGGCCATGTCGGTTTCCTCGTCATGGGTGATGAAGAGGTGGATCGGGCGGGCAAGTTTGCGCGCGGCGAGGTCCGGCACGGCAGCAAGACAGGCGGCGACGAAGCCCTTCATGTCGGCCGC
Organism: Asaia bogorensis; assembly: GCA_945869965.1. Classification (GTDB taxonomy): domain Bacteria; phylum Pseudomonadota; class Alphaproteobacteria; order Acetobacterales; family Acetobacteraceae; genus CAMDGX01. The sequence continues at coordinate 11,454 of CAMBRC010000082.1, forward strand.
CCCGCGCGCATACAGCCGGCCATCGGCGGCGCGCAGGGCGAAGGGATCGGCGCTCCACGCCTGCCCCTCGACCGGAACGGTGTCGACATGCCCGGACAGCGCGATGCCGCCGGCGCTGTGTGGGCCGATGATGGCGTGGATGTTGGCTTTGTCGCCCGCCGGGTTGGTGCTGATGCGATAGGCCACGCCGTGCTGGTCGAGCCAGGCGCGGACGAATCCGATAAGGTCCAGATTGGCATTGCGACTCGTGGTGTCGAACGCCACCAGCCGCGACAGCATGGCAGACGTTGTCATCGGTTCGGTCAGGTGCAGCCCCGGGGCATTTTTGCTCGCCATCAGCCCACTCTATACTGCCGGTCCCAGGCCGCAAACGGACCCCGCGATGACCGCACCCCGCATTGCCATTCTCGGCCTTCACCTGGAGGCGAATTCCTTCGCGCCGCCTACCCTGCGCGAGGATTTCCTCCGCCAATGCTGGGAGGAGGGCGAGGCGATCACCTGCCTGGCGCGGGTGCCCAGCCATTTGCCGAGCGAGGTGCCGGGGTTCTATGCGCGGATGGACGCCAAGGGCGCATGGACGCCGGTGCCGGTTATCATGATCGCGGCGCCACCGGGCGGGCCGATTGTGCAGGACGTGTTCCTGGATTTCCTTGACCGGGTGCAACGCGGGCTGGGGGCGGCGCTGCCGCTGGATGGGGTGTACATCGCCAGCCACGGCGCCTCCTCGGCCACGGGGGACGAGGACAGCGACGGCACGCTGGTGGAGCTGGTGCGGCGCATCGTCGGGCCGGCTGTGCCGATCGTGGTGACGCATGACCTGCACTGCAATGTTTCCGAGAAGCTGGTGGCGCAGAGCGATGCGCTGATCGCCTATCGCACCAACCCGCATGTGGATATGCGCGAGCGCGCGGCCGAGGCGGCGGATATGATCGCGCGGCTGCGCGGCGGGCTGAAGCCGGAGAAGGCGTTCATCCGTATGCCGCTGATGCCGCCGAATGTGATGCAGCTCACGGCAAGCGGGCCATATGGCGATCTGATCGACCTGGGTCAGTCGCTGTGCGTGGCGCCGATCCTGAACGTGTCTGTGACCGGCGGCTTCACCTATTCCGACCTGCCGAAATGCGGGTTGTGCATCACGGTGACCTCGGACAATGACCCGGCCGCGGCGCGCGAGGTGGCGCGGCAGATTGCCCGCGCCGCCTGGGCCGGACGGGAGCGGTTCATCCCGAAGCTGACGACGCTGTCCGATGCCGTGGCGATCGCGCGCGACGCCAGCACCGGGGCGCGCGCGCCGATCATCCTGGCCGATTGCGCCGACAATCCCGGCGGCGGTGGACGTGGCAACACCACCTGGATCCTGAAGGCATTGCACGAGGCCGGGGTGGGCGAGGGCGTCGTTCTGGGCGTGTTTGTCGATCCCGCGCTGGCGGCCCAGGCGCAAGCCGCCGGAGTGGGTGCCCAAATCCGTGCCGCCTTCGCAAGCGACGAGAGCGAGTTTTCCCGGCGCTTCGAGGCCGATGCGGTGGTGGAAGGGGTCAGCGACGGCCAGGGGATCGGGCGGCGCGGCATTGCCGAAGGCCGGCTGTTCAACCTCGGGCCCTGTGCGGTGGTGCGGCTGGTGGGTTCCGGCCTGCGCATAGTGGTTGGCTCGTTGCGCCGGCAATTGGCCGAGCCCGTGATGCTGGAGATGCACGGCATCGACATTGCGGCCCAGCGGGTGGTGATCGTGAAGTCGCGCGGTCATTTCCGCGCGGGGTTCGACGAATTCTTCAGCCACGAGCGGATCTTCGAAGTGGATGTGCCCGGCTACAACTCACCAGTGCTGAACAGCTTCACGTGGAAACGCTTGCCGCGCCCGGCCTATCCGATCGACCTAGACGCCGGCTGGACCGACAACGCATAAGCGTGCCCCGCGCAAATGGATAAAAGTTTTTGCTTCTTTTTTCAAAAAGAAGCGCTTTCTTTCCTGAAAAAACAAAAAGCTTCTATCGATTTGAACCGTTCAAGACGTGACCATGCGCTGGCGGATCAGGCGCAGGGTGCGGCCGTCATCGACCAACTGGTGGGTGGCCAGCGGATTGGTGCCGGGGGCGCTGCGTTGGGCCCGGCCGATGCGGGGGCGTTCCACCAGGCCCCCGTGCATCAGCGCATCGGCATGGCGGCGGGCTTCAGCGAGCGGGGCGGGCGGGTCCAGGGGCGAGCCATCGGCGCGCGGCGCGGCCGCGAACAGGCGCGGTTGCTCGCTGGCGGGGCACAGCAGCAGCGGCAGGGCCAGTCCCGGCGCCGCAACGGCCACCCATGGCAGGGGGTGGCGATCCAGCGCAATCTCGGTGCCGTCCTCTGCCTCGTTCGGATCGTATCGGTCCAATGCCGGGGTGCGCGCCAGCAGGCCGAGGGTGGCGAAGAGATCGCGCAAGGTGGCCGCCATCCGTGGCCCCGCCTGTACCGAAGCGGCAACGGCGAGTTCGGCGGCGAACTGGGCCATCAGGTTGGGTGTGGCGGCGACGCGATACACGGCTGTCACCAGCAAGCGCGCCGCATCCTGGCTCGCCCGAGCTCCAGGTATCGCGGTGGTCAAACCGGCAAACGCCCCGGCAAAGCCAGGAAGCGGCGCGGCGCCGCGGTGGCCCGGCAGGGCAAGCGCCGCGAGCTGCACGGTTGCTTCTGCCAACGCGGCATGCAGCGTATCGGCTTCGCCGGTGGCGATGTCCCACAGGTCCGGGCGCAGCGCGTCCAGCACCGCCAGGCCCAGCGCGCGACAGGCGGTTTGCGGCGTGGCGGCGGCACCCAGGCGGATCGCGGCCCGATCATAGATGCCCCGCGCCCCGGACGCGCCGAGCTGGATCCGCAACCGCCCGTTGCCATGCCACGCAAGACCGGTACCAAGCACGGCGTGCCACACGGCGGCCGCACGCGCGAGCGCCTCAGCGATCGCCCAGTACCGAAACCCGGGTGAATGCGGCGGATACTCGCCCGGCAGCGGCATTGGCCCATCGATCGACAGCCCATGCGCCGCCAGGTTGGGGCGCGGACAGCGAGCCGGGGCGCCCGCTTCCTGGGGCCAGGCCAGGACCGTTCGGCCGCCGCCGCTCGGCCAGGCAGAGGCACTGGACCAGCGTGCCACCGGGCGTGGCTGGGCCAGCGGTGTTGTGATCTGGACAACGGGCATCCGCGCCTCCTTCCTGGTGGCGGTAGAGAGGGAGATCAGCCAGGCATCGCGCCGCGCCGGCGCAACTCCAGATAGAAGATGTCCGGGCTTTGGCGGGTATAAACACGCTTGAGCGCCAACTCGCCGGGCTCGACCGCGCCGGCCAGGGCCAACATGTCGGCGGCATCGCGATAGATCAGGAACCAGTCGGCGATCGCCTCCATGTACCCGGAATCATAGACCCCGGTGGCGAAGTTCCCGACCACCAGCCGCCCGCCCGGCCGCAACAGCGCAAAGAACGCCGCCGTCAGCGCGGTCGCCAGCCGCTGGTTGAGATAGTCGTAAAGCCCCGCCGCATAGACCATGTCGAACGAGCCCGGCTTGAAGCTGCCGTCCAGCACCGCCTTGATGCTGCGGTTGACCGGCTCGATGCCCTTGATCCCGAACGCCTTGCTGGCCACCGCCAGCGACTCCCCGTCCTGGTCCAGCGCCACCAGCCGGCCGATCCGGTGCTGCTGCACCGCCGTCGAAACCAACCCCTCGCGCAGGTGCCCGCACGCCGCCACCATGATCGCCGGCATCGGCCGGGCATCAGCGACATGGTCGATCAGCTCGGCCATGAAATCGCGCCGCTCGCGCACCGCCGCCGCCGCCGGCGCCGCCACATCGCGCTCCAACAACGCCAGCCCCATAGGCGAGGCATCGCGCGCATCCGCCGCCGCCGCCCCATAATACAGCAGGTCGATCAGCGGCGCGTCGCCGGCATAGCCACGCGGCTTGACGAAAGCGCGCCGGGTGAACGGGTTTTCGTGCAACAGCCCCATCACCGGATGCGCCCGCACCAGCGCGATGGTCCGCTGCCACTCCTCCGCCGGCAGCCCTGCGCGCATCCACCACAACCCGTCGCTGAGGATATCCACCGCCAGCGCCACGTCGCCGCCGGCCAGCAGTCGGTCGCGGGTGGAGTCCAACAGCCCCACGGGATCATGCACCTCCGGCTCATGCATCGGGCGCAGCGCGACGGGAACGGCGGGCAATAGGGTGACGGTCGTAGACATCGGACAACTCCGGCTCCAAGGCGCGTGATTGCGCCGGTGAAGCCATCAGAGCGCGGCCCGGTCAGAGCGGAGGCCAAAGCGCGGTCAAAAATTTATCGAAAGTGAAATTAACTCTGAACAGGGCTTGCGGGCGAGGGCGTGCGGATGTTTCGTATGTGTCGACAACAAAGTTGCAGGGGACCACGGGCGGTGCAGACGGGGGTGAACCTCAATGTACTCGGCGGTTTTGCCTTGCAGGTCGACGGGCAGAAGGGCCCGGACCTGCCACGCAAGACGCGCGCGCTGCTGGCGGTGCTGGCGGTGGACGACGCCAAGCCGGTCAGCCGCGAGACCCTCGCCGAACTGCTCTGGCCCGGCCGCGGCCCGGAGCAGAGCAAGAACAGCCTGAAGGAAGCCATCTACGGCCTGCGTAAACCCCTGCGCGCCCATGACGTGGTGATCACCCGCGACGGCGGCCTGTCGCTCGGCGCCGCGATCACCACGGATATCGCCACCTTCCGCCACCTCGCCGGCGCCAACGAACTGCCAACCCTGCGCCGCGCCGCTGATGCGTATGCCGGCTCCCTGATGGCCGGCTTCCGCACCCCGGAAGACGACTTCAACGACTGGCTTTCCCTCAGCCGGGCGACGCTGGAAAAGACAGCCCTGGCCGTCCTGGCCCGTATCGCCGACCTCTGCACCGCCAATGCCGACGCCGCGGGCGCCATGGCCGCAGCCGAACGCATGTTCGCCATCGACCGTCTGGACGAGGAAATCCACTGGCGCCTGCTTGAATCCTGCGCCGCCGCCGGCCGCCGCGCCGAAGCTCTGCGCCACTACGAGACCATTGCCGACGCCCTCAAGCGCGAACTCGGCACAACCCCCGGCGCCAAGACCCGCGCCATCAAGCAACGCCTGCACCAGGAAATGGCTCCCCCGCTGGAACAGGAGGCTCGGCCAGAACCGAGGCCCATCGGCAGCCCGCCCCCCATCGCCGTCCTGCCCTTCACCCAGATCGGCAACGAGACCGTGCCGAGCCACCTCGCCGACGGCATCATGGTCGACACCATCTGCCAACTCGCCGGCCTGCGCGAATTGCAGGTGATCTCACACGGTTCGACAATGGCCTATCGCGATCCCGCCATGGACCTGCGTCAGATCGGCCGTGAACTCGGCGTGCGATACGTCGTGCGCGGCGCCATGCGCCGTCAGGGCACGAATTTGCGGCTTTCGACTGAGCTGGTGGATGCCGGAACGAATGCCGTCGTATGGGCGCGCAGCCATGACACGTCCGCGACGCTGGATTTCGCCGACCAGGACCGGCTGGTGGCGCAGATCGTCAACACGCTGGCACCGAGAGTACAGGAACTGGAACTGCGCCGCATCCGGGGACAACGACCGGAGAACCTGTCTGTTTACGAGAAGGTGCTGCTGGCGCGCGCGCATTTGATTCAGCTTGAGCGCGAGGCATTCGCCACCGCAAGGACGCTACTGGATGAGGTTGTTGTGGAGGAGCCGGGCTATGGCGAAGCCTTCGCGCTTCTCGCGGACTGGCAAAGCCTGTCGATGAACCAGGGCTGGACACCTTACAATGAAATAGGTCGCCTGGAGCTCGACCGTCTCGCGCGGACTGCCATGGCGCTGGACGCCCAAAACGTGCGAGCTCTGGTGTTGTATGCCCATCGCCGGGCCCTGCTTCACCGGGATCACGCCCTTGCGCGCTCCCTGTTCGCGCGAGCGCTGGATATTGCTCCGAACGCCGCGCACTCGTGGCTTTGGAGCAGCTACACCTTCGCCTATGACGGCGACGCCGCGGAGGCGGTGAAGCGTGTAACAAGGGCGTTGGACCTCTCGCCCCGCGATCAGCGCGCCCACGACTTCTATTCCGCTATGTGCGTTGCTCTTTACGCAGCCGGCGAATACGACGCTGCCGCGTCTTGGGGCCTCAGGGCGATGAATGAACCGGGGCTGTTCGTTGCGACAATGCGATGGACGGCGGCGTCGCTCGCGGCGGTCGGGCGCCCGTCGCAAGCCCATGAGGTGGCGCGCATGGCGCTTCAGGTCGTTCCCACACAACGGGCGGAGACGGCCGAGAGGAACAGCCCGTTCACCGATCCGCTGATGCGCGCGCGCTATAGCGAGCACCTGCTGGATGCTGGCTTTCCTCCCTGACGACAACATTTTCCACGAAGGAGACAGACGATGGCGAACCCCCTGGCAGCAGGCGAGAATGACCCACCTGGCGGCGGAGGCGGCGGCCGCGAGAATGACGGACCCGGCGGGCGCTTTGCCGGTTCGGACGGCGTGATGCCGTTCAACCTCGGCCCACTTCCGGGATGGGACGATATCTTCGACCCGCCGAAACAGGCGACGGCCTTCAATCCGCCGGCTCAGCATATCATTTTCGGTGCGAAGTTTCCTGATACGGGATGGGATCCCATCGCGAGGGTCGAGATGATTGTTCGCGAGTTCACGATGCTGAATTGCTGGCGAGCGCTGACGACGATGGAGCCACCGCCCGATCATTTGGAGGCTGGTGCTGATCAGCAGGCCATCGACAATGCGAAGGCCGCATTGCGAGCTGACGTCGTCGGGCTTCTGCATCTAAGGAAGGACCTGGGAGTGCTGAAGCCGACCTTTACCGACGAGATCAACGCGCAGAATGCCGACTTCACGCCATATTTCCAGAAACTGCTGTCCTGTTCGGCGCAGGTGCGGCCCGCAACTTACTACCTCGTGATCACCTGCATCCTGGCCGGAGCGGTTGTTGCCCGCTTCTACAAGGAGAAATACAAGCGGGCCCGGCCGGCCCAGGTGCTGCCGTCGTTTGAAACGCTGATCGCAACGCCGCGCCATCCGTCCTACCCCAGCGGCCATGCGCTGCAATCATTCTTGATAGCCGAGGCCGTTGCCGATGTCGCCAATGCGATGGCGCCTAGGGCCAAGCAAGTGGCCACGCGGATTGCCGTGAACCGCGAACAGGCCGGCGTGCATTTCCCGAGCGACACGGCGGCCAGCCAAAAGATCGCCAAGGAGGTTTGGGACTGCCTCAAGACCACCCCAGGCATCAAGGACTTCATCGATGGCGCCAAGAACGATTTCGACAAGATTCAATCGATCCCCTTGGTGTAACCAAGGCCGGTGGGGCCTATGCAGCCTATCGGCGCTGCACCGAACGGTTGACCCGCCTGCCGCGTCTGACCAGGACTTCGTCGCAGTTGGATAAAAAGTGGCCCAGGGGGCCTGGCTCCCTGGGCGGCTGCTTCCGGCCATTTTGGTACAGAGGCATGCATTGCATTTGTACCGATCCCGGCTCGGCGGGAATGAGCAGAACCGCAGAGGACAGTGAGTCAGGGACTTCCAGCAGACCGGGCTCGAAGACGGGTTCCTGCGCACCGGGTGCATGCTGGTCGATCCAAGTGGTTGCCGCGATCCAATGATCCACGTTCGGTCCCGGTTCGATCGAAATGATCGCGGAGGAGCGGCTCTCGTCATCGGCGGCAATTCGTATGCGACCAGTCGCCTTTCCCTCCACCACCAGCAGACACGCCCAATCCGTGGGCGCCACCCGCGTCCACACCGCGCCCTCCATGTCGGCCGGGGCGGCAGCGCGAACGTAGATACGGTGCCAACCGCCAATCTGAGCAGGCGGCAGCGATTCGGGCGGACGGTGCATCTGCCGCTTGCGCAGCGCCTGCAGGACACATTCGACAACAAAGCGGTCGGGTTTCGACGGAGCCAGGCGCATGGATGTCCCTCGCACTTCAGCGGAGTGGATTCGTTGGTGTCACCAAAACCGTGGCAAGCCATTTGCCGAGCCTGTTCCAGTGCAGGTAATTCCACTGAGACACGTGGCCGTGATTGTCGTCGGGATCCCAAACATGGAACTCCCCGCGCGGGTCATCGTACCCAACAATCAGGACATAGTGCTTGGTTGTTTCCAACCTCGCCCCGGCAGGCCGTATCAACACGCCAACCGCAGGGCTGTTCAACGCTGACAACTTAATCGCGTGAGCGGCGCGATGTCGGGGAAGAAAGTTGGTTCCCTCGGCGCGTTTTGTCTGAATCTATGTCGGGCAACCGCCACGAAGGTTTGCCCCGATGTCGAGTGTGTTGCTGACGTTG
>CAMBRC010000083.1 GCA_945869965.1 Asaia bogorensis
CTCCCGAAGCGTTGGCACCACCTCCTGGCCCAGAATGCCATGTTCCCTGGCGGGGTCCAGGCCCACATGATCAACTCATGCGCCGCCTCGAAAAATCCACGATTCAAGGTCGGGTTCACCGCGGTTACCAGCTGCTCCGGCACGCCGCCGCGCACGAGACCGGAGACTAGGCGGATCGGGTTCTCGACCAGCTTTAGCGCGTTACCGCGTAGATCGCGTCGAACGCCGCTTGGCACGGAGCCCGGCGTGCGCATACTCGATGTGCCTTAGCAGCGTTTGGTCTATGTTGCCGCGTTCTGGCACTTGACCTTCCGGCTGCTGCGGTCGATCTTGCTGCATGTGCGCGGTCTGATCGTCATCCCGTTGAGCCTGAACCGCAATAATTCTGGATTGGCACGTTGGCGCTCCGCGAGCGCCTCGCTGCGCGGAACAGCCGTTTCCTTCCTAGTGCGCTGCTGATGGCCGTCAGCATGGCGCGGATGCTGGTGATCTTCCGCCTGCTGCGGCGCAGCACCATTGCGACCATGGCCCTGACCAGGATCACGTAGTCACGCCGATGCTCCATCGCGATTCCCGCATGCTTATCGTCCTGCTCGGCGCGCTGACCGCGATCGGGCCGTTCACGACCGATACCTTCATCCCAGCGATGCCGGCGATCCGCGACCATTTCGAGGTCGACATGGGGTCGGTGCAGTTGACGCTGAGCCTGGCGATGCTCGGCGGCGCGATCGGGCAGTTGTTCCATGGGCCACTGTCGGACCGGTTCGGGCGGCGGCCGGTGCTGCTGGGGGGGTTGTGCCTGTATGTGCTTGCCTCCTGCGGGTGTCTGTTCGCGAGTTCGATCGGGGAGCTGATCGTGTCGCGGTTCTTCCAAGGCTTCGGATCGATGGCCGCCCCGGTGCTGGCCCGCGCCATGGTGCGCGACCTGCATGACCGCGACGGGGTGGCGCGGATGCTGGCGCTGATGGGGGTCGTGAATGGGCTGGGGCCGATCCTGGCGCCGATCATCGGGGGTATCCTGCTGGCGTGGTTCGATTGGCGGGCGAGCTTTGTGTTCATCACTGGCTACGGGCTGTTGCTGGTGGGGCTGGTGTGGGGGTTCCTGGGTGAGTCGGTGCAAGAGAAGGACGCCGACGCGTTGCAGCCGGGCCGGCTGGTGCGGGTTGCCGGGATGTTGCTGCGCAACCGGGTTTTCGTGGGCTATGTGCTGGTGAACTGCTTCCTGTTCGGCGGGCTTGGCGCCTATCTGTCGGGCGTGTCGTTCGTGGTGCTGCGGGTGCTGGAGGTGCCGACGCAGTATTTCGGCCTGGTGTTCGGGGCGATCATGGCCGGCAACATCACCGGCTATATCCTGTCGGCACGCATCCTGAAGCTGTTGGGGGCGGAGGGGACGCTGCGGCTGGGCGTCGGGGGGGTGGCGGTGGCCGGGGTGGTGCTGGCGGGGTTCGCCTGGGCCGGGGTATATACTGTGGCGACGCTGGTGGCGCCGATGATGCTGTACATGTTCTGCGTCGCGCAGACCGGGCCGCAGGCGATCGCCGGCGCCCTGACACCGTTTCCGCGGGCGGCCGGGACCGCGTCGTCGCTGATGGGGTTCTTCCAGTCATCGACCAGTGCGGCGGTGGGGATGGGCGTGGCATTGGCCTTTGACGGGACGCCGCGGGCGCTGGCCAGCTTCGTGTGCCTGATGGGGGTGGCGACGCTGGCGGCCTATGTGCTGGTGGTGCGGCGGATTCCCGAGGAGGAGCGGCGGCGGGTGCATCAGTGAAGGAAGGATGTTCTTTTTTGCAAAAAAGAACCAAAAAACTTTTGTCCATTTGAGCTGAGCATAAATGGATAAAGGTTTTTTGCTTCTTTTTGTTCACAAAAATAAGTCTTCTTTTCTACAACTTCGTCGGCAACTCAGGCCCAGTGGCGAAGCTGCCGCCATGGTGCGGGAATTCCCAGATGCCGCGGTCGGGGCTGTCGACGTCGAAGCCTTGGGCGCGGAGCATAGCGCGGTGGGTTTCGGCGTCGTCCTGGGGGGTGTAGCCGAGGAAGTCCCAGTTCTCGCGCGCGGCCTTCAGGCGGGTGTTGTTGGAATAGCCGTTGACCACCAGGGCGCCGGGGTTGGGGTGCAGCAGGCTGGCTTCGGCCAGGCGGGTCATGTCGCCGGGGGAAAGCCATGTGGCGAGCGAGCGCTGGTCGATCGGCAGGTCGCGGTAGGTGCCGATGCGCAGAGAGACCGAGGTGATGGCGTATCGGTCGTGGTAGCTGCGCAGGATCAGTTCGCCATAGGCCTTGAGTGCGCCGTAATGCCCGTCTGGCCGCGCGGGCATGGAGGGGGCGACCGGGACGGTGATGGAATACATGCCGTGGGCGTGGTTCGAGCTGGCGTAGACGATGCGCTGGACGCCGGCGTGGCGGGCGGCCTCGAAGGTCTCGAATAGGCCGAGGGCGTTGGTGCGCCAGAGGGTTTCGAGGTCGCTGCTGGCGGCGCCGGCGAGATGGATCAGGCCCTGGGCGCCGGCCATGACGCCGGCCAAGGCTTCGCGGTTTGCGACGTCGGCGATAACCCAGTTCTCGTCGTCCGGGGCGTCGGTGGGCTTGTGGCGGTCGGTCAGCAGGAGGTTGGGAAAGCGCTGGGCGAGGCCGCGGCGCAGGGTGGTGCCGATGGCGCCGGCGGCGCCGGTGATGACGATGCGGTCTGGGGGCATGGGACGGCCTCAGGGAAGGAAGGGTTCTTTTTTGGAAAAAAGAACCAAAAAACTTTTATCCGATTTGGGCGGGTAGCCCCCCCCTCCGGCTCCCCCCGCGAGCAGGGGGAGGGAAGTATAGGAAGCAAATGGATGAAGTTTTTTTGCTTCTTTTTGTTCACAAAAAGAAGACTTCGCTTTTGCTTTTCTTGCGATGGCAGGAGTCGGATGGCGCTTCGCTTATCCGACCTACGAGTCAGCCGGCGCCGATTTTGGGGATGAGGACGATCTCGCTGCCGGGTTTGAGGGCGGCGTGGTAGGCGTCTTGGAAGATCACGCCGTCGATGGCGACGGCCATGTATTCTTCGACATGGACGCCGAGACCGGGGAAGCGGGCTTCCAGTTCGGGGATGAGCCGGCGGAAGGTGGTGGCCGCCACCTCGAACTCCGTCTCGCCGTGGGTAAAGTCACGGCAGGAGGAGCCCGAGATGACGACCTTGGGCACTTTCAGTGTTACTCGGCGGCCTTGGGCATCTTGGCGGCATCGACGGCGGCACGAATGCGCGGCGGCGACATCGGCAGGTGGAACATTTCGAGGTTGAGGGCGCCGCGGATGGCGTTACGGACGGCGGCCATCGGCGGCACGATCGGCACTTCGCCGACGCCGCGCACCCCGAACGGGTGGCGGGTGTTCGGCACTTCGACCAGCACGGCGTCGATCATCGGCAGGTCGGAGGCGACCGGGATGCGATAGTCGAGGAAGCCGGCGTTATCCATCAACCCCTTCTTGTTGTAGACGTATTCCTCGTTCAGCGCCCAGCCGATGCCCTGGACGGCGCCGCCCTGGATCTGGCCTTCGACGTAGGAGGGGTGGATGGCGCGGCCGACATCCTGCACCGCGGTGTAGCGCAGGATGGTGGTGTGGCCGGTTTCCGGGTCGACTTCGATGTCGCAGATATGCGCACCGAAGCCGGGGCCGGCGCCCTGGGCGTTGACCGAGATTTCCGAGCCGATGGGGCCGCCGGTCTTGGCGGCCTTCAGCGCGATGGCGGCGAGCGGCAGGGGATCGAAGCCGCCGGCATTGGCGCCGGCGGGCACGGCCTGGCCGTCTTTCCACTCGACCGCTTCCGGGCTGATGTCCCAGATCATGGCGGCGCGCTTCTTGAGGTCCTCGACCACCGCCTGGGCGGCCTGGGTCACGGCCATGCCGGTGGCGTAGGTAACGCGGCTGCCGCCGGTGACGTGGGTGAAGCCGATGCTGGCGGTGTCGGGGATGACAGCGCGGACCTTCTCGTAGGGCACGCCCAGGACCTCGGCGGCCATCATGGCCATCGAGGCGCGCGAGCCGCCGATGTCGGGCGAGCCCGTCACCACGCTGACCGTGCCATCTTCGTTGATGAACACGCCGCCAGTGCTTTCGCCGCCAATGTTGAACCAGAAGCCGGTGGCCATGCCACGGCCCTGGTTCTTGCCCAGGGGCGCGGTCCAGTGCGGGTGCGCCTTGGCGGCGTTCAGCACTTCCTCATAGCCGATCACGCCATGGGTCACGCCGTAGACCGTCTTGGAGCCCTGCTTGGCGGCGTTCTTCAGGCGCAGGTCGATCGGGTCCATGTTCAGCTTGCGGGCGAGATCATCGATGGCGCTCTCAGCCGCGAAGGACGAGATCGGCGCGCCGGGAGCGCGATAGGCCGCGACCTTTGGCCGGTTGCTGACCACGTCGTAGCCCAGCGTGTCCACGTTCGCGAGGTCATACATCGCGAAGGCGCACATCAGGGCGGGGTTGATCGGCGAGCCCGGGAAGGCGCCGGCCTGGAGCTTGATGATCGTCTGGGCGGCGGTGATCTTGCCGTCCTTGGTAGCGCCAACCTTGACATAGATGGTGCCGCCCGAGGTGGGGCCGGTGCCGCGGAAGACGTCTTCGCGGGTCATGGTCATCTTGACCGGACGGCCCGACTTCTTCGACAGGGCGACGGCCAGCGGCTCAAGATAGACGACCGTCTTGCCGCCGAAGCCGCCGCCGATTTCGGCGTTGGTGACGCGGATGTTGGCGATGTCGATGTTCAGCAGCTTGGCGGTGTAGGCCCGGATCATGAAGTGACCCTGGCTGGACGCGGTGATCAGCACCTGGCCGTCGGCAGCGATGGCGGCGACGCAGGCATGGGGCTCAATATAGGCCTGGTGGACCGGGGCGGTGGTGTAGGTCTGCTCGACGATCACGTCGGCCTGGGCAAAGCCGGCCGCGACGTCGCCGATCTTGAAGCGGACTTCCTTGGCAACGTTGCTGGCCATGGTCGGCTTCGGGGTGACGCCGGCGGTGAAGAGGTCATCGTGCAGGATCGGCGCGCCGGGGGCCATCGCCTCCTCGACGTCGATCACATGCGGCAGGACCTCGTATTTGACCTCGATCAGCTTCAGCGCCGCATCGGCGACGGTGTCCGAGATGGCCGCGACGGCGGCGACCACATGGCCCTCGTACAGCACCTTGCCGCGCGCCATGCAGTTGAGGCTGAGGTCACGGAAGTTCATCGGGCCTTCGCCAACGAAGGCCTCTTCCGAGGGGATGTTGGGGAGGTCGGCGGCGGTGATGACCGCCTTCACGCCGGGGAGCTTCTCGGCCTTGGAGGTGTCGATCGAGATGATCTTGGCGTGGGCGTGCGGGCTGCGCAGCACCTTGCCGATGATCTGGCCGGACATGCTGGCGTCGGCGCCGTAGATGGCGCGGCCGGTCACCTTGTCCACGCCGTCGGGCCGCACGGGGCGGGTTCCGACAACGCGCAGGTCGCTCTTATTGCCAATAAACGTCATGTTTTCAGCTCCCACGCATGACGGCAGCGGCATCGACCACTGCGCGCACGATTTTATCATACCCTGTGCAGCGGCACAGGTTGCCAGCCAACCAATAGCGGATTTCGGTCTCGGACGGGTTGGGATTCTTCTCGAGCAGCGCCTTGGTGGCGACGATGAAGCCCGGGGTGCAGAACCCGCACTGCAATGCGGCGTTTTCCAGGAACGCGGTCTGGATCGGGTGCAGTTGGTCGCCGGTGGCAATGCCCTCGATCGTGGTGATCTCATGCCCGCCGGCCTCGGCTGCCAGCATCAGGCAGGAGCAGACCAGGCGGCCGTCCAGCAGGACGCTGCAGGCGCCGCAGTCACCGGAGCCGCAGCCTTCCTTGCTGCCGGTCAGGTTCAGCGTGTTGCGCAGAACGTCCAGCAGCGACTCGTGCGCCTCGGTCAGGAACTCGGCGGGTTCGCCATTGATACTCGTGATAACGTGGATCTTGCTCATCAGCGCCCTCCCGCGCGTGCGACCGCGATGGCCGCGGTCCGGCGGGCCAGAACGCCCGCCACCTTGGTGCGGAACTCAATGGTGCCGCGCTTGTCGTCAATGGGGTTGCAGACCGCTTGGGCGGCGGCATCGAGCCGGGCCAGGGCGGCGTCATCCAGCTTGCTGCCGATGATGCAGGACGGATCGACCTGGACCTGGGTGGGGGCCACAGCGCCCATTGAGATCTTGGCCGCCGTGATGGTGCCGGAGGCGTCCAGGGTCACACAAACGCCGCAGCCGACCACCGCGATGTCCATCTCGGTGCGCGGAATGAAGCGCAGATAGGCGTCGCCGGTCTTGCCCTTGATCGGGGGCAGGTGGAAGGCGGTGATCATCTCGCCCTTGGCCAGCGAGGTGCGGCCTGGGCCGATCACGATGGTTTCCACCGCGGCGGTGCGGGTGCCGTTCGGGCCGGCGATCGTCACCGTCGTACCGGTGGCGATCATCGCCGGCACGCTGTCGGCGGCCGGCGAGGCGTTGCACAAATTGCCGGCGAGTGAGGCGCGGCCTTGGACCTGGGTGGAGCCGATCAGCTGGGCAGCCTCGACCACGCCGGGATAGGCCGCGACCAGGGCGGCGTTTTCGCCGAGCAGCGCGCCGGAGGTGGCGGCGCCGATGGTGAAGCCGCCATCGGCGTTCTTGGTGATGCCAATGATGCCGGGGATCTTCTTGGTGTCCACGATCAAATCGGGCTTCAGCCGACCAGAGCGCAGCTGGACCAGCAGGTCGGTCCCGCCGGACATGACCCGGGTGGGTCCGCTGGCCGCAGCCAGGATCTTCACGGCGTCGCTGACCGTGGTGGGTGCGACATAGTTCAAACTGGGCATGTTTGCTCCCTCGTTGCGCGCAACCCCAAAACCCCGGCGGAGCATGCCATGCCCCGCCAAAGCCCGCCTGACTGGCCGGCTGGCACCATTCGATTACCTAGTGTGCCGGGAGGCAGCGCCAAGGGCAACCTCCCCCCGGCAGATTCTGGCCGGGCTTAGGCCTTCTCGACCTGCCAGAACATCGGATAGGACGATTCGATGAAGTTCTTCAGCGTGGTCCGATAGCCGGCCGGCCGGGTGAACTGGCCCCACATCACCGCCGGCGTCAGCTCGTACGACGCCTTTTGGATCTCGGCCGCCAGCTTCTTCTGCGCCGCCAGCCCGTCCGCCTTGGTGAACTGTTCCAGCAGGATCGGAATCCGCGAGTCGCACGACCAACCTGGGAAATCGCCGCAGGTCGCCGCTACGTAGAAATGAGTCAGCGGGTTGAGCATGTCGGTCCCGTTGGAATAGACCGGGAACATCGACCAGCCTTCCTTCTTCGCGCGTCGGGCCAGCACCGTGCCCCAATCCATCTGCTGCGGCTGGACATTGAATCCGGCCTGCTTCATCGCCTGCTCCAGCACCCGCGAGGCGGTCTCGCTGATCGAGCCGGCGACGTTCATGGTGATCACCGGCTCGCCCTTGTAGCCGCTGGCCGCCAGTTCGGCCTTCGCCGCGGCCACGTCGTATTTGGCGGCGCCTGCGCCTTCAAGCGTGCTGTACGGCGTGTCGCACATCCAGAATGAATCGCAGCGATCGAAGCGGTACTTCGCCGGAATGCCGATCGCCTCCAGGATCGAGGCTTGGTCCACCAGCTTCCACATCACCTGGCGCACCTTCGGGTTGTCGAACGGCGCGGTGGCGTGGTTGAGGCGGAAATTGCCCTGGTACATGTGGATGCCCATGGCGCCGAAGACGCGGAGGTTCCGGTTCTTCTCCAGCAGTTCCAGCGTCTCGAACGGCAGGAACTGCATGTAGTCGATCTCGCCGGCGGTCAGCGCGTTCGAACCGGTGTTGGCGTCCGGCATCACGCGGAGATCGAGCTGGTCGATCATCACCTTCTTGCCGCCCGAAAGGAAATCGGCGGGCTCCGCGCGCGCCATGTAGTCCGGGTTACGCTCCAGCAGCATCGAGGCGCCGGGCTTCCACTGGCTCGCCACGAAGCGGAACGGGCCGGAGCCGATGATCGTCTTGATCCGCCCGTCGCCGGCCTCGGCCATGATCTTCTGCGGCATGATCACCGGCAGCGGCGCATTCGGCTTGCCCAGCACCTGCAACAGCATCGGGAAAGGCTGCGCCAGCACCAGGCGGAAACTCCGCGCGTCGGTGGTCTCCAGGCTGCCGGTCGCCGCCTTCAGCATCCGCCCCAGCGGGTCCCTGGGCATCCAGCGGTTCAGCGATGCCACGCAATCGGCCGAGGTCACCGGCTCGCCGTCGTGCCATTTCAGCCCGGTCCGCAGGCGGAAATTCCAGGTCAGCTTGTCCGCCGAGGCCTCATAGGCCTCCAGCATCTGCGGCTTCACCTCGCCGGCCTCGTTCATGCCGAACAGCGTGTCGAACACGTGGGTGCCGAAGGTGCGGGTAATGGTCGCGGTGATCATGTGCGGGTCGAGGATCACCACCTCGGATTCCCACACCGCCACCACCGGCTTGGCTGCCCGGGCCTCGCGTGGCCGGATGATGCCCGATGCCGCGAGCGCCGAACTCCCCGCCAGAATGCCGCGCCGCCCGATTGCCGATTTCGTCATGGCTCAGTCCCTCACATCAAGCCATGATGCTGCGACTGCGAAGGGGGTTCGGTCAACCTTGGCGCAAAGGGGAAGAAAGAAGATTCTTCTTTTTGTGAACAAAAAGAAGCAAAAAAACTTTGTCCGTTTGCCTGTGCCAATAGATTCGGATCGACGATTCCGCCCTCAAGACACCGTATTCCGCGGCACATCGCGGAACGGCTTCTTGGTATCTTCGCTCGGCTCCCGCGGCATCTTCAGTACCCGCTCGGCGATAATGTTGCGCTGGATCTCATCCGTCCCGCCGGCAATTGACGTCGCCGGCACCGACAACAGCACCTCCGCCACCATCCCGGCCGCCGGCCCATCCGCCCCGGACAGCAACGCACCGGCCCCCGCAACCAGCGTATGCACCCTTGCCGCCATCCGCGCCACGTTGCTCGATGCCAGCTTGCCCAATGACCCCTCGGGCCCCTGCGGCTTGCCCTGCTCCTTCGCCGTCCGCGCCCGTCGCGCCGTCCACTCTGCCGATTTCGCCATCACCAACAGCCGGCCAATCTCCTGGCGCACCACCGGATCATCAATCGCCCCGCTCGCCACCGCCTGCGGCATCACCAGATCCACCCGTCCGGCCCGCTGCGGATACCAGCGGTACGGCTCCATCGTGGTGGCGATTTCCGCCCGCTCCTCGTCATACGCCCGGCCCGCCCCATCCGTGCCGCTCGCCCAACTCCGCAGCCCGTCCGCCCCCCGCCGCTCATGCATCAGCGTGGTGTTCGTCACCGTCCAGCCATCGCCCACGGTCGAAAGAATCTCCTCCGGCGGCACGATGGCATCGGTCAGGAACACCTGGTTGAAGCTGGCATACCCGTTCATCTGCCGCAGCGGCTGCACCGTCACCCCCGGCTGCTTCATGTCGATAATGAAATAGGACAAGCCGCGATGCTTCGTCGCATCCCAATCCGTGCGTGCCAGCAACAGCCCCCAATGCGCCTTGTGCGCGCTGGTAGTCCAAACCTTCTGCCCGTTCACCACCCACTGGTTGCCGCGAAACTCCGCCCGCGTCACCGCCCCGGCCACATCGGACCCGCTGCCGGGTTCGCTGAACAACTGGCACCAGGTATCCTCCCCGGTCAGGATCCGCAGCAGATACTTCGCCTTCTGCATGTCCGTCCCATGCGCCAGGATCGTCGCCGCCGCCAAGGTCCGAATCCCCGCCTTGGCCACGCCGATCGCGCCCACCTTGGCGAATTCCTCCTCCACCACCGGCACCAGCCCATCGGACAAGTCCCGCCCGTGCCACTGGGCGGGCCAATGCGGCACCCCCCAGCCGGACGCCGCCAGCTTCGTCCGCCATTCCACCAACCCCAACGCCGGGTCCCAATTCGCCTTCAACCAGCCGGCAACCTCGGCGCGAACCGCTGCCTCGTTCATGACCCCGCTCCCATCACAGCGTCTCCCATCATCTGCTGCATCATCCGCTCGCGATGGAAATGCGCATCGCCGAACATGGCCTCGCTCGCCTTGGCGCGCTTGAACCAGAGATGCGTGTCGTTGTCCCAGGTAAAGCCGATCCCGCCATGGATCTGGATCGCATGGACCGCCGTCTGCGTGTACGCCTCGCTCGCCGCCGCCTTGGCCAGCGAGGCCGTCGCCATCACATCGCCGTCGCCATCATCCAACGCGGCCGCGGCAAAATACGCCGCCGACTTCGCCAACTCGACCTCCAGCAGCATGTCCGCCTGCTTGTGCTTCATCGACTGGAAGCCGGCGATCGACCGCCCGAACTGCATCCGCATCATCGCATACACCAAAGCATCCTCGCGCAGCCGATCCGCCCCGCCCACCATCTCGTTGGCCAAACAGACCGCTGCCTCCGCCATCACCCGCGCAAACGGCCCTGCCGCCGCGCCTTCGGCTCCGAGCAACGCAGCTTGGACAGCGCGAAATTCCAGCCGCGCCAATTTGCGGGTCGGGTCGAGCGAATTCAGCCGCCGCCGCTCCAGCCCATCCGCCGCACCCGCAACGGTGAATAACGACAACCCGCCCGGCGCCATCGCCAACACCACGATCAGATCAGCCGTGTGCCCATCCAGCACAAAGCTCTTATGCCCATCCAGCCGCCAGCTCTCGCCATCGCGCGTGGCCGCCAGCCTGGTCGCGTCAGCCTCCCAATCCCCGCCATCCTCCACACTGGCCAACGTCGCCACCACCGCGCCGCTGGCAATCCCCGGCAGCAACATCGCCTTCTGGGCTTCCGTCCCGGCATTCAGGATCGCCCCTGCCGCCAGCACGGCCGAGGAAAAATACGGCGCGCATAACAGCACCCGCCCCATCTCCTCCAGCACGATCGCCTGTTCACCAAACCCGAACCCATGCCCGCCATACGCATCGGGAATCCGCACCGCGGTCAGGCCCAACTCGCCATTGATCCGCTGCCAGGAATCGCGTTCCCACCCGGCATCCGTCTCCATCAGCCGCCGCACCTCCTTGGCCGGCGAACGCTCGGCCAGGAACCGCCGCAGATTGGAGCGGAACTCATCCTGCTCGGGCGAAAAGCTGAACTTCATGGACATTCTCCCTGGCCACTCAACCGACCGCGTCTGGTGCAATCAGCCGCACAATGTCGCCCACCGTCGTCAGCGCGTCGAGCCCGCCGGTATCCACCTGGACGCCGAAATGCTCCTCGGCCAACGCCACCGTCTCCAACAGCCGCAGGCTGTCCGCCCCGTCCAGCATATCGAGCGGCGTCTGCATGCCGATCCCCGGCTGCGGCCGGGCGGTCACCGATTCCAGTATCCGCGTCACCACCGCGAGCACCTCGGCCGGGTTCATCGCCCTGTCATCCCGCTTCGCCATCAACCAACGCTGCCGTGGCCGCACAGATCCGCCGCCAGGTCGAAAACGAAATAATCGCCCGGCTGAACTGGTCGATATGCCCGAGATACAGCCCGTCCCCCAACGCCTCAACCGTTCCGACGTTCTCCGCCGCTCCGGCGCGGGTCACACACAGCAGCGGCGCCGGACCGATGCCGCGCAAGGCCGCATGCACCGCATGGAAACTTTCAATCCCGGCATCGACGCCGCTCACCTTGAACACGAAGATGCGCCGGCTGCCTTCAATGTCGGCCAGCAGCTTGCGCCGCAACAGCCGCAGCCGCGCACAGCCGGCCGCGAACATCTCGGCCTCGCGCGCCGGATCGGTCTGGCGCTCCGTCACCCAGCTATGCAGGCTCAAATATCGCGCATCGACCAGCTTGTAGTCGGGCGGGTCGCCGCCCCAGTCGAGCCGGGTAAAATCGGGATCGCCCAAGCCCTCGAAACGGCGGCACAGGCCGAGCACCAGCCGCGCCGCATCGGTGCTCGCCCAGCGCAACAGGCCGATCGGCTCCGCATCGAAGGCGCGCTGCACCAGCCCGAATTCGCAATTATCCCCCAGGCTCTCGAACCGCGCCAACAATACCGCATGTTCCGTCGAGCCCGCCCGGTACAGCGGCAGCGCCAGGCCGGCGACATGCAGTTCGGCCGGGCCACGCAATTCGCCGAACAGCGCCTCCGGCAGCGCCGCCGCTCCGTCGGTCCAGCGCATCCCGGTATGTTCGATCGCGTGCAGCCCGTCGCCCAATGCCGGGTGGTCGAGCGGAACCGGATGCGGCCGGCCGTCGCGAACCAGCGTCAGCGTCCGCACCCGAAACCCCAGCAGCCGGTGATCCGCGCCGCCGCCGATTTCGCTCGGCCGCGATGCCCGCGACATCAGCCGCATTTCGCCGCATGGCAAGACCAGCGGAAAGACGAAGCTGTCGTCGCGCAACATCGCCTCGACCCGCCTGCCGCCCACCATCAGGTGCAGGTCGGGGTCGGCCACAAGCTGCGGCAATCGCGGGATCGCGGCTTAGCCCTCGAGCACCGCCAGCACCTTCGGCGGCGACATCGGCAGGCTGTAGAAGCGCTTGCCCAGGGCGTCGTAGATGGCGTTGCTGATCGCGGCCAGCGGCGGCACCAGCGGCGCTTCGCCGGCCCCGCGCACGCCCTGCGGATGCTTCGGATTGGGCAGTTCAAGCACCACCGGCTCGATCATCGGCACGTCCGAACAGACCGGCATCCGGTAGTCGAGGAAGCTGGCGTTATCCAGGCGTCCCTGCTTGTCGTAAAGATATTCTTCCGACAGCGCCCAGCCGATGCCCTGCACCACGCCGCCCTGGATTTGCCCCTCGACATAGCTGGGGTGCAGCGCCCGGCCGACATCCTGGGCCGCGGTGTAGCGCAGCACCCGCACGATGCCGAGTTCGACATCGACCTCGACATCCACCACATGGGTGGCAAAGCCCGGGTCGGCACCGGTGGTGGTGAGCTGGGTGCCGGCCCCGATCGGCCCGCCCATCTCATTCGCCTTGGCCGCCAGCTCCTTCAGGCTCAGCGGCGGGAACTGGCCGGCATTGGCACCGGCCGGGAATGCCTCGCCATTGGCCCAGGCCACCGCCTCGGGGTCGATCTTCCAGATCTTCGCCGCCCGCTCGCGCAGCTGGGTGATCACCTTCTCGGCCGACTGCGTGACCACGATCGCCGAGGCGAAGGTCACGCGGCTGCCGCCGGTCAGGTTAGAAAACCCGATCGAGGCGGTATCGCCGATCAGCACCGAGACCCGGCTGTGGTCGATCCCCAGCAGTTCCGCCGCGACATTGGCAATCGAGGCCCGGCTGCCGCCAACATCGGGGTGGCCGGTGGTCACGGTGACGTTGCCGTCCTCAGTGATGTTGAGCTGGGCGCTGCTCTCGCCGCCGGCATTGTACCAGAAGCCGGAGGCGACGCCGCGGCCGCGCCGCACACCCTCGGCCGGCGCGTGGTCGAGCGGCGCGCTATAATGCGGATGGTGCTTGATCGCCTCGATCGTCTCCTTGAAGGTGACATCGCCGAAGGTCGCGCCATAGGCGGCCTTGGTGCCTTTGCGCGCGGTGTTCTTCAGGCGCAGCTCCAGCGGGTCGATCTTCAACGCCTCGGCCAATTCGTCGATCACGCTCTCGGTGGCATAGGCCCCCAACGGTGCGCCAGGCGCGCGGTAGGCGGCGACCTTCGAGCGGTTCGAGACCACGTCGTAGCCGACCGACAGCACGTGGGCGATCTCGTACGGCGCGAAGGAACAGCCGACCGGGCCGCGCACCGGCCCACCGGGCAGGCAGCCGGCCTGGATGTGGAAGGTGCCCTGGGCGGCGACGATGGTGCCGTCCTTCTTGGCGCCGATCTTGACCGTGCTCATCGAGCCCGATGTCGGGCCGGTGGCGCGGAACACCTCGTCGCGGTTCATCACCATCTTCACCGGCCGGCCGGTCTTGCGCGACAGCACGACGGCGATGGGTTCGAGATAGACGATCGTCTTGGCACCGAAGCCGCCGCCGATCTCGGCCGGGATGGCGCGGATGCTGCTCTGCGGAATGCCAGTCAACAGCGAGGTCATCGCGCGGACCATGAACTGGCCCTGGCTGGACGACCAGATCGTCACCTTGCCATCGGCGGTGCAGCTGACGGTGCAGGCCTGCGGCTCGATATAGCCCTGGTGCACCGGGCGGGTCTTGAAGCTGCGCTCGATGATGATGTCGGCAGCCGCGAAGCCGGCCTCGATATCGCCGAGCTTGTTGACCATCGTGCTGGCGATGTTGGACGCCGCGCCCTCATGGCGGATGAAGTCATGCAGGATCGGCCCACCTGGCGCGATGGCGTCCTCGATCTCGATGGCGTGCGGCAGCACCTCGTATTCCACCTCGATCAGGCGGCAGGCCGCATCGGCGATCTCCTCGCTGATCGCGGCCACGGCCGCCACCGGATGCCCGTGGAACAGCACTTTCTCGCGCGCCAGGATGTTGCGGGACATCCAGCGCATGTCCTGGATGCCGAGCATCACCGGCTTGTCGAGCGGGAACTCAACCAGGTCCGCGGCGGTGATCACCGCCTTGACGCCAGGCAGGGCGGCGGCCTTGGCGGTGTTGATGCTGCGGATGTTGGCGTGCGGATGCGGGCTGCGCAGGATCCGCGCCCAGATCATGCCGGGCATGGTGTTGTCGGCCGAATAACCGGCCCGGCCGGTCACCTTGTCCGCGCCGTCGGGGCGGATGGTGCGGCTGCCAATCCACTTGTTGTCGATGGCATCCATCAGGCGGCCCTCCTCATGTCGGCGGCGGTTTCGAGCACCGCGCGCACGATCTTGTCATAGCCGGTGCAGCGGCACAGGTTGCCGGCCAGCCAGAAGCGCACTTCGGTTTCGGTCGGATCGGGATTGCGTTCCAGCAATGATTTCGCCGCGATCAGGAACCCCGGGGTGCAGATGCCGCATTGCAGCGCAGCCATCTCCAGGAATTTCTGCTGCAGGGGATGCAGGTGATCGCCCTGCGCCATACCCTCGATCGTGGTGATCTGCTTGCCCTGCAACTCCGGCGCCAGCACCAGGCAGGAGCAGACCAGCCGCCCGTCCAGGGTGATCGAACAGGCACCGCAATCGCCGGTGCCGCAGCCTTCCTTGCTGCCGGTCAGGCCGAGCGTGTTGCGCAGCACATCCAGCACGGTCTGCGTCGCCGTGCACAGGAACTCCGCCGGCTCGCCATTGATGGTGGTGGTGACATGAAGCTTGGACATGGTCTCACTTCCCTCCGGCGCGTTCGGCGGCAATGGCCACGGTACGCCGCAGCAGCACGCCGGCGACCTTGATGCGATAAATGATGGTGCCGCGCTTGTCGTCGATCGGCTTGCAAGCGGCGCGGCAGGCAGCGGCGGCGGCCTCCACCGAAGCGGCATCCAGCGTGCTGCCGATCAGTGCGGCACCAGCATCGGCCACCAGCAGCACCGTCGGCGCCACCGCGCCCAGCCCGACCCGGGCGGCAGTGACGACGCCGCCGGCCAGGGTCAGGCTGACGCCCACGCCGACCACGGCGATGTCCATTTCGGTGCGCGGGATCATCCGCAAATAAGCATCGGCCGAACCCGCCGGCCGCGGCGGCAGGGTGAAGCCAACAACGATCTCGCCCGGCGTCAGGTTGGTGCGGCCCGGCCCGGCGGGAAACGCCTCGACCGGCATCTGGCGCCGGCCATTCGGCCCCTGGATCGTGACCACGGCCCCCGCGGCCACCAGGGCCGGCACGCTGTCCCCCGCCGGCGAGGCGTTGCACAAATTGCCGCCGGCCGAGGCGCGGCCTTGCACCTGGGTCGAGCCGATCAGGTTGATCGCCTCCAGCACCCCGGGCCAGACGCGACCGAAACGCGGATGCTCGGCAAGTGCGGCGCCGGACACCGCGGCCCCCACGAAGAAACTGCCATCAGCGGCCTCCGCGATGCTGGTCAGCTCGGCGATCCCCTTGATGTCGATGATCGTGCCCGGCCGGACCACGCCATTGCGCATCTGCACCAGAAGATCGGTGCCGCCCGCCAGGATGCGTGCGCTTCCTTGCGCCGCGGCAAATGCGCCGATCGCCTCGTCAAGTGT
This sequence comes from Asaia bogorensis, assembly GCA_945869965.1. Classification (GTDB taxonomy): domain Bacteria; phylum Pseudomonadota; class Alphaproteobacteria; order Acetobacterales; family Acetobacteraceae; genus CAMDGX01. Next base: position 16,005 of record CAMBRC010000083.1, read on the forward strand.
ATGCGGCGTCAAGAATCGGATGTCGGTCATTGTTGCTTCCGTCTTCGTTTCCGTCCCCGGAGCGCCCAGCCGTCGCGGTCGCGCGGCCAGCCAGGGAGCACAAGGTTCACCAAAATACCCTGCCCGCCAGCAGCACGATAGACCCTAGTTCAATTCTTCGGCAGCACCCGGGCACAGCACGCGGGCGCCAGGACCTTGGTGGAAGGGGGACTTTGATGGAAGAGGGGACATATACCAATCATTGGAATGATTGACCCACACGAAGGGAAGGAAGGCGAGGGCTCTGCCCTCGACCCGCTGGGGCCGACGGCCCCAGACCCCCATTATTTTTTATAGGGTTGAGGTCCAGGGGCTCGGCCCCTGGCAGGTCTGGGCAGAGCCCAGCCTTGCTTGCCTGGATGAGTCAAGCGTTCCGACGGTTGGTATTAGGTGGAAGGGGAATTTGGCGGAGGGAGTGCGCCTGGGTTCGAACCTTCTCCTGTTATCCTCGCCACATCGACATCCGGCAGAAGGCGTCAGTTAATCCGAGCCCGGGATGTCTGAACCCTGATCCTGCAATGAAAAGGATATCTAGCCTAGTGGACTGGCTGGCTGCTCTGATCTGCCGCTTCGTTCACCGACCAGTAGCCCATCTCTGGCAGGGCCAGCGCATCGCGGTGCAGCGCATCGGCATGGCTGATCAGGCCATGGCGGCCGGGCCCGTCGAGCAAGGCCAGGTCGGATACCTCGTTCACGCTTCCGGAAAGCCGCATTTCGCCGAGCACGCGGCCGCTCTGGCGGTCAAGCACCGCAACCCCGCAGGACAGGGGGGTGCCGACCCGTTCCACCGGCAGCTCCTGGTGGCCGGCACCGTGACGGTCGCGCAGGCGGGACAGCCCCACGAAGAGCAGGTCGCCATGCGCGGCAAATCCGCGCGTGTATCCGGACAGGCGGGCCAGAACCTGCGGCTCGCCCTTTGCGTTTGCCATGCGCACCACCTCTCCGGTCCCGGAGTTGAGGAACAGCAGGTCCTCCCCCACGAGGCGCGGCGAATGCGGCATGCACAGGCCGTCCTGCACCACCCTCCCCTCCGGCACCGACATCAGCACGCCGCCCGTCACCCGCCCCTGGCGCCACCCCTGTGTGGTGTCGCTGGCTCCCAGCATAGTCACGAAGCGTGGCGCGCCGGCGGCATCCACCGCCAAGCCGTTGAGATGGCAGCGATCCTCCGGGGTCGTGTCGGTGATGAACGGCGGCCGCCACACCGGCACGAAGCTTGCGGAATTGTCGAAGCGTGCGACGCAGGAGAAGCGCGTTGCGACCCCGAGCGGGGCGGGTCCGGTTGCATCGATGTCGTGCAGGTCGATCTCCCCGGTGAAGACGACGGACCGGGGCAGCCACAGCACATCGTATGTGTTGGGGGAGCGCGGCATGCCTGGCGCCAGCGACCGGGAGGCGGCGAAGTGGATCAGGTCGTTGCGGGTCGCCACAACAAGCCCGGTCCCACGGGCGGCGATGCTCATCGGCTTGTCGAAGGCGCGCGATAGAAGCGCAATCCCTCCCGGCGTGGCCGAAGCCAGCAGCAGGAAGCCTGAGTTGTAGCTCGCAATCGCCAGAGTTTTGCAGAGCGCCGCGATGATCGCGGCGAACTCGCCTGTGATGGTCAGCTGGAATGGCGCTGGGGAGGAAGGCGCGGCGTTCGCCGTTTCGTTTGATTCGTTCATGCTGTGTCTCAATTCTTCCATCCGAGCCCTCGGGGGGGCCGCACAGCCTTCGTCGGCCCGCAGGCAACGGGAGGCAAGTCCGGGGTCACGCGCAATCGTCGCATGCGGCCGGTGGACCCCGCAAACCCTGATACCGGGGCGGCCTCCATGGCCCGCCGCCCCTCGCCATCAGGCGGCGATGCGTTCCCCGACTTCTGCGCCGCCGAGGAACGCCGCTGGATGCCATGCGTGCAGCACCAGGCGCGTGTCCTGCGTGGAGTCCTGGTGCGGAAGCAGGGCGTTGCCGTCGGACCAGCGCCAAGCCTGCGCCCCATCATGCTCCAGGGCATGCCAGCCTTGCCCGAGGGTGCCGAGCGGCACGGCGCGGCCGTTCAGTTCGAGCCTGTGCACCATGATCCCGAGCCGGCGATGGTCGGTGCTGATCGCCTGTTCGGCGGGGCATGCGCTTCGGCAGACGAGGCGCAGCTCACGCACGCCGGCGGGGATGGAGGCGTGCCATGAGCCGTCATCTTCGTGCTGCAGCATTACCGGTATTCCATCGGCGATCAGGTGTGGCGCGGCAATGGTTGGCTGCGGCGGTGCCAGGCGCTGACGGATCGCATCGATCTCCAGGTGCTCGGCGGTGACGATGGGCAGGCAGCTTTCTTGCCGGTGCGGCTGATGGCCCGGGAAGCGGGCGTGGAAGTCGGCTGTGTTGTGGAAACTATCCCTGTTATAGTCTTCGAAGTAGCTTTCGGCCCAGGCGCCGTTGGCCAGCACGCAATCATGTGGTCCGAGGTCGAGGTGAAAATAATCGATGCTGTCGCCCTGGAAGGCGGGCTGGGTGATTGTGGTGCCGTTCACCAGGGCGCCGGCATGGGCGAGCACCTCGTCATTGGGTTCGCCCGCAATGAGCATGGCGTGGCCTGGGGAGACGAAGAGCTCGCTGGTCGGGATGTTGTGCCCCAGGCTTCCGGGCGCGAGGCGGATGGGCGTGCTGGTGGGGCCGGCAAAGCGGGGATGGAAGCTCTGCGTTCCGATCCACCGGATCGGGCGAAGGCCGCCGAAGCGGGTGGCAACGTGGTCTCCGGCGCACAGGCTCTCCACCGCCAGCGCCCCGCGCGTCGTCAGGATCAGCGTGCCACGCAGGAAACAGGTGGGGTTAACGACCATGTAGACGCCGAAGCCGTCCCCGTCCTGGCCATCCGAGTGCCATGTGACGACGAAGTCCCCATCGGCGTCGATCGCGACCGCGGAGTTAGACTGGTAACTAGTCGTGAATGTATTGACCAGGAACTCGGAGCCCTGGGCGACGCCGCTGGCGTTGTAGCGCTGCGCGTAGATGCCGTTGCCGTCCCCGTCCTGGTCAGACGATTGCCATGTAACGACGAAGTCCCCATCGGCGTCGATCGCGACCGCGGGGTTATTCTGGTTACTAGTCGTGAATGTATTGACCAAAGTGTCAGTCATAAGCGCTCCGACAGCAAGGCTTCTGAACAAATTTCAGTATATTGATCAAGCGTTTTTTATTAAATGAATTATCATACTCAAAACTTACAAATTTATACCAAAAAATCTTTTTTTCGCTTATTTCCTGAGTGTCCGTCCGAAAACTCCTTGAGGTATACGAATCTGATGTGATTCAAGGAAGGCCGCTCAAGTTGGGAGGCCATCGATGTGGACCGCTGAGAACCGCGACCGTTACAACCGTGACCATCTTCGCTACCCGAGCGACCTGACGGATAAGGAATGGTCGTTGATTTAGAGGTGGCTCGGTTTTTCGCTATAGCATTTCGGTTCCGATAAGTGGATCGCCTGCCAGTTGATACGCTCGTTGTGCCGCTGCCGTGGTGTCGCGTAGGGCGGGCGTAGCCCGATCGGAGCGGCACCACGGCAGCGGCGGCAGTCTCATGCTGCCACCCAAGATGGCAGGTGGTCGAGATAGGCCCGCTCTGGCGTCCTTGCCCCCAGGCTCGAATGC
>CAMBRC010000084.1 GCA_945869965.1 Asaia bogorensis
GCGATCCGCCGCCACAGGCATGTGGGACCAACGCGGCGAGGTCGCCTACTACCTCTCCTCTGCCACTGGCCTCACACCAGCCGCATGGAGCGCCGCCATCAGAGGTCATTGGGGAATTGAAAACCGCAACCACTATGTCCGCGACGTTAGCCGACGAGATCAAGCGCCGAGACCGGTGACCAGTTTAATTGCACTCCATCCGCGCGTCGTTCCGCCAGAAAGCCGCCGACATTGGCGGGCGGGGTAGTTCTGCCAACGACAAAGTGGCCGGAGATTTCGCACCAATCGGACGCAATGCCGTTGCGGCTGACAAAGCGCAGGCGCAGATCGTAGGTCGCCCCGTCCTCGACCGGCTGCACCGCTACCACAAGGGTGTCGGCCGGTTGGGTCGCGACCGCCGACCATGGCCCAGCGTTATCAACCGGGCGGAACCTAACCTCGATGCCATCGGGCTGATTGATGGCGTCGGAGGAGAGCGGATAGAGACGGATCAGAATGCGCGGGCAGGGTCATGAACAACCGCTCGAATGGCGTGCCCGGCGCCAGCCGCGGGTGCAGGTGAAGCGAGGCCAGGAACCCCGGGCCGAAATAGGCGCAGTGCGGAATCAGCCGCACGCCCCGCGCCTCCGCCAGCCCCGCAATTGTCATCATGCTGGTGATCCCGCCGATCTTCGCCACCGAGGGCTGCGCCACGTCCAACGCCGCCACATCAAACGCCGACCGGAAATCCATCACCCCCTGGGCATTCTCCCCGGCAGCAATCGGAATGCCACCCTCCCGCCGCACCCGGGCCAGCCCAGCAAAATCCTCCGGCGGCCACACCGGCTCCTCCAGCCATGCTAGGTCCAGCGGCCTCAGCCGCCGCGCCATCGCAATCGCCTCGTCCACCGTCCACGGGCAGTTGGTGTCCAGCATGATCGCCGCGCCTGGCCCCGCTGCCGCCCGCGCCGCCGCCACCGGCTCGTAGGCGATCTCATGCAGCTTCAGATGCCGGTAGCCCTGCTCCACCGCACGTGACACCGCAGCATTGCCCTCAGCTTCCAGCCCTGCTGGCCGTGACGCCCTGGGGCCGATGCCCGATTCCGCCGCGTCCCGACAACCCCAAAGCCCGCCACGTCTGGTTCGAAATCGCGATGAAGCAGTTGCCGCGCAAACCCGCGTCCGCCATTCAAAGCGCAGCGTCGGTGTAGCTGCGCTGAATAAGACGGGCTAACGTGCTACGCGAGCGTCGGGGTCAGGCGTCGCCGCTGCGTTGCAAGCGATGCCGGATCAGCACTAACCGAGGAGAGGTCCCCGCGTTTCGGCGACCTGGGCATCTGGTTAGCCATATCTCATAGCGACAACGAGCGCCGCCCTGCAGCGCCGGGGGGGGCACAATCCTATCATTATTTTTAACATTGCAATATTGTAACTGATAAGTGACTTGCCTCCCGCCACAATCGTGACATATGATTTTGTCACGTTGAGGAATGAAGGAATGGGCCATGCGCATCGAGCGTCTGATTGGCAACCAAATCCGACTTCTACGGACTCTAGAAGGGGTATCTCTTGAGGCGCTTGCCGAAACAATTGGCATTACTCCGGACCGCCTAGACGAAATCGAAGACGGATGGGAGCGAGCAAACCCAGAATTGTTGGTCAGTATCGCTGAGAAATTCGACGTGGTCCCATCATTTTTCTTCCAGTTGGCAGCGGCACCCGTTCAGGCGTTGCGCACCTGAGCATCGGCCCCAAAACGATGGGCAACCGACGACACTTGACTGTCGAAAATTCGATAAAGATCGGCGATGCAGCCAACAGCTGCATCGCGATCCCCCATTTCGAGGGCCCTGTCCGCGCTGATTAACAGGCTTTCAAACACCTGAACGTTTTCAGGATTCAGCAGCCAGATTGGTTCATAGGCAACGACACGCATCGTGCATATCTCCGTATGTCTGTGAGGCGACCACTTCGCCTTGGACATTATGGAATCAGTAAACATATGCAATATGTATTTTCCCTTAACAGGCTAAAACTGCGGCTTTTTCAGCCATATACCGCATTTTTAACGAAAATGCTGCTCGCGAAAATGAAATAAAAATTCACCACGTGGTTTTGTTGAATATATCTCGTATTATCTCGAAAAACGGTCTTTCAAGGTAGAGTTGACGTAAAATATAGACATTTGGCTCGCGGCAAAAGCCGTGTTGGACCAATACGGATCACAAGCGCAGCTTCACGTGTCGCAGCGCATTTCGGCCATGACGATGCGGGGCGATCAATCTGGGCAGATATCCGGTCAGTTTCGGCATGCCCAGCTTCTGCATGGGTGGCGCCTACGTAGGCGGGTTCGTAGAGCCGCAGACCAGTCCGTGCAGTCAATGACGGGGCATGCTGTCCGGCGGTTCCTGCATTCGCAGCACGGCGAGCGCGCCTGCGCCTATGGGGGCATTCCCGCCCACTCTGTTGTGGTACTGAATCTAAATAGCACAACCTCCATGGAGATTGAGATGCCAGTCACGGCTGCCGCCCGCGATTCCGCAGTTTGCCGCCGGTTTCAACTGCCGCCATGAGCAGCACCAAGCCCCGCCTGGTCAACGATTCGCGCCAGCTTGTTCGCCCACGTTCGCCGAAAACCGCCCACAGCCACGCGAAAGTGGCACCCAAAACGGCACCCAGACGCAGAAAACTCCGCGGCGACGCCTCTGCCGAATCGCCAATAATCACATGAAATCATTGGGGAAAAATTGGAGCGGGCGATGGGATTCGAACCCACGACCCCAACCTTGGCAAGGTTGTGCTGTGTTACCCAACCCGCGTTCGGTATAGGAGGGTCCATGCCCCTGGCCTTGCTTCCTCAGCCGACGATCTCGGTCCCCGCGAAGAAATACGCGATCTCGATCGCGGCGTTCTCGGTGCTGTCGGACCCATGCGCCGAGTTGGTCTCGATGCTTTCGGCGAATTCCTTGCGAATGGTGCCCGGCGCCGCATTGGCCGGGTTGGTGGCGCCCATAACATCGCGATAGGCAGCCACAGCGTTTTCGCCTTCCAGCACCTGTACCACAACCGGGCCAGAGGTCATGAAGGTCACGAGGTCACGGAAGAAGCCGCGCTCGCTGTGCACGCCGTAGAAGGTTTCGGCCTGGCCGGTGGTCATCCAGATGCGCTTCTGAGCGACGATGCGCAGTCCGGCGGACTCGATCTTGGCATTGACGGCGCCGGTCAGGTTGCGACGGGTCGCGTCGGGCTTGAGGATGGAAAACGTGCGCTCGATGGCCATGGGGGAGGAGCCTTCTTGTAAAACAGTGATCGCGCGCGGCTTTAGAGCAGGTGGTCCATGCCTACAAGCCCTTGCGGCAACCCCTTCCGCTGGCGCGCTGGTCCGGCTACATCGGCGCATCATGAGCCTCCTGATCGCACGCGACGTCACCATCCGCCTGGGTGGCCGCACCCTGTTGGACCACGCCGACCTCACCGTCGACCCCGGCCGGCGCATCGGCCTGGTCGGGCGCAATGGCGCGGGCAAGTCCACGCTGCTGAAGGCGATCGCCAGCGAGTTGGCCATCGATGACGGCGAAATCCGCCTGGCCGCCCGCTCAAAGCTCGGCCAAGTGAAGCAGGAAGCCCCCGAGGGCGACAAGTCGCTGGTCGACATCGTGCTCGAGGGCGATCCCGAGCGCCTCGCCCTGCTGGCCGCGATCGAGACCGCCCCCCCGGAACGCCTGGCCGAGATCCACGAACGCCTGCTGACCATCGATGCCGACAGCGCCCCCGCCCGCGCCGCCACCATCCTGGCCGGCCTCGGCTTCGATGTCGCGGCCCAGGCACGGCCGGTCGGCTCCTTCTCCGGCGGCTGGCGCATGCGCGTCTCGCTGGCCACCGCGCTGTTCTCGGCCCCCGACCTGTTGCTGTTGGACGAACCGACCAACCATCTAGACCTCGAAGCCACGCTATGGCTGGAGACCTGGCTGGCCAAGTTCCCAGGTGCTGCCATCGTGGTCAGCCACGACCGCGGCCTACTCGACCGCTGCGTGGACAGCATCGCCCATCTCGACCGCGGCAAGATCAGCGTCACCCCCGGCGGCTACGATGAGTTCGTCCGCATCCGCACCGAACGCGCCGCCCAGCAAGTCGCCGCCGCCGCAAAGATCGCGGTCCAGAAGGCCCATATGCAGGCCTATGTCGACCGCTTCCGCTTCAAAGCCAGCAAGGCGCGCCAGGCCCAGTCCCGCCTCAAGGCGATCGCCAAGCTGCCGGCCATCGAATCGGTGATCGAGGATCACGTCACCCGCTTCAACTTCCCCGAACCGGCCCAGTTGGCACCGCCGATCCTGACGATGGAAAACGTCAATGTCGGCTATGGCGGCCCGCCGATCCTGCGCGGCATGAGCCTGCGCGTGGACATGGACGACCGCATCGCCCTGCTCGGCGCCAACGGCAACGGCAAGTCCACCCTGGCCAAGCTGATCGCCGGCAGGCTGGAACCCGAACACGGCCGGATGCACCGCTCCGGCAAGCTGCGCGTCGGCTATTTCGCTCAGCACCAGAGCGAGGAGCTGGTGCCCAACGACACCCCGATCAACCACATGGCCCGCGCCCTGCCGAGCGCCCTGCCCGCCCAGGTGCGTTCGCAACTGGCCCGCTTCGGCCTGGATGCCGATCGCGCGACAACCCCGGTGAAGAACTGCTCCGGCGGCGAGAAGGCCCGGCTGCTGCTGGCGCTGGCCACCCGCGACGCACCGCAATTGCTGATCCTGGACGAACCCACCAACCATCTCGACATCGATGCCCGCGAGGCACTGGTCCGCGCGCTAGCCGATTTCGAAGGCGCCGTCCTGCTCATCACCCACGACCCGCATCTGGTCGACCTGGTGGCGGACACGCTGTGGCTGGTGGCCGACGGCTCGGTGAAACCCTTCGATGGCGATCTCGACGACTACCGTGCCCTGTTGACCGAACGCGCCCGCCCCGCGCCGAAATTCGATGGCGCCAACCGGCGCGACGACCGCAAAGAACGCGCCGAAGCCCGCGCCGCCACCGCCCCGCTGCGCAAGAAAGCCAAGGACGCCGAGGCCCGCATCGCCAAGCTGACCAGCGAAACCAAGAAGCTCGAAGCCAAGCTGGCCGACCCCGATCTCTACACCCCCTCGCGCAAGGGCGAGGTCGCCGCCGCACAATCGACCCTGGCCGCGCTCAAGCGCCAGCTTCAGGTGGCCGAGGCGGAGTGGCTCGCAGCCGAAGAGGCGCTGGAAGCCGCCAGCGTCTGAATTTCCGAAGGTCCTCCATGCCGATCCCCGATCCGCTCGCCGCGGCCCTTGCGGCGCTGAACCTTGCGCCAACGTGCCATGAACATTCGCCGCTTCGCACGGTGGACGATGCGCATGCGGTATGGGACGGGTTGCCGGGGGCGCAGGTGAAGAACCTGTTCATCAAGGATGCCGGCAAGCAGTACTGGCTGGTGGTGGTGCCTGGTGATCCCCGCATGGACACCAAGGCGATGGCGCCGCTGATCGGGAGCAAGCGGATCTCGTTCGGTTCGGCGGACGATTTGCGGGTCATCCTGGGGGTAGAGCCGGGGTCAGTGACACCGTTGGCAATGATGAACGACACGCAGCACCAGGTTCGGCTGGTGATCCATGCGCCGTTGATGGCGGCGGCGACCTTACTGGTGCATCCGTTGGTCAATACCGCGACGCTGGAGATGGCGCCGGACGATCTGTTGCGGTTCCTTGGGCATCACGGGGTGGTGCCGGCGTTGGTGGATCTGGCGCCAGCTTTTCTGGGTTAGGCGGCCCGGTCGAGGCGGCGCATTTCACCCCTGAACGTGTCGGTGATGTGGCGGGCGAGCACATCGGTCACCGGCTGCTGCGCGTCGCGGCCGCGGGCGAGCAGGATGCCGAAATCCGGCAGGTCGGGGAGGCCCTCCTCGCGGCGGACCACGCGCAGGCCTTCGGGCACCCAGGAGATGGTCGAGACCGTGACCGCCAGGCCGGCGAGGACCGGGGCGTGGGTGCCCATCTGCGAGGCCGAGGTGTAGGCGAGGCGGTAGTTGCGGCCGGCCGATTCCAAGGCCGAGATCGCCGCCTTGCCCCAGGAGCAGCTGGTGCGCGACAGGGCGAGCGGGAGCGGGTCCAGGCGGTGCGGCGCGTAGCGGTCCGAGGTGATCCAGCGCAGCGGGCCGCGCCAAAGTTCGACCGAGGGCCAGCCGGCGACTTCTTCGCCCTCGGACAGCAGGGAGAGGTCGAGTTCGCCGTTGCGCAGCTTGGGGAAGAGTTCGACCGAGGGGGCGCAGTCGACGGCGACCTCGATGCCGGGATGGGTGTCGGCGAAGCTTTTCAGCACTTGCGGCAGGTAGCGCAGGGCGTAGTCGTCCGGGGTGCCGAGGCGGACGCGGCCCTGGATCTCGGGGGTGTGGAAGCTGTTCCAGATCTGGTCGTTCAGGCGCAGCAACTCGCGGGCGCGTTCGAGCAACATCGACCCCTGGGGGGTGAGGGTCACCTGGCCGCCGCGGCCGCGGGCGAAGAGGCGTTTGCCGAGGGCGGTTTCCAGGCGCTGGACCTGCATCGATACCGCCGATTGGGTGCGGCCGACGCGTTCGGCGGCGCGCGAGAAGCTGCCATCCTCGGCGATGAAGACGAAGGCGCGCAGGAGGTCGGGGTCGAGGGATTGGGGCGTGGTCATGCCATCATATTTCTTGATATCGACGATCAATGCAATTCGTTTCTCTTATTGTGCAGGTGCGAGCAGATTGCACGGGTCGGCACATCCTTGGAGGACCCCAGCCATGTCGGCTCATCTTTCGCCTGCTCCCGTTTCCCGTGGCCTTAGCCATCTGGCCCCGCATCTGGTCATGACCGTGCGCCTTGCCTGGCGCCGGTTCCGCCGGGCCTATGTGGTGGCGCTGCGCGAAGAGGTGTCGCGCCGGAATCTGGGCCGGTTGGATGACCATATGCTGGCCGATATCGGGGTCAGCCATGCCCAGGCGAAGTTCGAGGCGGATCGGAAGCCCTGGCATCGTTTGTAAACTGCGTGACCCGCTTGGGCGTCCGGTATTATGCTGGGCGCACAAGCGGAGGAACGTGGGATGCTGGAAATCCTGAGTCAGGCGCAGATTGACGAATACAACGAGGCTGGCGCGATTGTTGTGCGCGACATCCTTTCGGCGGCCGAGGTGGCCGGGTTGCGGCGGGTGACGGACGAATTCGTTGAACGCTCTCGGGCGCATAGCACGCATACCGATATCTTTGATCTCGAAGACACGCATTCGCCAGCGCAGCCACGGGTGCGGCGGATCAAGTCGCCGCATCTGCATGATCCCGTCTATGCCGGGTTGATGCGGCATCCTCGCATCTTGGCGGTGTTGCGGGATTTGTGGGGGCCGGATGTTCGGTTCGATACCGCCAAGCTGAATTTGAAGTCGGCGGGGTATGGGGCGGCGGTGGAATGGCACCAGGATTGGGCGTTTTATCCACATACCAATGATGACCTGGCGGCTGTGGGCGTGATGATGGATGACATGGAGTTGGCCAACGGGCCGCTGATGATCATTCCGGGCAGTCACAAGGGGCCGGTGCATAGCCACCATTTCGACGGCAAGTTCTGTGGGGCGATGGACCCGACGGTGGGCGGCGTTGATTATTCCAAGGCGGTGCCGTTGCTGGGGCCGGCGGGAAGCATCACGGTGCATCATGTGCGGGCGATCCATGGCAGCGCTGTGAATACTTCGAACAAGGACCGGCGGTTGTTGCTGTTTCAGTTCCGGGCGGCGGATGCGTGGCCGATTGTCAATCCGGTGAAGGATCTGGCCGAGTTCGATGCGATGATGTGTTGCGGGACTTCTTCGGTGGAGCCGCGGCTGACGCCGGTGCCGGTGCGGATGCCTTTGCCGGCGGCGGATAAGCAGGGGTCGATCTATGAGAACCAGAAGGGGTTGGCGAACCGGTATTTCGATGTGGTGAAGGCGGCGGAGTAAGGCAGATTCTTCTTTTTCTGTAGAAAAAGAAACAAAAAGACTTTTATCCGTTTGGACTGAGTCCTTATGGATAAAAGTTTTTTGGTTCTTTTTTTCAAAAAAGAACGTTTTTATTTTGTTATCGGAACGTTTAGGTCGTGGGTTTGACTCACGCCGCTAGCCGTATTTCGGTTTCCAGGCACGGACGGCGGCGCGGATATAGGCGGGGAGCGGGCGGTAGGGCGTGGCCGGTTCGGGACGCGGGGGTTTGGCGCGGGATTTTCGCGGCGCGGGTGGGCGCGCGGGGAGGCGCAGCCAGTCCGGCGGGGCGATGCCCAGCGCGCGGCAGAGCGGGCGGAGGATTCGGCCGGCTTGGGGGGCGGCTTCGACGAGGGCGCGGGTTTCGGGGTTGGCGAGGAATATCTCGACGGGGACGATGTACTGGGCGGTGGGTTGGACCAGGCGGACCAGCCAGAGATGGGATTTCGGGACGGCGATCGGTTTGGGGCGGGAGGATTTGGGCGCGGCGGCGTGGGGGCGCGGGAGGCGGGGTGTGGGCAGGGTGCCGGCCTGCCAGCGCTGGGTGAGGCGGTCCAGGCGCAGGGCCATGCGGGTGAGGCGGTGATAAATCAGGGCGAGCAGGGGTTCGAGGTGCCAAGCGCGGGCGATGTGATTGGCCACGGTGGCGCGCAGCCCGGAGAGGGCGGCGGCCAACCCCTGGCAGAGCGCGGTGGTGACTGGAATTGGATACATGTCATGATACATAGCTAACCTTGAATCGTTGTTCAAGGCTTTTTTTCTGATTTGCGGAATTTTTATTTTTGTCGGGGGTCAGGCGCGGCGGGAGTCAGGCGCGGCGGGGCGGTCGGTAACGAGCAGGCCGTAGACGAGGTCGCTGCGCCAGGCGTTGTTGAGGAAGAGGGTTTCGCGCAGCAGGCCTTCGCGGCGGAAGCCGAGGTTTTCGGCGAGGCGGATGGAGGCGGTGTTCTCGGGGTCGATGAAGGCCGTCAGGCGGTGGAGCGCGAGGAGGCCGAAGCAGTGGTCGACCAGGGCGGTGACGGCTTCGGTGGCGATGCCTTGGCCGTGGCGGGCGGGGTGGATCATGTAGCCGATATCGGCGCTGCGGTGGCTGAGGTCGGCGTTGTGGTAGTTGACCATGCCGAGGCAGAGATCGGTTTGGGCGTCGGCGACGGCCCAGGCGCGGCGTTTGGCGGGGGTCATGACGCGGCGCATGGCGCGTTCGGTCTGACGGCTTGTGGCGTGGGGCGGGCGATTCCAGAAGCGCATGGCTTCGGGGTCAGAGTAGCACTCGTGCATGGCGTTGGTGTCGTCGGCGCGGAAGGGGCGCAGACGGAGGCGGGGGGTGGTGAGGGTTGGGTGGGGGATGGGGGGTTTGGGCATTGGGGCTCGTCGCGGATCGTTGGAGCAAAACGATGATCGCGCCGGGGGACGATGGCAAATGGCGCGCGGCTCAGGTGGGGCGTTCGGTTGCCAGCAGGGCGTAAAGTAGGGCGCTGCGCCAGGTGTTGTCGACGCGCAGGCTGTCGCGCAGGAGACCTTCGCGGCGGAAGCCGAGTTTCTCGATCAGGGTGCGCGAGGCGGTGTTGTCGGGTTCGATGCGGGCCTCGAGGCGGTGCAGGCCGAGGTCGTTCAGGCAGTGGTCGAGCAGGGCGGAGACGGCCTCGGTGGCGAGGCCCTGGCGGTGGTAGGCGGGGTGGATGATGTAGCCGATTTCCGCCCGTTTATGGCGGGTGTTGCCGTTGTGATAGTTGGCCATGCCGAGGCAGCGGTCGGTGGCAGCGTCGGCGATGGCCCAGACGCGGTAGTAGGCCGGGGTACATTTGATGGAGTTGCGCACGGCGCGCACGGTTTCGATGCGCTTGGTGTGGACCGGGCGATCCCAGAACCGCATCGCTTCGGGGTTGCTGTAGGCTTCGTGCATGGCGTCGGTGTCGTCGGGGCGGAACTGGCGCAGGCGGAGGCGGGGGGTGGTGAGGACTGGGTGGGGGATGGCGGGACGGGAGGTGGCGGATGTGGTCATTGGGTCCTCAGTGGTCATCGAGGATTTCGAGGTCGACCTGAGCGGTTGAGCCAGGTTCTCGCAGCAAGCAAGCGAAAGCGTGGATCCTTCGCTGCGATCGGGATGACGGGGGGAGGGGAGGTGGATGGCGCGGCGGCCTCATGTTGCCTGACTTGCCATCCGCCCGCGCATTCTTCGCCCGGAGGGGCTAGAATGCCGGGGGTGTTTTCCGGTTCGGATGGAGCTTCATTGGTGCGGTCGAGAAGACTCGAACTTCCACGAGGTTACCCCCACAAGCACCTCAAGCTTGCGCGTCTACCATTCCGCCACGACCGCATCGTGAAGGCAGGGGCGTATAGCCGATGAATGGGGGGGGATCAATGACCCAGCTTGGGGATTCGGCCATCGAATGGCGGGTGGAGGCGGGGTTGCTGGATTATCCCGCGGCGTTGGCGGCGATGCGGGCGCGGGTGGCGGGGATCCGGGCGGGGGAGGTGGGGGAGTTGGTTTGGCTGGTGGAGCATCCGCCGCTGTATACGGCGGGGACTTCGGCTGATCCGGCGGATCTGCAGGAGCCTGGGCGGTTTCCGACCTATGAGGCGGGGCGGGGGGGGCAGTGGACGTATCACGGGCCGGGGCAGCGGACGGGGTATGTGATGCTGGATTTGGAGCGGGCGCATGGGGGGGTGCGGGCGCGGGATGTGCGCAGTTTTGTGGCGGGGTTGGAGGAGTGGATGATCCTGGCGCTGGGGCGGCTGGGGGTTCGCGGCGAGCGGCGGGCGGGGCGGGTTGGGATTTGGGTGGTTTTGCCGGGTGGGGACGAGGCGAAGATTGGGGCGATTGGGGTTCGGGTGACGCGGTGGGTGAGTTGGCATGGGGTGGCGCTGAACGTTGCGCCCGATCTCGGACATTTCGGCGGGATTGTGCCGTGCGGGATTGCCGAGCATGGGGTGACGAGTTTGGCGGCGCTGGGGGTTGGGGCGTCGATGGGGGATGCGGATGATGCGTTGCGGGGGGCTTGGGGCGAGGTTTTTGGGTAGGGTGGCGTTCCTCCGAAGTATGGGCTAGTAGAGCCCCCCTCCGGCTCCCCCCGCCCAAGCGCGGGGGGAGAGAAGATTAAATGAATGAAGTTTTTTTGCTTCTTTTTGTTCACAAAAAAAAGGTGCTTCCTTACGCGTTTTGCCTTGAGAGGCTGAGGTAACGCGCGGCGAGGGCGATATCAGCGGCGATGCGGGTTCGGCGTTCTTCGCTTTCCCATTCCACGCCCCAGAGTTCGGCTTGGTAGAGCTCGTCGAGTTGGGCGGCTTGGGTGGCGGCTTCGGGGGTGGCGGCGCCGGCGGCGATGGCGAGGCCGAGGATGAGGCTGCCGGTGGCGGGGACGATGAGGCCGAGGGCCGCCAGGGCGGGGGGGGGCTGGGCGGCGACGGCGGCGGCCAGGGCGGCGAGGGCTTCGGGGGGTTGGGGGCGGTGGATGATGCCGGCGGTGACCAGGAGGCGGGCGCCGTAGTGTTGTTCGGCCCAGTCGAGCCAGGGTTGCCATTGCTGGGCCTGGCGTTGGACGAGGTCGTCGGGGTCGGTGGCGCGGTAGCAGAGGAGGTCGGTTTCGCCGTAGCGGGCGAGTTCGCGGGCGACGGCCTGGGCGTTCGGGGCGACGCGTTCCTGGGCGGTGCCGGCCATGCGGGTCAGCGGGGTGTCGGCGGCGGTCATGTCGCCGCCCTTGGCGCCGCCGGCGGCTTGCCATTCGGTGGCGATGGCCTGGGCGAGGGCGGGGTTGGCCAGCAGGAGGGGGGCGCCGCCGGGCAGGCGCATGGGCTTGCCGTCGAGCAGGACCTGCCAATGGGTGCCCTTGGGGTCGCCGGTGGCGGCGGTGGTGGCGGTGTCCCAGAAGCGTTTCATGCGGCGGTGGTCTTTCTAGCGAGGATTTTACCGCCTGGGGCGGTTGGGCGTGGGGACGACCATGGCGGGGCGGGCGTCGCGGTCGGCGGGCAGGGGGCCGGCGCGGCCGGCGCGGGCCAGTTCGAGGGCGGGCAGGCAGGGGTCGGGGGCGTCTGGGCGGGCGATGGCGGCGCCGTAGGCGGGGTCGGCGGGGTCGAGGGCCATGCGGGGGGCGGCGAAGCTGCCTTCGAGGCGGGACGGGACGCTGACGGCCTGGCCGGGGATGCGGATGGAGGAGCGGATGCGCATGTCCAGCGTTTCCTGGGCGAGGTCGAGGCCGCCTTCGCCTTCGAGCAGGATGCGGCCGCTTTCGAGCAGGAGGGCGGCGATGCGGGTGCGGCCGCGGTCGGCGTCGAGTCGGGCGGCGAAGCAGCGCAGGCGAGACAGGGTGCCGATCTGGGTGGCGAGGTTCAGGGGGATGCGGGCGGCGCCCATGACGCCGGCCAGCGGGTCCAGCAGCATGCGGCTGTCGATGTCGCCTTCGACGATAGCCAGGCCGAGGCGTCCGGTGACGGTGGCGGCCAGGGCACGCAGGGAGTCGCCCTCGGCGGTGAGGTCGGCGTCGATCTCCAGGGTGCCGAACAGGTTGTCGCGGCGGTTGGAGGAGGCCATCAGGGGCTGGATCGGGAGGCCGGGGATGGTGGCGCGCAGGCGCATGGGGGTGCGCTGGTCGGCGGCGTCCATGTCGAACTGGATGGAGGCGGGGCCGCTGGGGAGGGTGGCGGTGAGGGGATCGAGGACGAGGCGGCCGCGGTCCAGGCGGAGGCGGGCGGCGAGGTTGCGGTAAGGCAGGGTGGCGGCGCGCAGTTCGTCGATGGACAGTGTGAGGTCGGCGTCGGCGGCGCGCAGGAGGTCGAGGCGTAGCTTGGCGCCGGAGATGCTGCTGGTGTTGTCGACGGGCCGGGGGCGGAAGGGCGAGGGGCGCTCGACGAGGTCGATTGGGCCGATGCTGGGGGCGAGCAGCTGGGTCAGGGCGTCGGCGTCGAGCTTGGTGCTGCGGATCGTGCCGCGCAGGGCCCAGCGCGGGGTGTGGGAGAGCACGAGGTCGGCGGCGAGGTCGCCCTGGTGGGTGGTGAGGGAGAGGTCGCGCAGGGCGAGGCTTTGGGCGAAGCCGCCGGTCTCGCCGTCAGTGAGGCGGGCGTTGACGGCGACATTGCGCAGAGCCGGCAGGCGTTGGCCGACCAGGGGGGACATCAGTTCGAGGTCGCGGACGCGGCCGGAGAGGGCGAGGTCCAGGCCGGTTTGCTGACCGGCGGCGCCGATCGCGCCCTTGAGGGCTAGGCTGGTGTCGCCCAGTTCGAGCGCGATATCGATGGGGAAGCGTTGGGGCGTATTGGCGCGTTCGGGCAGGAAGACGGCGAGCGGGCCGAGGGCGGCCTGCATGCGGACCGGCACGCTGTTCAGGGTGCCGAGGATTTCGGCGCGGGCGGACTGGTCCAGGCCGGGGATGCTGATATCGGCGGTGTCGACCTTGAGGCCGGGGATCCAGGCAGTCAGGTCCGACGCGCCCATTTGCAGCCGGGCGCCGGCGATGTCCGGGATGGTGCCGCCGGTGTCGGCGATGCGGGCGGTGAGCGACATGGTGCGCATGATGGGCAGGCGGTAGGGGATGACGTTGGCCAGGGTGGAGCTGTCGGCGACCCAGGCGTCGAGCTTGACCGCGTAGCCGGCGAGGTCGAGCGGGCGGGTCAGGCCGCCGGCGATGGTCAGTTTGGCGCCCGGGCTGTCCAGGGTGAGGCGGACCGGCCAGGGGGTGGTGGCGGTGCGGTCAACGAGGCGGGCGACGGAGCCGATCTGGCCGTTGGCGCTGAAGCGCTGGGGGCCGAAGGCGAGGTCGGCGGCGAGGGTAAGCAGGCCGCCGGTTTCGGCCTCGGACAGGGCGACGCGGCGCAGGGCGACCGTGGTGGTGCGGGCGCTGCGGGCGTCGGTGAAGGTGAGCTTGCCGTCCTTGAGATGGAGGTTGCGCGGCAACGCGGGTGCCGCCGCGGGCGGGTTGGCGGAAGGCGGGTTTTGCCAGTTGCCGCGACCATCGGCGTCGATCTCCAGGGCGATGTCCGGGTTGTCGATCACCAGGCGCTGGATTTCGGCGCGGCCAGTGAGCAGGGCCAGCAGGGACAGCTCGGCCTCGGCGCGCGCGATACGGATCATGTCGGGGCGTTCGGCGCCCGAACCGGCCGCATTGGGGCGGTTGGCGATGGTGATGTCGTCGATGGCGACGGTGGCGCCGAGATAGGAGGTGATTCTGAGTTTGCCGCCGATTCGCACGTCGCGGCCGGTCGCGTCGCGCAAGGCGGTCAGGGTGTCCTCGTGCATCGCCTCGGTGTCGATCAGGGCGCGGATCAGGCCGATCGCGGCACCGGTCAGGACCGCGAGGCCGAGGAGCCCCGCAAGGATGAAGCGCAGCCAGGGGACGGGCGGTGGCGGACGTTCGTGCATATCGGCCAGGGGAAAGGCGCCCTGCCCTGCCCCATGGCCCGTCCGCTCGCTTCGGTTGCTGCGTCGCCGCCGCGCCATCCGTCTGCTCTACCCCGCCCCGGTCCGTCGTTTCCTAGCCTAGCCGCCGCGTTGTTGCACACCCATCTCCGTTGGCGGCGAATGGATGAAGGTTTTTGCTTCTTTTTTCAAAAAGAAGCGCTTGCTCCTTCTAGCGGCGGCGGTTGGCTAGCGGCGGCGGTTGGGCCGGGCGGTAGGGGGTGCGGTGAAGGCGAGCTGGCGGAAGGTCTCAGCGATGTGCTGCGGCAGATCGGCTTCGACGGTCAGGGTGCCGCCGTCGGGATGCGGCAAGCTGAGGCGGCGGGCGTGCAGGTGCAAGCGTTCCGGAAAACCTTCGACCAGGGCGGAGTTGCGGTTGCCCTCCTCCTGTTTCTCGGTGCCGTAGGGCGCATCGCCCAGAATGGGCGCTCCAATCGAGGCGCAGTGGACGCGCAGCTGATGGGTCCGCCCGGTCAGGGGCCTGAGTTCCAGCCAGGCGAGTTTGCGACCGGCGTGGTCCAGGGTGCGGTAGTCGGTGATGGAATGGGCGGTGTCGGTGTCGAGCGGGCCGGCGACCGCGGCGCGCTCGCCTCGGAAACCCTCGATGCGGACAAGTTCGCGCTCGATGCGGCCCTCGACCGGGACCGGGCGGCCGGTGACGACGGCCCAGTAGGTTTTCTCCACGGTGCGGCCGCGGAAGGCGCTGGCCAGCTTGGCGGCGACGCCAGGGGTGCGGGCGACGACGATGACGCCGGAAGTGTCGCGGTCCAGGCGGTGGACGAGGCGGGGTTTGTGCTCGCTGTCGCCGCGCAGGCCGGCGAGCATCATGTCCAAGTGCTTGGAGATGCCGGGGCCACCCTGGGTTGGCAGGCCCGGCGGTTTGTTGAGCACGATGATGTGATCGTCGCGGTGGAGCACCATGGACTCGATCTCGCGGATCAGGGCGGGGTCCAGCGGCGGCGGTGTTGCCGGCGTGGTGGGGGGGGGCGGGATTGGCGGGATGCGGATCGACTGGCCGGCGACCAGGCGGGTGGCGGCCTCGGCCCGCTTGCCGTCGACGCGGACCTGGCCGGTGCGGCAGAATTTCTGGATCGCGGCCTGGGTGAGGCCGGGGAAGTGGCGGCGCAGCCAGCGGTCGAGGCGGATATCGGCCTCGTCTTCGGTGATTTCGCGTGTGGTGACGGTCATGGGGTGCGGTCCTGGCGGAGTTTGGCCCAGTAGGCCAGGCGTTTCGTCACCTCGCGCTCGAAGCCGCGTTCGGCGGGTTGGTAGAAGTTCTGGCGCGGCATGCCGTCGGGGAAATAGTTCTGGCCGGAGAAGCCGTCGGCAGCGTCGTGGTCATAGGCGTAGCCGGCGCCGTAGCCGAGTTGTTTCATCAGTTTTGTCGGCGCGTTGAGGATGTGGGCGGGCGGGGTGAGGCTGCCGGTGCCTTTTGCCGCACGCTGGGCGGCGCCGAGGGCGGTGTAGAGCGCGTTCGATTTGGGCGCGGTGCCGAGATAGACGACGGCTTGGGCGATGGCGAGTTCGCCTTCGGGGCTGCCGAGGCGTTCGTAGACCTCCCAGGCGGTCAGCGCCTGGGTGAGGGCTTGCGGGTCGGCCATGCCGATATCCTCGCTGGCGAAGCGGACCAGGCGGCGGGCGATGTAGCGCGGGTCCTCGCCTCCGGTGAGCATGCGGGCGAGCCAGTAGAGGGCGGCGTCGCAATCGGAACCTCTGAGCGACTTATGGAGTGCGGAGATGAGGTTGTAGTGCTCCTCGCGATCCTTGTCGTAGAGGGCTGCACGCTTGGCAAGGAGGTCGGAGAGGGCGGGGACGTCGAGCGGGGCGGTGTTTTCCGGCAGGGCGGCGAGCTGTTCGGCGAGGTTGAGGAGGTAGCGGCCGTCGCCGTCGGCCATGGCGCGCAGGGTGGGGCGGGCTTCGGCGTCCAGCGGCAGGGGGTGGGCGATGGCGGCTTCGGCCCGGGCGAGGAGTTTTTCCAGGCCGGCGTCGTCGAGGCGCTTGAGGACCAGGACCTGGCAGCGGGACAGCAGGGCGCCGTTCAGGGCGAAGCTGGGGTTTTCGGTGGTGGCGCCGATCAGGGTGACGGTGCCGTTCTCGACCACGGGGAGGAAGCCATCCTGCTGGGCGCGGTTGAACCGGTGGATCTCGTCGACGAAAAGCAGGGTGGATTGGCCGGTGGCGCGGCGCCTGGTGGCATCCTCGAAGCATTTCTTGAGATCGGCGACGCCGGAGAAGACGGCGGAGAGCTGGACGAAATGCAGGCCGGCCTGCTCGGCCAAGAGGCGGGCGATGGTGGTCTTGCCGACGCCTGGGGGGCCCCAGAGGATCAGCGAGGCCAGCGAGCCGCGCTCCAGCATCCGGGTGAGGGTGCCAGCGGGGCCGAGCAGGTGATCCTGGCCGACGACCTCCGCCAGCGTGCGCGGGCGCAGGCGGTCGGCGAGGGGGCCCGAGGTCTCGGGCAACGGAAGGGGAAGGGAAAGCGACACGACGTCAACCTAGCACTGCACGCTTGACGGCACAGCACCTAGTGAATAGCATGAAAAGAACATAATGTGAACTAACGTCGATGTCGACCCGCCATCAGCTCGGCCTCCTGCTCGTGGCCGGCTCCGCCGTCTCCTACAGCACGGCAGGGTTTTTCACCCGGCTGATCACGCTGGATGCCTGGACCATGCTGTTCTGGCGCGGGATGTTCGCCGGCGCGTTCATCGCGGGGATCGTGGTGGTTCAGGAACGCCGGGGTGCCTGGGCGGCGGTGCGGCGGATCGGCTGGCCGGGGCTGGCGGCAGCCGCATGCTCTGGCGTGGCGACGATCCTATTCATCAATGCGTTCCGGCATACCTCGGTCGCGGATGTGGTGGTGATCTTTGCCACCGCGCCGTTCGTGACCGCTGTGCTTGGGTGGCTGTGGCTGGGGGTGCGCGAGAGGCGTGGCACCATGTTGGCGAGTGCGGCGGCATTGGCGGGCGTAGTCATCATGGTGGGCGGCGCCTTCGCCGAGGGGCGACTGGTCGGCAATTTGCTGGCCTTTGGCATGACGGTGCTGATGTCGGTGATGATGCTGCTGATCCGCCGCCATCACGACACATCGATGTTGCCGGCGGCAGGGTTGTCGGCATTCCTGTGCGCCCTGCTGGTCTGGCCGGTGGCGGCGCCTATGGCTGTGAGCGGGTTCGAGCTGTTCCAGTTGGCGTTGTTCGGGGTGACGCAGTTCGCGCTGGGTTTGCTGTTGCTGACGATGGGCGGACGCTTGATCTGTAAGCGTAAGCTGGTGCCCACGGTTGACGGCGTAAGTTTTCAGGCAGCCCGGTCTTCGACGGCGCCCTTGCAGTTCCAGGGCAGGAGTTCGCTGAGCCTTGAGGCGAGATGCCCGCGCGCCAACTGGTCGATGGCGTAGGCAAGGTAGGCTTCGGGGTTGAGGCTGTTGAGCTTCGCGGTTTCGATCAGTGTGTAGAGGATGGCAGCGCGGTCGCCGCCCTTGTCGGACCCGAGGAACAGGAAGTTCTTGCGCGTGACGGCGATGCCGCGGAGCAAGCGCTCGGCCAGATTGTTGTCGATGGCGAGGCGCCCGTCATCGGCATAGCGGGTCAGCGCTTCCCAGCGGCCCAGGGCATACTGCAGCGCCTTGCCCAGCGCCGTCTTGCTTGATGCTCTTCGGCGTTGCCCCTCCATCCATGTCTTCATCTCCTCGAGCAAGGGCTTGCTGCGCGCCCGGCGCTCAGCCTCTCGATCGGCAACCGAGCGGCCAGTGATGTCGGCTTCGATCTGATACAGCGCCTGGATACGGCGCAGCGCCGCCTCGGCAATAGGCGACTTGGTGGCCTCGTGCACCTCGAACAGCTTTCGTCGAGCATGGCCTCATCCATCGGGGCTGTTGCGATCACCGCGTCCAGCCGGGCGGCCGGGGTCCAGCGGCTTGGGCGGCTTTCGCCGCCGCCAGCCGCCCTCGCGAGAGCCTCGGCCCGCCATCGCTCCAGCGTGCCAACGCCGATGCCGATCCCGGCGGAAACCGTCTCTATCGGCTAAATTTCTGAAAATTCCATCCAGACTGTGCTGACGCGAAGTTTAGCATCAAATTCCGTGCTGATAAATTTGCTTTTAACGGTGTTGTTTGTTCTGTCGATGTGGGATACCACCATATGATCACGTTTATGGGACCCATTGGCCTTCGTCATACCATCGGACGACAGTATCTGCGTGCGTATCCATCCGTCAGCCAGTGTGTATTTTGTAGTTATACCGCCGCCGCGGTAGACATGTAAAAATGCGGTAAGGCCAAATTTCGCGTTAGATAAGGTATGATATTCGCAGCCTCCGAACCCATCGCTGATGACATATGCGTCACCGTACCCCCCTTTGTCGTGAACGACGCAATAACTGACTTCATCATCTATGGGGGGTATATACCAGTAATTAATAAGGCCCTCCGCCGCGATATGTAATGTTTTACCGACCCACTTCGCGTTTCCCGACTTCGCATCGTGTGTTGCATTGTGATTTGTCACCGGGGGGTGTGTGCGTAACGCAGCATTGAGCAATCCGAATTTATATGGTGATATCATGTCGCCGATTTTGGGCAGCGTCATCGCTTGGGTTCCTCAATTTTCGTAATTGCTTACCTGATACCAACCGTCTCAACCACTGACCGATGCCCATTTGCGCACACCGATTGACCGGATCCTCTGGTTCATCGGTGAGGAACCGGAGAGTGTCAAGCAAGTTGTCGCCCGTAATTTGTAACATTCGTCGTTTTATCGGGCCTCCTTTCCCTGGATGTCACCGCGCGGCCGATGGCCTGGTCCGCCGGCTGGTGCGGAGTGTGCCATGGTGCTCGCTTCGGGGAAGGTCCGGTGCTCGCCAGCCTCGCCATGCTCGCGCTGAAGGGCGCGCTGCGCGTGGCTCCGGGTGGCTCCGCTCCTCTCTTCCCCTTCGCTGCGCGCCACGGCCTCTGGTTCCCCAGGTCGGGACGGGAAAGCAGGCTCGCCGATCGAACCGGAAAGCTTTTTGGCCGCGATCGCCGCCTGAACGACCGTGTCTTTCTCTGGATTGAGGGTCACCGCGCCAACCGGCGTCCAGTCGCGGGTTTCGCCGCTCCAGCGCCTTGGGTTGGCCGCGCGTGCCCGCAGGTAAAGTTCGTGACGGCCCGCCAGCAGCCCGCGGTCTTCCCCGGCATGGCGCTGTGCCGGACTGACGTAACGGATCCCGCTGTGGCGATGATCGTGGTTGTA
>CAMBRC010000085.1 GCA_945869965.1 Asaia bogorensis
AGTTGCAGGCGTTGTGCCTGGCGCCGCGTGGCTGCGCGGTCATGTGGGTTGGCGAGCGATGCGCCGGCGAAGCGCACGGTGCCGGCGCTGGGCGGCAGGATGCCCGCCATGACGCGCCCGAGGGTGGATTTGCCGGAGCCGGATTCGCCCACCAGCCCGACGGTTTCGCCGACCGCTACGGTGAGCGACACCCCCGCCACGGCCTGGAGCAGACGCGGCCGGGCGAAGGGGAGGCGGCGGCGCATGGCGAAGCTTCGCACGATGCCGTCGGCCACGAGCAGCGGCTCAGCCATCGTCACGCAGCGGCTGGTGGCAGGCTACCCAGGTGCCGCGGTCAAGGGCGCGCGGGTCCGGCCGGGTGACGGCGCAAAGCGGTGCGGCCCGCGTGCAGCGTGGCGCGAAGGCGCAGCCGGGGGGCAAGGCGCTGAGCGGCGGCACGGTGCCGGGGATGGCGGCCAGGGCGGCATCGCGTTCGATGCGCGGCAGGCAGGCCAGGAGGCCGGCGGAATACGGATGGGCGGGTGCGTCGAACAGGCTGTCGGCGGGCGCCTGTTCGGCGACGCGGCCGGCATACATCACCGCCACCGCGTCGGCCATTTCGGCCACCACGCCGAGGTCATGCGTCACCAGCAGCAGCGCCATGCCGAGCTCGGCCTGGGCCTCGCGCAGCAGCGCCAGGATCTGGGCCTGGATGGTGACGTCCAGCGCCGTGGTCGGCTCGTCGGCGATCAGCAGGCGCGGGCGGCAGGCCAGTGCCATGGCGATCACCGCGCGCTGGTTCATGCCGCCGGAGAGCTGGTGCGGATAGTCATGCAGGCGGGCGGCGGCGGCCGGCATGCCGACGCGGTCCAGCAGCCGCAGCGCCTCGGCCCGGGCGGCGGTGCGGCTGCTGCCGTGCAGGGTCAGGCCCTCGGCGATCTGTGCGCCGATGGTCATCACCGGGTTCAGGGCGGCTTGCGGGTCCTGGTAGATCATCGCCATGGCCGGGCCGCGCAGGGCGGCCATTTCGCGCGCCGGCAGGCCGACCAGCTCGCGCCCGTCCAGCCGCACCGAGCCCGCCGCGATGCGTGCGGCCGGGGGCAGCAGGCCGGTCAGGGCGAAACAGGTCAGGCTTTTGCCGCATCCGGACTCACCCACCAGGCAGAGCGTTCGACCGGGCGCGATGGACAGGTCGACGCCGTCAACCGGCATCACCGCGCCGTGCGGCCCCTCGATCGCCACGCGCAGGCCGCGCACCTCCAGCACCGGTGGTGCCAGTGTGGGGGGCGCCGATGGGATGAGGGGTTGCGCGGCGGGCGCGGGGCGGGCGTGCAGGAGTATGGGCACGGAATCTCCTTCTGACCTCGGGGGAGGAAAGGGGGCGTTCCGCGCTGGCCGCTAGCGGGTTTCGATGACGTTGGCGTGACGGTTTCGTGGCAGCGCGCGCATGGTGGCGGCGATCCGGATGACTGGCCGGCAGGGTTGGGGTGCCAAGGTTGGGGCGGGCGCGCCTGCCGCACGAACTTCATGCAACCGCAACAGCACCGTCATCGCGGCGGCATCAAGCGGCTGCGACAAAAGGGCCGAACAGATCTCCAGAGGTGCCAGCCGTGTCCCCAGCCAGCCCCGTCCGCCTTCATCGCCGCGCCCTTCTGGCTGCCGCCGCCATGGCGCCGCTTGCCGCTGTGACACGGCCGGCGGAAGCGCAGACAGGTGCGGGGGCGCGGGCGAAGCTGGTGGTTGCCGTCGCCGACCTGCCGCCCGGGATGGAGCCGGCGCGGGACATGGGCAATGTGGGCACGCGGATTTCGTATTCGCTCTATGACACGCTGATCCGCCGCGACTTCCTCTCGGCGCCGGGCGGGGGCGGGTCCAAGTTGGAGCCGAGCCTGGCGAGTTCCTGGAAGCGCGAGTCGCCGTCCGAGCTGGTGGTGACGCTGCGCGAGGGGGTGCGGTTTCACAACGGCGACCTGCTGCATGCCGACGACGTGGCCTTCACCTTTGCCGCCGAGCGGATGTGGGGCGAGAAGCCGCTGATCCCCGATGCGAAGAACTATTTTGGCATCCTGACCAATGTGGAGGCGCTGGATGCCCGCACGGTGCGGTTCCGCACCCGCGGCCCCGACGTGTTGCTGGAGCAGCGGCTGGCCTCCTGGGCGTCGTGGATCGTCAACAAGCGGCATTACCAGGCGGTTGGCATTGACGGCTTCGCGCGCAATCCGGTTGGCACCGGGCCGTTGAAGTTCCGCAGCATGGCGCGCGACACCACCATCCAGTTCGATGCCTTCGACGAGTACTGGATGGGCAAGCCGGGCTTTGCCAGCGTTGAGTTCCGCAAGGTGCCGGAGGTTTCGACGCGCGTGGCCGGCCTGGTCTCCGGCGAGTTCGACATCGTCACCAACCTGCCGCCCGACCAGCTCGATACGCTCGCGCGCTACCAGCATGTCGAGGCGCGCTCCGTGGTGCTGGCCAATGCCCATCTGCTGACCTACGACATGCGCGACCCGGTGATTGCGGACAAGCGCATCCGCCACGCGCTGAACCTGGCGATCGACCGCAAGCTGCTGGTGGAGACGCTGTGGAACGGCAAGGCGGTGGTGCCGGAGAGCCATAACTATCCCGAGTACGGCGAAATGTTCCTGGCCGGGCGTTCGCTGCCGTTCGATCCGGAGCGGGCCAAGCGGCTGCTGCGCGAGGCGGGATATCGCGGCCAGAAGATCACCTATCGCACCATGCCGAACTACTACACCAACGCGCTCGCGGCCGCCGAGATCCTGCTGGAGATGTGGAAGGCCGTCGGCATCAACGCCGAGCTTCAGGTGGTGGAGAGCTTCGCCCAGATGCAGGGGCCGGGCCAGCAGATCGGCAACACCTCGAACTCGACCCGGCTGCCGGATCCGCTGGGGGCGATCTGGCCGTCCTGGGGGCCCAACACCAGCTTCCAGGTGCGCGGCACCTGGGCCAAGGAGAGTGCCGCGGCGTTCAACGAGGCCGGCCGGGCGCTGGAGGTCGAGGCTGATCCGGCCAAGCGCAAGGCGCTGTGGGTGCAGATGCTGGATGCGTGGGAAGGCGAGTCGCCCTCGACCATTCTGTATCAGCCGCTGGAGAGCTATGGCGCGCGCAAGACGCTGAAATGGCAGCCCTACTCATTCTACTACATGGACATGCGCGCGAACAATCTCGGCGCCGGCTGAGCCGCCATGGCCAGCGCCGACGCCGGACGACAATCACCGAAGTGTCACGCCCCCCTCATCGCAGCGTCATCGGACGCGGGGATACCTGCCGCCCACACTTTGGAGCAGGCATCGTGAACGGCATCGTCATTGAAGGGGCCACGCGGCACTTCGGCCTGGTCGCGGCGCTCGATGGCGTCTCGCTCCAGGTCGCCGCCGGCGAGTTCGTCGCCCTCGTCGGCCCCTCCGGCTGCGGAAAGACCACCCTCATGCGCATCGTCGCCGGCATCGAGACTGCCGATGCCGGCCGCATCGTCATCAACGACCGCGACGTCACCCGGCTGCGCGCCGCCGAGCGCAACGTCGCCATGGTGTTCCAGTCCTACGCGCTCTACCCCCACCTCACCGCGCGCCAGAACATCGCCGTGCCGCTCTCGATGAAGCGGCTGTCCGCGGCCCAGCGCCTGCCGCTGCTGGGCCGCTTCTGGCCCGGCGCGCAGGAAGCCCATCGCGGCATCGCCGCCGACGTGGCCCGCGCAGCCGAATCGCTCGGCCTCGCTGGCCTGCTCGACCGCCGCCCCGGCCAGCTCTCTGGCGGCCAGCGCCAGCGCGTGGCCCTCGCCCGCGCCATCGTCCGCCGCCCCGCCGCCTTCCTGATGGACGAGCCGCTCTCCAACCTCGACGCCGCCCTGCGCGTGCAGACACGGCGCGAGATCGTCGACATCCACCGCCAGAGCGGTGCCGCCACCCTCTACGTCACCCACGACCAGGCCGAGGCCCTGACCATGGCCGACCGCGTCGCGGTGATGCAGGCCGGCCGGATCCTCCAGGTCGGCACGCCCGAGGAGATCTACGCCGACCCCGCCGACCTGCGCGTCGCCACCTTCATCGGCAGCCCGCGCATCAACACCTTCCCGGCCGAAGCCGGCCCCGACGGCCTGGTGCGCATCGGGGCCACGCCGATCGGCCTGCACGCCGCACCGGGAAGCTTCACCCTCGCGATCCGCCCGGAGGATTGCCGCATCGCCGCCACCGGAATCGCCGTGCAGGCCCAGGGCGCGGAATTTCTCGGCGAAAGCCTCCTGCTGCACGCCCACCACGCGCCGAGCGACAGCGCCGCGATCCTCCGCCTCGCCCCCGACGCGCCGCGCCCGCGCGCCGGGGAGGCGCTGCACATCGCCTTCGACCCCACCCGCGCCCTCCTGTTCGACGCCGCCGGCCGCCGCGTCGCCCGCACCGCCGTCGCCCAGGTGCCGGAGCAAGCCCTTGTCTGACGCGCTCGCAATCGCACCGATCCGGCGCCGCGCCCCGGTCGGCGAGGCGCTGGCGGGCCTCATGCTCACCCTGCCCGCCGCCATCGCCTTCCTGCTGCTCCTGCTGCTGCCGACGCTGGCCGCCATCGTGCTGGCCTTCACCGACTACGAACTCGGCGCGCCCTCGCTCGCCTGGATCGGCCTCGGCAACTTCGCGGAACTGTGGGACGACCGCGGCTTCCGCCAGTCCCTGCGCAACACCCTCGTCTACACCGCCATTGTCGTCCCCGCCTCCATCGGCGGCGCGCTGGCCCTGGCGCTGCTGATCGAGGCCCTGACCAAGGGCCGCGCCCTCTACCGCGCCGTGTTCTTCCTGCCGGTAGTCTCCCTCCCGGTGGCCATGGCGACCGCCTGGCAATACCTGCTGCATCCCACCATCGGCCCGCTGAACGCGATGCTGCGCGAAGCCGGCCTCAACGGCCCCGCCTGGCTCACCTCGTCCGATACCGTGCTGATCTCGCTCGCGGCGATCGGCGTGTGGGAGGCGATCGGCTTCAACCTCGTCCTGTTCCTCGCCGGCCTGACCGCGATCCCGCGCGAACTGCACCAGGCCGCCGAAACCGACGGCGTCGCCTCGTCCTGGGAGCGCTTCCGTCTCGTCACCTGGCCCCTGCTCGGCCCCACCACGCTGTTCGTGGTCACCATCACCATGATCCGCGGCGTCCGCACCTTCGACAGCGTGGCCGTGCTCACCCAGGGCGGCCCGAACCGCGCCTCG
Source organism: Asaia bogorensis (assembly GCA_945869965.1). Classification (GTDB taxonomy): domain Bacteria; phylum Pseudomonadota; class Alphaproteobacteria; order Acetobacterales; family Acetobacteraceae; genus CAMDGX01. The sequence goes on from CAMBRC010000085.1 coordinate 5,184, forward strand.
GAGGTGCTGCTCTACACGATGTATACCGAGGGCTTCACCTACTTCCGCCTCGGCTATTCCGCCGCGATCACGCTGGTGTTCCTGCTGATCGTCCTCGCCCTGATGCTGCTGCAGACACGGGTTCTCGACAAACGGGTGCACTATGGCTGAGCCGCGCGATCACCTGTGGCAGGCGGCGCGCTGGATCGTGCTCGCAGCCCTCGGGCTGCTGTTCCTGATGCCCTACATCTGGATGGTCTCGGCCTCGCTCAAGCCGCTCGACGAGATCTTCCGCGCCTCGCTGTCCCTCATCCCCGAAGGCGGCGGCACCATCTCGAACTACACCCGCGTGCTGTCCGAGGTCCCGGTCGGCCAATACCTATGGAACGGCGCCGTGGTCTGCGCCGGCATCCTGTTCTTCCAGCTCCTCTTCGCCGTGCCCGCCGGCTACGCCATCGCCAAGCTGAACTTCCCAGGCCGCGACTGGGTGTTCGGCGCCATCATGCTCGGCCTGCTGGTGCCCTACCACGTCCCCGCGCTCCCGCTCTATGTCGGCTTCAGCGCGCTGGGCCTGCTGAACACCTACGCCGCCCTCATCCTGCCCTTCGTCATCTCCGTCTTCGCCATCTTCCTGTTCCGCCAGTTCTTCAAGGCGCTGCCGGACGAACTGATCCACGCGGCAAGGCTCGACGGCATGGGCGAACTCTCCGTCGTCTGGCGCGTCATCCTGCCCAACGCCATGCCCGCGGCCACCGCCTTCGCCATCTTCTCCGTCGTCGCCCACTGGAACGACCTGTTCTGGCCGCTGATCGTCATCAGCGGGCCTGGCCACGCCACCCCCGCGCTGGGCGTCCTCTACTTTCGCACCGAGGAAGCCGGCGACGATTTCGGCGCGCTGATGGCCGCTTCCGTGGTGATGACCACCCCCCTCGTCCTCGCCTTCCTCGTCGCCCAGCGCCGCTTCGTCGAAGGCATCGCCACCACCGGCCTCAAGGGCTGACCCGCCGAAGGAGACTCCGACCATGCCGCCCCTCACCCGCCGCGCCGCCCTCGCCCTGCCCCTCGCCTTGGCCACGCCGAGCATTCCGCGCGCGCAAGGGTCCGTGGAGATCACCGTCCACTACGCCCAGCCCTTCATCTTCAAGCCCTCCTACGACGCCATCACCGAGGCCTTCGCCCGCGCCGAACCCTCCATCCGCATCACCTACGTCAACACGCCGTCCTACCAAGAAGGCACCCAGCTCATCCTACGCCAGGCCGCCACCAACCAGCTGCCGGACCTCTCCTTCCAGGGCCTGAACCTGCTGCGCGTCTTCGCCGAACGCGGCATCGCCCAGGACCTCGGCCCCCTGCTCGCCCGCGACGGCGACCCCATCGCCCAGGGCTTCACCCCCGCCCTGCTCGGCCTCGCCCGCCACAACAACTACCAGGCCGGCCTGGCCTACGCCGCATCCACCGCCATCAGCTTCATCAACGCCGACCTCGTCCGCCGCGCCGGCTTCGACCCCGACCGCCTCCCCACCGACTGGGACGGCCACCTCCGCCTCGCCGCCGCCGTCAAGGCGCGCACCGACGGCTCCGACGGCATGTGGTTCGCCTGGAGCGAGTGGATGTTCCAGACCCTGGTGCTCAACCACGGCGGCGCCATGATGAAGCCCGACGAAAGCGACATCGCCTTCGACGGGGCCGAGGGCCTCGCCACGCTGAAGCTGCACGAGCGCATGGTCACCGAGACCGCCATGCCCGCGCTCAACACCAACTCCGCCTCCCAGGCCTTCGCCGCCGGCCGCCTCGGCGCCTTCTACTGGACCACCGCCGTCGTGCGGAACTTCATCAACAGCGTCGGCCAGAACTTCGACTTCCGCACCTACCCGCTCCCCGTCGTCGCCGGCGTGGCCAACGGCACCCTGGCCACCGGCGGTGCGGCCGGCATGATCACCGCGCGCGACCCGGCCAAGCGCGAAGCCGCCTGGAAGTTCCTGCGCTTCTGCACCTCGCCGCAAGGCCAGGCGCTGATGGTCACGAACAGCGGCTACGTCCCCTGCAACCAGCTCGCCATCGACGAGCCGCGCTGGCTCGCCGAGTTCTACCGCGAGAACCCCCGCTTCAGCGCCGCGGTCGCCCAGATGGCGCGCATGGCCCCCTGGTTCGCCTTCCCCGGCGCCAACGGCGTGCGCATCACCGAGTCGATCAACAACAACACCTCGCGCGTCATCGAGCGCCGCGCCACCCCCGAGCTCGCCCTGGCCGATATGGCCAGCGAAGTCCGTCGCATGCTGCCGCGCCGCGGCTGACCCTCTCGCACATCGGAGCCCCCGCATGACCAACCTGACCCGCCGCGCCGCCCTCGCCCTCCCCGCCGCCCTCGCGCTGCCCGCCGCCCTCGCTATCCCTGCCATCGCCCGCGCCCAACAGCCGGTCGAGATCACCATGCACTACGCCCAGCCGGCCATCTTCAAGGCCTCCTACGACGCCATCATCGCCCGCTTCGCCCAGATCGAGCCGGCGATCCGCATCAACGTCGTCACCACGCCGAACTACGAGGAAGGTGCGCAGCTCCTCCTGCGCCAGGCCGCCACCAACCAGCTGCCCGACCTCTCCTATCAGGGCTTCAACCGCCTGCGCATCTTCGCCGAGCGCGGCACCGCCCGCGACCTCGCCCCCTTCCTGACCCGCGACGGCGACCCCGCCGCCGCCGGCTATTCGCCCAACATCCTTGCCCTCGGCCGCTTCGGCGGCATCCAGGCCGGCATGGCCTACGCCGCCTCCAACCCGATCGCCTACTACAACGCCGACCTGTTCCGCCGCGCCGGCCTGAACCCCGATGCCTTCCCCACCGACTGGACCGGCGTCATCGCCGCCTCGCGCGCCATCCGCGCGCTGGGCGACGGCAATGAGGGCCTCTACTACAACTGGGGCGGCGATGACTGGATGTTCTCCGCCCTGCTGTTCGGCCATGGCGGAACCATGCTCAACGCGGACGAGAGCGACATCGCCTTCGCCGGCCCCGAGGGCCTCGCCGCCCTGCGCCTGCTCGACCGCATGGTCAAGGAAGGCGGCATGCCCAACTTCAACGCCGCCTCCAGCCAGCAGGCCTTCGTCGCCGGCAAGCTCGGCATGACCTTCCGCTCCACCGCCACGCTGCGCAACGTCATCAACGGCACCGGCAGCAGCTTCGTCCTGCGCACCACCGCCATGCCGATCATCGACAAGGACAAGGGCCGCCTCCCCACCGGCGGCGCCGCCGGCATGATCACCGCGCGCGACCCCGCCCGCGCCGAGGCCGCCTGGAAGTTCCTGCGCTTCTCCACCAGAGCCGAAGGCCAGGCGCTCATGGTCATCAACACCGGCTATGTGCCGATGAACCAGATTACCATCGACGACCCGCGCTGGCTCAGCGAGTTCTACCGCGACAACCCGCTCTTCCTGGCCGCCGTCCGCCAGCTGCCGATCTCGGTGCCCTGGTATGCCTTCCCCGGCGCCAACAGCGTGCGCGTCACCCAGACGATGGTGAACAACCTCGCCCGCATCGCCGAACAGCGCGCCACTCCCGAAGACGTCCTGGCCGACATGGCCGCCGAAGTGCGGCGCATGCTGCCCCGCCGGAGCTGAACGCCATGCCGAGCATCCTGCAACTCTCCGACGCCCATCTCTCGCCGCGCAACACCCTGTTCCGCGGCAACCTCGCGCGCATCCGCGACGCCGTGGCCGCAACACCGCTCGACCTCGTCGTGGCCACCGGCGACCTCTCGCTCGACGGCGCGGACCGCGACGAGGATCTCGCCCTGGCCGCCCAGCTGCACCGCGACTTCCCCGCCCCGCTCCTCGCCCTGCCCGGCAACCACGATGTCGGCAGCCACGCCCACACCATGCCGCGCCAACCGATCGACACCGCCCGGCTGGACCGCTTCCGCACCCATCTCGGCGCCGGCCACGGCATCGTCGACCTGCCGGGCTGGCGCGTGGTCGGGCTGAACTCGGAGATCATGGGCACCGGCCTCGCGGAGGAGGCAACCCAGGTCGCCTTCATCGCCGAAGCCGCCGCCAGCGCCGGCGCGCGCCGCATCGCGCTCTTCCTGCACAAGCCGGTCTTCGTCACCGGGCCGGAAGATCCGACCTTCGACTACTGGTCGGTCCCCCCGCACGCCCGCGCCTCGCTCGCCCCGCTGCTCGACCATCCCGGCCTGCGCCTGGTCGCCTCGGGCCACCTGCACGTGCATCACCACGTCATGCGCGGCCAGGTCGCCTTTGCCTGGGCCCCGCCGCTCTCCTTCGTGGTGCGGCCGGAGGAACAGGCCGGCCTGCCCGGCGCGCGCTGCACCGGCGCGCTGCTGCACCACCTCCACGCCGACCACGTCGAGACGGTGCTGCTCTCGCCCGAAGGCATGGAGACACCGTTGCTCAACGACATCCGCCACCTGACCTACGCCGCCCCTGGCTAGCCCCGGCTGGCGATGCCGCGCCAGTGTCACCGAACTGTCGCCAAAGCGTTCGATCAAGTGTCACGCTTCCCTGGCTATGGGGAAGCTTCCGCCCGGTTCGCGGCCCCAGGCCCGAGCCGGGCCACGCGCCATCGCCCCGCCGGGCCAGCCCGAACCGGAGACTCCCATGAAGCTGTCCCGCCGCCCGGCCATTGCCGCCGCCTTCGCCATGACCCTGGTCGCCGCATCGCGCGCCCAGGCCCAGCTGCAGGAGCTGAAGCTCGCCGTCACCGACGTCGTCGGACTGGAGAACCTCCAGCGCGAGTACGCCCCGTTCCAGAAGCTGCTGTCCGACAAGGCCGGCCTCCGTTTCGACCTCTTTCCGGTGCCCAACCGCACCGCCGCGGTCGAGGCGCTGAACGCCAGGAAGGTCGACCTGGTGCTGACCGGGCCGGCCGAGTACGTGGTGTTCAAGAAGCGCACCAACGCCAAGCTGGTCGTCGGCCTCGCGCGCAACGAGTATTTCGGCACCATCGTCACCATCGCCGGCTCGGGCATCGACAGCGTCCAGGACCTCAAGGGCCGCAAGGTGGCCTTCGGCGATGTCGGCTCCACTTCGCGCCATCTGGCGCCGATGCAGCTCCTGGCCGATCTCGGACTTGACCCGCGCAAGGATGTGCAGGCCGTGCATATCAACCGCAATGTCGGCGTCGAGGCGATGCGCCGCGGCGACGTGGCGGCGATCGGCGTCAACCGCTCCGACATGGCCGGCCTGCAGCGCCGGTTCCCGGACGCGGTGTTCAAGGTCATCGCCCGCGGCCGCGACCTGCCCAACGACATGATCCTGACCGGCGCTCATATGCCCGACGAGACGGTGGCGAAGCTGCGCGCCGTGTTCGCCGGGAACTCCGATGCCCTGATCGCCGCCATCCTGCTCGGGCCTGACGAGAACCAGAAGTTCCAGGGCATGCGCTTCGTGCCGGGCATCGCCGACCGCGACTACAACTATGTCCGCACGATGTATGCCACGATCGGTCAGCCGCAGTTCGCCGACTTCGTGGGCGACTAGCCCATGGATGCGCTGCCCGTCACGACAGCGGGCATCGACCTATCGGTCAGCGACGTGGCCAAGCGCTTCGGCACCACCCAGGTTCTCGACGGCGTCTCCTTCACCGTGCCTGCCGGCCAGGCCGTGGCGCTGATCGGCGCGAACGGCGCCGGCAAGTCCACCCTGCTGCGCTGTTGCCTGCGCCTGATCGAACCCGACGCAGGCGCGATCCGCCTGCTCGGCCGCGACGTCCGGGCACTCGACGGCGCCGGGCTTCGCAGCCTGCGCGCCGAGATCGGCTTCGTGTTCCAGAAGCACAACCTCGTCGGCCGCCTCTGCGCGCTCAGCAACGTGCTGCACGGGGCACTCGGCCGCGCCCCGCCCGGCCGCGCCTGGTTCCAGTCCCTGGCACCGGCTGGCCTGCGCGCCGAGGCGATGGACTGCCTCGCCCGCGTCGGCCTGGACGCCATCGCCGCCCGTCGCGCCGACCGCCTGTCCGGCGGCCAGTCCCAGCGCGTCGCCATCGCCCGCGCGCTGATGCAGCGCCCGCGCATGATCTTCGCCGACGAGCCGGTCGCCAGCCTCGATCCCGCCGCCGGCGAGGAGGTGATGGCGCTGTTCCTTGATCTCATCCGCCGCCAAGGCCTGACCCTGCTGTTCACCTCGCACGACCTCGCCCACGCCATCGCTTTCGCCGACCGCGTCATCGCGCTGCGCGGCGGCGCCATCGTGCTCGACGCGCCGGCCGCGGGGCTGACGGTGGCAGAATTGCGGGCACTCTATGACTGACAACCTCCGCACCCCGCCGCGTTTCGAACAGCCCGGCCTGTTCGCCTTCGCTGCCTATGTAGCCGTCGTCGCCTTCTTCGTGGTGGCGCTGTCGGGCACCCAGGCCTCGCTCGGCGACCTCGCCTTCGGCTTGCCGCAAATGGCCCGGCTGGTCGGCGAGATGCTGCCGCCCTCCACCGCCCGGCTCGGCCCGGTCGCCTGGGCGCTGCTCGAAACCTTCCAGATGGCGTTTGTCGGAACCGTGATCGGCGTGCTGCTCAGCGTTCCGCTCGCCGTGCTGGCCACGCCGCATCTCTCGCCCCATCCGGCGATCTACCACGCCGCCCGAACGCTGATCGCCTTCTTCCGCACCGTGCCGGACCTCGTCTGGGCGCTGCTGTTCGTGGTCTCGGTCGGGCTCGGCCCGTTCGCCGGGACGCTCGCGATCATCGTCGACAAGCTTGGCTTCTGCGGCCGCTTCTTCGCCGAGGCAATGGAGGAGGCCGAGCGCGGCCCACAGGAAGCGCTGGCGGCCATCGGCGCGCGGCGCAGCGCCATCGTGGCTTGCGCCGTGCTGCCCGCCGCCATGCCCTCGTTTGTCGCCACCTCCCTGTTCAGCCTGGAAAAGGCAACCCGCTCCTCGGTCGTGCTCGGGCTCGTCGGCGCCGGCGGCATCGGCATCGAGCTGAAGGTGGCGATGGACCTTTTCAGCTACGACGAGGCGGCCACCATCATCCTGGCAATCTTCGCCCTCGTCCTGCTGGTTGAACGTGCCAGCGCCTGGTTGCGGGCGCGCATGCTCTGATTTCGGGCTGCCATGATCCCTTGGATCACAGGGTCGGGCTGTGCCTGCTGCCCGCTCGGCTGGAACAGGGCCAGTTGGCCTGGTCGTTGGACGGCACATCCGGGCAGATCCAGCTGACGGCACCGCAGTTGGCGGCGCCGCCCAACAGCTCCGAATGGTGCGCATGCCCCTGGACCCCACCAGGGTCCGAGACCCTGGACCTCGTTCATCAAGCGCCTTCTGCAAAGGGGGCCATCGAGGCCTCCATGCAGGCTTCGATGGCCCCCTTTGCAGAAGGCGCTTAAACGACTGAGGGTCTGGGGCCTCTGGCCCCAGCGGGTCCAGGGCAGAGCCCTGGCCTTCCTTCGGACCTCCCCCCGCGCAGGAGCGTGCATGCCGGCCATCGTTCACGAGTTGACGCCCGATCTCCAGGTCTGGGCGACCCGTCCGATGCCCGCACTGTCCCCGGCGCTGCAGGCCGAGATCGACCGGCTGTGGGCACAAGCGCAGGATTTCACCGGCGGCAAGCTGTTCAACGGCCGCATCTTCTGCGCCGACGTGATCACGCCAAGGCTGATCTGCGGCCACTGGAGCGAGTATCGCCGCGAGGTGGCACAGTTGGCCCGCCATGACCTGTTTCCCCTGCTGGGACAGCGCTCGCTGGCGGTCGGCGGCGTGGTGCGCTGTGCCGACGGCGTGCTGTTCGGCCGGCGCCCGGACCGCGCCATCTACCAGCCCGGCGAGTGGCAGCTTCCCCCCGCCGGCGCCGTCGATGCCGGTGCGGCGCGCGCCGAGGGAAGGGTGGACATCCTGGCCATGCTGCACACCGAGCTGGAGGAGGAGCTGGGCCTCCTGGCGACGGATATCGGCCCGGCGCGCCCACTCTGCCTGGTCGAGCATCCCGGCAGCCAGGTGCTCGACCTCGGCTTCGCGCTGGAAACGGCCATGGACGCCGCCGCAGTGCGCGCCCGCCACCGGGCGGCAGCCAACGACGAGTATGCCGAGATCGAGGTGGTGGCGCTGCCCAACCTGCCGGCCTTCATGGCGCGCGAGGCCGCCACGATGAACCTCCAGGCGCCGATCTTTCTCAGCCGGGCCGGCTTGCTGGACTGACCCCCCTCAGAGCTTGAACCAACCGGCATCCACCGTCCCGGTCCCCGCCACCACCAACGTGAGATCGGCGATGCCGTCGCCGCTGACATCACCCTCGATCAGCCGGAACGGCCCCGCCGGCGTCCAGCGCAGTTGCCCGGCGGCACTGAACGCAGCGCTGCCGATGAAGCTGAACGCGTCGTTGGCCAGGGTTGCCGCGATGGCATCGATCGGCCCGAGGTCGAGCCGCTCGCCGCTGCCGCGGCTGAAATCGGCCAGGAAGATGGTGCGGCTGGCGGCCGGCCCAATCGCGGCCGGCAGAAAGCGGAAGGCGTCCAGCCCGGCCTTGCCGATCACCGTGTCCAGCCCGCCGCCGAGCAGGAACAGGTCGGCGTCCTCGCTGCCGGTCAGCGTCTCGCTGCCGGGGCCGCTGATGATCGTATCGTCGTCCAGGATGATGCCCTGTGCCACGCCGGTCGCCAGCGTGGCACCGCCGGTGGGATTGGACAGGGTCACGGCGAAACGGTCATTGACCTCCGCCCGGCGGTCAGCGGCGATCTCCACCGTGACGATGCGGCTGGCCTCGCCGGGCGCGAAGCCGACGCTGCCGGAGGGCAGCACCCCGTCCTTGAAATCGGCGCCAGTCGCTTGTGCGATGCCCTGGCCAGCAACGCCGGCCGCCGACCAGTCCACGCTGCCGCCGGCGGAAAGGTCGCCGGTGCGGGTGATGCGGAAGGTGAACGCCGTGGTGCCGCCACCGCCGCCCTCGGGGCGGCGGGCATCCAGCGCGGCGATCGAGATGTTGGTGTCGTCGTTCAGGATGATCCCCTGCGCCGCCCCGGTGCCGATCGCCACCCCGGCCGAGGGGTTGGACAACACCAGCCCGAAGCGCTCGTTCAGCTCGCTCCGCCCGTCAGCCACCACCTGGACCACCACCATCCGCACGAACTCGCCGGGCGCGAAGGTGATGGTCCCCGAAGGCAAGACCCCGCCGGCGAAATCCGCCGCATTGGCCGGCACCGTGCCATTCCCGTCGCGCCCGGCCACCGTCCAGTCGACGCTCTGCGTCAACGTCGGCGCCCCCGCCCGCGTCACCTGGAACTGAAACGCCGTCGTGCCCCCGGTCCCCTCGGCCAGCCGCGACCCGGCCTCGGTGACATCGACCTGCGCCTCCTCGCTGACAATCGTGCCCTGCGCCGTGGCAGCAGTGATCGTCGTCCCCGCCGAGGCCCCAGACAGCGTCACGGTGAACAACTCGTCCAGCTCATGCAGCGTGTCGCCGGCCACCAGCACGGTGATCGCCTGGCTGGTCTGCCCGCCGGTGAACGTCAGCACGCCGGACGGCAACACCCCGCCGACAAAATCCGACGCCACCGCTGGCGTGCCGGTGTCGCCCGCCACCGCCCAGTTCACCGTGGAGCTGGCGATCATGCCGGTGCGTCTGACGGTGAAGCTATAGGCAACGCTGCCGCTATCGCCTTCGAACTTGCTGACCATCGCCGGCCCGATCGACAGGTTGGCGTCGTCATTGAACACCACCGCGCTCGCAAGCGCCGCCCCGATCGTCGCCCCGGGCGAGGCGTTGGACAACGTCACGGCAAAACGCTCGTTCAGCTCGCCCAGCGTATCCGCCAGCACCGGCACCGCGATGATCGCCTTGCTCTGGCCAACCCCAAAGCTGACGCTGCCGGTGGGATAAACGCCGCCGACAAAATCCGACGCCAGCGACGGCACCGTGCCGGCATCGTCAAAGCCGCTCGCCTCCCAATCCGCACTGACCGCAACCCCCAGGTCGCCGCTGCGCGTCACGGTGAACGCAAACAGCGTGGTGCCACCAGTGGACCCCTCGTTGCGGCTGACCCCGGCGCCGGAAATCGCCAGGATCGCCAGCCCGGCATCATCGTTGACAATCACCGCCGTCGCATTGGCCTGCAGGATCGCAGCCCCGCCACCCGGATTGACCAGCGTCACCGCAAAGCGCTCGTTGTATTCGCCCAGCGAATCGCCGGCGACCGCCACCGTCACCGTCGCCTTGGTCTGCCCGGCGCCAAAACCCACCGTCCCGCCCGGCAGCACCCCGCCCACGAAATCCCCGGCATCGGCCGGCTGGCTATCCACCCCCAACGCCCCATCCACCGCCCAATCGACGCTGACCGCGCTCGCCGTGTCGCCGCCGCGCGTGATGATGAAGCTGAAACTCGCCGTCCCCGCATTGCCCTCGACAACATTAGCGGTCACCGCCGCCACCGACAGGCTGGCCCGCTCGCCCGGCGCGGTATCGGCAATCCCCAGCCGCCCGACCACACCCGCCGTCAGGTCAGCGTAGTACATCACCCCATCGGCCCGTTGCACGAAATAGGTCGGCCCAAAATCGCCTGGCCAGTCCAACAGAAAATTGGTCACGCTGCGATCGTCGGTATCCACCGTGAACACATTGCCGCCAACGAAATCGGCAAACACGAAATGCCCGTCCAGGCTGGCGGGATAGACGCTCGAGCCCTCGATGATCCCGCCGCCAACCACTGCCTGGATCTGGTACCCCGGCAGGATCGTGCCATGCGAGAACGCCCGAAACGCCGGCGTGACCACCACATCCCCCGCCGCCACCGCGTCATAGAACGCGGCAGACCCGTCATGCCCGCTATACAACGGCGTCTTGCCCAGCACCCCGCCATCGGCGCCCTCATAGTAAGGCCAGCCGAAATTCGCCCCGGGCCCGCCGGTATTGATCTCCTCGAACGCGAACCAGCCGACATCGGCGATGAACAGCCGCCCATCGGCATCGAACGCCCCGGAAAACGGATTGCGCAGCCCGTACTGGAACACCTTCGCCCGGTTGGCATCCAGATCCTCGGCATCCCCGGCGAACGGATTATCCGCCAGCCCCTGCCCGGTAATCGGATCAATCCGCAGCACCTTGCCCGACAAGCTGTCCAGCGACTGCACATCCACCGTGCGCGGATCGTCATAGTTGTACGAGGTGCCGTCCCCGGTCTGCACGTACAGCATCCCGTCCGGCCCGAAATTCAGCCGCCCGCCGGAATGCGAGCCGCTATCGACCTTCAGGTAATCCTGCTTGAACCCTGATATCACCCGGTCGTCCGCCCCGATCACCCGGTCCGAGGCGATCCCGGCAGAATTGACGGGATCGGTATAGGTCAGCGCCCCGCCGCCGCTGATATCGTCCAGCCCCTGCCCGCCCGCCCCCACCAGCACCACCCGGCTGTCCGGCACCAGCGTGCGATAACCGGTCGCAGCATCGGCGGTATAGCGCACGATCTGCGAAAACCGGTTGCCGATCCCGTCGCGCCCGGCATGGCCACTATTGCCGGCGGTCTCCGCGGGATCGACGACATAAAACGCATAGACATACGGGTTGCTGGCGAAATCCGGATGCAGCGCGATGTCCTGCAACCCGCGATCGGCAAACGCATTCGTCTCCGCACGGATGTCCAGAAGGATCGAGACGCTGCCGCCCCCTGGCCCCGTCCCGGAATCCACCACCCGGATCACCCCGGCCTTCTCCGCCACATAGATCAGGTCGGGATCAACCGGCGAGAACGCCACCCGGATCGGCTGCGCCAGCCCGCTGACCACGGTGGTCAGCGTCACGTCGTACGCCGACTCCAGCGGCGGCTCGACCGGCGGCGGCGGCGGCGGCGTCTCGTCATCGATGATCGAAATCCGGTTGGTCCGCGGCGCCGCCAGCTCCGCCCCGGTGGCGCTGATCAGCGTCACCGTGAACACCTCGGTGTCCTCGCCCAGCGCGTCGTCCAGGATGTCGACCGGCACGAACACACTGGCTGCCCCATCCGGCATCACCACGCTGCCGGTGACCCCGACATAATCCACCCCGGCGGTCGCGGTATCACCGAACACGCCATACTGGATCGTCACCGCGCCCGAGGTCGACCCCGAGCGCACGATCTCAACCTGGATGGTGGTATCGGCCTCGCCGACCGAGGTTTCCGTGCGGCGATGAAAAACACTGCCAGCCATCGCGATACCATTCCCCGCACGGAACGGGCACGCCGCGCCGCATCTGATCGATCAGACCCGCCAATGCCGGCGGCATCGCGCGCCGCCGCCCGTCGTCCGGCGCGGTTAGGCCCGGCGACTCACCGCCAACCTACGACCCGCGCCGTGCCCGCGGCAAGCCGGGCGCCTCGCCCGGCATCAGCACCTCATACCAACCGTCGGAACGCTTGACTCATCCAGGCAAGCAAGGCTGGGCTCTGCCCAGACCCGCCAGGGGCCGAGCCCCTGGACCTCAACCCTATAGAAAGTATTGGGGGTCTGGGGCCGTCGGCCCCAGCGGGTCCCGTGGCGCGGCTTCGCGCCGCGACGGCAGAGCCCTCGCCTTCCTTCCCTTCGTGTGGATCAATCATCCCGATGGTTGGTATCAGACCCGCCGCACGTTCCAAGGATAGGACGCCGACCCGTCCAGGATGCCGTCGATATCGCTGCGATGCACGGTGTAGACGCCGTATTGCCCCAGCGGCAGGAACGGCGGATCGTCGAACAGGATGCGCTGCATCTTGTCGAACAGCGCGGTCGGGTCCGCGGTCGTGGCGCTGACCAGCCACTCCTGGCTCAGCGCCTCGATCTCGGCGTTCTCATACCAACCGGTCCAGCCCTTGGCGCCAAGCCCGCGGATATAGCCGTTCAAGGCGGGATTGAGCATCGACGGCATCGAGCCCGAGGTATGGAACAGGCTCCAGCCGCCCTTCTCCACCGTGTCGCGGTTGACCTGGCGGGCGATCATCGTGCCCCAGTCCATCGGCTGGAAATCCACGTTGATGCCAATACGCTTCAACAGGTCGGCGCTGACCTGGCCAAAGGTGCCAAGCTGCGGATAGTCCATCGGCGCCATCACCACCGTGCGCTCGCCCTTGTAGCCGGACTCCGCCACCAGCTTGCGCGCCGCCTCGATCGACACCGCCGGCATGTCGGCGCGTCCGAACTCCGTCACCCCCCTCACCCCGCACGGCATCATCGCCCGGCAGGCCCGCCAGGTGCGCGGGTCGTCGCCAAAGGCGGCGCGCATGTAGTCCTCCTGGTTGATCGCCGCCAGCACCGCGCGCCGCAGCTTCACGTTGTTGAACGGCGGCTGCAGGAGATTGAACCGGGCAATGCCGTACCAGTTGTACGGGTCCTTCGGCTTGACCACGACGCCCTTGGATTTCTCCATCAACTCCTGCAGGTCGGCCGGCACGTATTCCCACCAATCCATCTCGCCGGTGCGCATGGCACTCGCCGCGGTCGCCGAGTCCGGCAGGGTGTGCCAGGTGATCCGCTCGAAATGCGCGATCTTGCCCCCGGCGGTGCGCTCGGCCTTCTCCTCGCGCGGCACATACTTGTCGAACCTGGCAAACGCCGCCCGGCTGCCGGCGTTGAACTCGTCGGCCAGGAAGCGATACGGCCCGGAGCCGACCATCTCCTTCACCTGCTGATACGGATCGGTCAACGCATGCCGCTCCGGCATCACGAAACAGGTCAGCGCCCCAACCCGCGACAGCGCCACCAGCAGATGCGGAAACGGCTTCTTCAGCTTCAGCCGGAACGTCTTGTCGTCGCTCGCCTCCAACGACTCGGTGATGGCCGCCACCAACAGGCCGAAACTGTCGCGCCGCCACCAGCGCTTCATCGACGCCACCGCATCGCGCGCCCGCACCGGCTCGCCGTCATGAAACACCAACCCGTCGCGCAGCTTGAATTCCCAGGTCAGCTCGTCGCTCGAAACCGTATGCCCCGCCACCATCTGCGGCCGCGGGCTCAAATCCTGCGCCACTCCGTACAGCGTGTCGTAAACCCCATAGGCATGGTTCAGCGTGACCAGCGACGCCGTCCAGATCGGGTCCAGCACCGTCAACCCAACGGCAGTGATAAACCGCAACTCGCGGGGATCACGCCGCTGCGCCAGCGCGGACCGGCCAGTGGCAAAACCAAGCAAGGCAGGGGCAGCAAGCACAGCACGGCGCGACAGCGCATGGCGTTGGGTCATTGTTGTTTCCTCCGGAGTCTTTCGCCGCCAAGCTAAAGGCGACCCGCAACACCCCGC
>CAMBRC010000086.1 GCA_945869965.1 Asaia bogorensis
GGCATCGAGGCCTTGATGAAGGCCTCGATGCCCCCCTCTGCCGAAGGCGCTTATTGGTTGAGGGTCCAGGGACCTCGGGTCCCTGGTGGGGTCGAGGGGCGAAGCCCCCGCCTTACTTGCTTCGCTTCGGGCCTCTACCCGAACAACAGCCCCTGGGCATTGTCGTGCAGCAGACGGCGCAGGTCGTCGGTCGGCAGGGTGAGTGCGCGGGCGGCGGCGGTGGTGCGGGCGAGGTCGAGGAGAGGGTAGTCGGAGGCGAACAGCACTTTTTCGCTGCCGCGCTGGCCGTGCCAGCGTCCGGCGAGGAACTGCATCAGGGCGGGGGGGTAGGATTTCGGCGACCAGGCTGAGGTGCAGAGGTAGAAATTGGCGTGGCGGGCGGCGAGGCGCACGGCCATGTCGGTCCAGGGGTCGCCGATATGGTGGGCGATGATCACCAGGTCGGGGAAGGCCAAGGCGACGTCATCGAGATGCGCGGGGTCGTTCGGCGCCATCGGCCAGAGCGGGCCGGGCATGCCGACATAGGTGAACAGCTTGAGCCCGAGGTCGACGCAGCGCGCGTAAAGCGGGTAGTACCAGCGGTCGTTCGGCGCCAGGCCCCAGGGCGAGGGGGTGATGTGGACGCCGACGAGATTGGGGTCGCCGTGCAGCGCCTGGATGATCCGCGGGTTGCGCATCAGGTCCCAGTAGGAGCCTGGCTCATGCTCTGGCGGCATTACCGTGGCGATCCAGCGCAGCCGCCCGGCGGAGGCGGCGCAGAGCCGGGCGAGTTCGACGTGGAGCGCGTCGAGGGCTTCGACGGTGGTGGGGTAGTAGACCTTGGCGGCGAGGATGCCGCGCGCGACGCCGGCTTGGTCCATTTCGGACAGCACCTGATCCAGGCTGCGTCGGGGCGGCACGCCGCCGGGCTGGTCGGGGTGGTGGAAGGTGCTCATCACCCGGCGCAGACGGGCGTCGTCGGTCCATGGCACCACGTCGGCGCGGGCGATGATGCCGGCCTCGCCGATCCAGGGCGCGTGCAGGAAGGTGTCGATGATCGGGCCGTCGTACATCAGGCAGCGCCGGGTTTGCTGCCGCCGAACAGGTCGCGCAGCATCCGGCGGATGCCGGTCCATTGCTGGGTGAAGTAGCCGCCGGTGGCGAGTGCCTCCTCGGCGGTGGGGTCGCCGGTCTGGACGAATTCGCGGGAGAAATCGGCGGTGCGGAACAGCATGTCCCACCACGGCAGCACCGCGCCGTAGTTCACGCTGATCTCGCCGGCGGCGGTCACGCCATGATGGGCGCGGTGGAAGCGCGGCGAGACCAGTAGCCGCTCGCCCAGCCAGCCATAGGAGACGCGGGCGTTGGCGTGGCTGAGGCTCTCGATCAGGCGCAACAGCAGCACCAGCAGCGGGAACTGCATCGGCGGTACTCCGATCAGCAGGGCGATCACGGTGAACCAGACGAATCCGATGATGTCGTCGATCAGATGGTTGCGGTCATCCGACCAGAAGGTCATCTGGCGCTGCGCGTGGTGCAGCGCGTGCAGCGAGTACCACCAGCGGAACGTATGGCTCAGCCGGTGGCGCCAGTATTCGCCGAAATCGAGGATGATGGCGTAGAGCGCGAAGGTCAGGACCGGCATGCCGAACAGGAACGGAAACATCCGCTCCAGGGTGGGCGGCACCCAGCCCATGTCGGTGAGCACCCCGTTCAGCTCCACCTGCAGCTTGAAGAACAGCACGAAGGTGATCAGCGGCAACAGGCCGACGCGGCTGATGAAGGTGTAGAGCACGTCTACGACAACCGCGCGCGCATCGGGCCAGCGCTCCACCGGGCGCCAGTGTTCCAGCGGCACGCAGATCGCGAAGGTGACCACGACCTGGGCCGCGCCGTAGATGGCAAACAGCGCCCAGCCGAACGAGATGTCTTCCCACTGCACCAGCCCGAGTTGGAACAGCAGCGGCAGCAACAGGGTTTCCTGCATCCAGCCGGCGGCGGTGTCGAAGGCCGGGATCATGCGCCGGCCACCCCGCGCGGATTGAGGAAGATGCCGTGCGGCGAGCGGCCGACATCGATGGTGGTAAAGTCCCCGCTTTTGGGATCGAGCACCGCCACCTTGTGGATGAAGCGCATGGTGAACCAGACATTTCCGTCCGGCGCGAATTCCAGGTCGTCCGGCCCGCCCGGCAGCTTGTAGCGCCGCAGGGGTTCCAGCGTGGCCGCGTCCAGCACCGTCACCGAAACGGGGTCCAGGCGGCTGTTGACCCAGATCGTCTTGCGGTCCGGGCTCCAGAACAATGTGTGCGCCCCCTTGCCGGTGCGGATGCGGCGCAGCGTCTTGCCGGTCTTGGCGTCCAGCACCGCCACGTCGTCACCGCCCATGTTGCCGGTCATCACGCGCCCGCCCTGCACCAGCACCCCGGCCGGCGCGGGTCCGCATGGCTCGTTCCACAGGATCTCCAGCGCACGCAGGTCGATCGCGGCAATCCGCCCGGGGCCTTGAAGGCTGACAAACACGGCGGAGCTGTCGGGCAGGAAATCCATGTGGCTGGGCATCGAGCGGATCGGGAACCGCTTGAGCAACTTGTATGTCCCGGCCTCATAGATATCGACCTGGTTGCGCGCCAGCCCGGCCACCACGAAGTGCTTGCCGTTCGGGCTGAAGGCCAGGTGGTAGGGGTTCGACATCGGCATGCGCCGCAGCACCGCGAAGCTAGCGGCGTCCAACACCTGGAGTTCGTTGCCCGAGGAATCGCCGATCAGCAATTCGCGCCGGTCCGGCGTCAGCGCCCAGTGGTGCGGCTCGCGCAGCACCGGAATGCGCCTTGTCTCGCGCCGCGTGGCCATGTCGATCACGCTGAGCGAGGCGGCGCCGGAATTCATGATCAGCACTGCGCCGGCCTGGGCCCACGCTTTCCCCGGCAGCAACGCCGCGGCCGCGCCAAGGCCAAGCGCGCCGCGCCGCGAAACGCCGTTCGATCTCGTGTCGTCTTTCGCCCACATATCAATTAGTTCCGAGGGAATACTGGTTTCGCATGATAGCACATGCGCCGCACCAGGGTCCATTGATCGAGATCAAGGCTGGGCTCCGGCCGGCTTATTTCCGCTCCGGCCGTGCCGCAACCATCCCGGCCGCCACGATCACCACCGCGCCGGCCAGCGTCCAGACATCGGGCAGCGCCCCGAACAGCCCCCAGCCCAGCACCGTGCTCCACAACAGCGACGAGTAGCTGAACGGCGCCAGCAGCGACGCCGGCGCGAAGCGATACGCCTGCACCATCAAATACTGCCCGCCCGACGCCACCAATCCGAGAGCGATCCCCAGCACCCAGTCGCCCGGGCCGGGCCATGCCCAACCGAACGGCAGCACCACGGTCATCGCCGCCAGCCCGACCACGGCCGACCACAGCAGTGTCGTCGCCGTCGGGTCATGCCCCGCCATGCGCCGCGTCAGCACCACCGCCACCGCCCAGGCCGAGGAGGACGCCACCACCAGCAGCGCCGCCGGCTGAAACGCCTCCGTCCCCGGCCGCACGATCACCAGCACGCCCAACAGCCCGACCACGATCGCCGCCCAGCGTGATGCCCGCACCACCTCGCCCAGCAGCACCACGGACAAGGCCGTGATCAACAGCGGCGAGATGAACCCCACCGATGTCGCCTCGGCCAGCGGCATGATCTGGATCGCAAAGACATAGAGCACGGCCGAGACCGCCAGCAGCAACCCGCGCACCACCTGCAGCTTCGGCTGCTTCACCCGCACCCGCCCGCCCGAATTCCGAACCACCAGCACCCAGGCAAACGGCACGAACACCAGGTAGCGGATCCAGTTGATCTGCACCACCGGCATCGCCTGGCCCAACCACTTGGCCATCGCATCGGACAGGGTGAAAAAGAACACCGCACCCAGGATCATCAGGATGCCGCGCAACGGCCGGTCGGAATTCGTCTCGCTCATCGCATCCTGCTCAAATCGCCCGCCACCAGCGCCGGGTCAGCGCGATAGCCAGCAACCCTTCCACCCCGATCAACGCGGTCGCATACGGCGCCCCGAGCCAATCCGCCAGCACGCCCAAATGCAGAAACCCGATCGGCGCCGAGCCGATGCACACCGCCAGCACCCCGAACACCCGGCTGCGCACCTCCGGTGGTGCCAGCACATAGACCAGGGTCGATTGCATGACCCCGAAACAGGAGCTCGCCAAGCCGATCACCACGATGGCCGCCCCGGCGCTCACCGCCCCCGGCGCCAACGCGAACGCCACCGTGGCCAGCAGGTACAGCACGGTGCCACCGACATAAGTCGCCTGGTATCCCGCCGGCCGCAGCCACATCGCCAACGCCGCCGCCGAAGCCAGTGCCCCCAGCCCATCCATCGCCGCCAACAGCCCGATCCCCGGCGCCGCCAGCCCGAGTTCGGCGCCGATCACCGGCACCATGCTGGTCGCCGGCCAGCCCCACACGTTAAAGATCAAGGTCACCACCATAGTGCCAACCAGCCGCCGGTCGCGCCGCACGACCGAAAACCCCTCGGCAATCCGCGCCAGCAGCGACGGCCCGCCGGCCGCCAGGAACGGATTGCGGTAACCGATCCGCCACGCCGCCACGATCGGCGGCACATACAGCACCGCCCCCAACACGAACGCGCCCTCGATCCCCACCGCTGCCAGCAACGCCCCGCCCAAAGCCGGACCCACCATGCGCGCCGCATTGCCCGCGCCGATATCCAGCGACATCGCCGACGGCAGCCGCGCCGCCCCCACCACCTCGCCGATCAGGAACCGCCGCACCGTGTTGTCGCTGGCCCAGGCCATGCCGTTCAACAGGCTCGCCACCGCCAGGTGCCACACCGCCAGCCGCCCGCTCGCCGCCAGCCCCGCCAGCGCCGCCGCGGTCAGCGCCATGAGCACCAGCACCCACAACAGCAAGCTCCGCCGCTGCACCCGCTCGCCGATCGCCCCGAACGCCAGCCCCAGCACCCCCATCGGCAGCATGCGGAGCATGGTCAGCATCGCCACCACAAAGGCCGAGCCGGTCTGCTGATAGGCGAACACCGCCATCGCCAGCGTATCCAGCCAGCGCACCACCGAAGAAACCGTGCCCACCACCCACAACCGCCGGTAATCGGCGATCGCAAACACCGACAGCCGTCCCATCGCTGCGGTGGGCGGCCGCACTCCCGGCGTCACACTCATCTCGTCACACCGCTATGCACCTGCGGTCTTTCCCCCCGGACCCGCCATCGATAGGCGAGAGCCGCCCCGATGCCTAGCCGGTTTGGCCGATGCTCAGCCCCGCGTTTGCGCCCCGCGCCGCGCCGGTGCATCGTCGCCACAACCCTGACCGAGAACAGGAGGCCGCCATGACCGCGCCAACCCTCTTCCACCCCGGCAATCGCGCGCTCCAGGACGAATTCGCCAGCCGCGCCCTGGCCGACCGCCTGGAACAGATGGCCCGGACCGAATTCACCGACAGCGACCGTGACTACATCCAAGGCGCCATCTACTTCTTCCTCGCCACCGCCGACGCCGACGGCTGCCCCGACTGCTCGTTCAAGGGCGGCCCCCCCGGCTTCGTCCGCATCACCGCGTCGAACGAACTGACCTTCCCCGACTACGACGGCAACGGCATGTTCAAAAGCCTCGGCAATCTCGAGGTGAACCCGCATGTCGGCCTGCTGTTCATCGCCATGCACGGCACCCCCCGCCGCCTGCGCGTCAACGGCCGCGCCACCCTGCTCCGCGAAGACCCCCTGCTGCGCGAGACCCCGGGTGCCCAGATGATCGTCCGCGTGGCCGTCGATGCGATCTTCCCGAACTGCCCGCGCTATATCCCGCAACTCACCCTGGTCGAGCCGTCGATCTACACGCCGCAGCCGGGGGTCGCGCCCGTCGAGCCGGTCTGGAAAGGCTTCGACGCGTTCAAGGATGTGGTGCCGCCGCGGCGGGATGGCAGCGGGTAAGGAAGAATCTTCTTTTTCTGAAGAAAAAGAAGCAAAAAGACTTTATCCGTTTGGGCTGGGCCTCTGCGACCGTCAGCCGGCCGCCGCCAATATCCGCCGCAGCAACATGCCGAACCGGCCGGACGTCTCGCCATTGCCCGGTACATCGGTATCAACCCGATGCACCACCACCGCGTCCAGCTTCGGCAACACCACGATGTAATGCCCGCCAGCCCCGCGCGCCGAATAGCTCCCCTCCGACAGCCGCACATTCGGGAAGTGGATGCCATCGCGCGCCACCCACCACATGTACCCGTACGATCCCGCCAGCCCGGCATCCGAGATCGGCGCCACACTGTCCGCAACCCAGGCCTCCGGCACCACCTGCCGCCCGCCCCAACGCCCGCGCCGCAGGAACAACTCGCCAAATCGCGCCAGGTCGCGCGCCGTCATGCGAAACGGATACGCCGGATGGACCGACGCCTCCAACGGCACATAGATCCCGTCCCGCGCCGGCACGAAATCCTCCATCCCGATCGCATCGCCAATCCGCGCCTTGAAATCCGCGTAGATGTCCGACCGCGTGATCTGACGAAAGATCGTGCCCAGCACATTGAAGTCCCAGTTGTTGTAACACCAGGTCACCCCCGGCCCGCTGCTGTGCCGTGCCGGCTTGATGGCCAGCATGTTCGGCGACTCATAGCCGGAGGGATGGTAGACCCCCGACCGCGCCGCCAAAAGCTGATGCACCGTCGCCAGCTTTTCCCGCGCGCTCAACCCCTCGTTGTCATCGATCCCCAACGAAGCGAGCGTTGCCTCCAAATCCACCCGCCCCTCGGCATCGTGAATACCGTAAAGGGCGGACAGAAAGCTCTTGCGGATCGAATGCACGTTGTAGTGCCGTGCCACCTCGCCCCAGGCATCCACCACCTTCCCACCCACCACGACCACGACGGCAGCCGTCTTGATCGTACCCGAAAACGCCCGCGCCTCGGCCAGCTTCGCCCCAGACCAGCCCACTTGCTCCGGCGACTGCCAGCGCGCCCATCCGCCGATGCCCACGTTTTCGTCCATCCGCCCGCCCCTGTCTCGCTGCCGATCGGCGCTACATTGCCACAACTCCACGACGCGACCAGCCGGCTCGCAAAATTTCGTTGCGCATTCAGAAATCCTATGCCACGATCAAATCGGTTGTGGAATTGTAATGGCGCACGGGAGGGCAAGGGGATGCGGCGGTTTGTGATACGCGCGATCGGTCTGACCATGCCGCTGTTGACAGCCGCATGCTCGATCTCCTGGCAGGAGGCCGACGGCAGCCGTCGCATTCTCGGACTGGTCTCCCTCCGACTGACCGAGACGGCCGATCATCCCACCTTTGCCGGAAATGCTGTCAACATCACGACGATCGGCCTGGGCGTCGCCGCCACCGGAACCGAAACGATCGTCAACTTCGGCTACCTCAACATCGCCACCGCGAATCTCCGCGACAACGCGCTGGTGCTCGGCAACCCGCTGATCCTGCCAGGCACGACCGTGCTCGCCGCAACCCCATAAGGAGGCCGCCATGCCCCGCTCGCTCCTGAACGTCGCACTTCTCCTGCCCCTAGCGCTCGTCGGCTGCGCCAACCCGAAATACGGGGTGTTCGCCACATCGACCAACTTGGGCATCGATGCCGATGCAACCGCAGGCAAAGTGGTGATCGGCTACGACCGCACCGAGGGGTTCGTCGGCCCCGGCTACCCGAAGACCGGCACGGCCCCCTCAGTTTTCGGCTTTATCGAGTCCGACCAGAACGTCTTCAATCCCAAGGTCCGGCAGCTCTACGCCACCGGCTCTGCCGCCGACCTCGTGACGCAGACCGAACAACCAAAGACACCAGATTTCGAAAAATCCACTGGTAAGTCGCAGATGATGGTTTTCGGCACGACCACCAGCATCGCGCTGCGCATCGGCTACGGGCCCGCCGCCCCGTTGCCCGATAGTATTTCGTTAGGCTACAAGCGCCGCGAGGCTTCCTTGATTCCGGTGGAACCGGGCGACGACGAGACAGAGGCAAAATACGCCCCCACCCTCGCCTCGATCGACATGAACACGACAACGTCGAAGGGCCTGCCCGAGGCGAAAATCGGCGTTCGACAATTCTTCGCCACCGGCCACGCAGCGCGCAACCTCGCCGCCGACAAAGTTATCCGCGACATCTATCGCGGCGAAGCCGCCAGCGCTGTGGCCGCTGGCCAGCACGATGCTTTGCTCGAAAAGGAAGCACGCAAGCGCTTTGTCGGATGCGTATCGCGCAGCGACGAGGCTTTTACCACGACCGAGACGACACGGTTAACGAACATCCTCGCCCAGGCAGAGAAGGATAAGAAAATCTCGCCTGCACAGAAGGCGCGGCTAGAGAAGGCGAAAGACCGAGTAGAACTCCAGGACACCGTCGCAAAAATTCTGTCCGGAAATGCAAAAGACCTCGATGGCATTGTGCAAAGCAATCCGCAGCTATGTGTTTGAGTGAACGCAACAACAAGGAGGAGACAGGATCATGGCCGGTGCAATCAGGATCGAGTCCTGCAAGGGAACGAACAACGAAGACTCGCGCAACCTCGCCCTGCGCCGGCAGGCTGCGTTGACTAATGACGGGTTCGATGCCCGTATTGTGAAGTTGCCATCGGAGACCCTTGTCATACCGGCGAAGGTCACATGGAACGCTGCGGGGAATCCCGAAGTCACCAATGACGACCCTCAGGACATCGAAGGAGGCTGGTTGGTCATCGCCACCATGCCCTAACGCTGTCACTTGATCGCAATGGCGAGGCAGCCTTTCCCGCGGGGCGCCAGTGCACTCGAATGCCTCGTCGAGTAACGCATTGCCAGCGTCGCGCCACTCACCCTCGGCCACCGCCACCTCACGCAAACGCCGAGGCATCAAACCCGTCCGGCAACACCCCCCGCGGCCGGATCATCTCATACGCCCCCCGCGCCAGGAACCGCCCCTGCCCCGGTGCCGCCTGCACCACCCCATCGCGCATCGCCACCTGCCCGCGCAGCAGCGTCGCCACCGGCCAGCCGGTCACTTCGGTGCCCTCATACGGCGTATAGTCCATCACCGACTGCATCATCGCGTTCGTCAACGTCACCTTCCGCGCGGGATCCCACAGCACCAGGTCGGCATCGAACCCCGGCGCGATGCTGCCCTTCTGCGGATACAGCCCGAACAGCTTCGCCGGGTTGGTCGCCGTGATCCGCACGAAGGTGTTGAGATCAATCCGCCCTTTCACCACCCCCTCGCTGAACAGGATCGGCAGCCGCGCCGCCAGCCCCGGAACCCCGTTCGGGATGTCGCGGAACGGTGCATCCAGCCCGTTCACCGACTTTCCCCTCGGCCCGCCAAACGTCCAACCCGAGTGATCCGAACTCACAACATCCAGCGTGCCCCGCCGCACATCCGCCCACAGCGCCTCCTGATCCGCCCGCGTCCGCGGCGCCGGCGAGCACATGAACTTCGCCCCCTCGAACCCCGGCTTGTCCATATCCTCGGCGGTCAGCATGAAGTACTGCGGGCACGTCTCGCCCCACACTTTCAAGCCCCGATGCTGCGCCCGCGCGATCTCCTCGGCCACCTCGCTGCAACTGACGTGAAACACCTGGATCGGCTGGTCCACCATCTCCGCCAGCGCGATCGCCCGGTGCGTCGCCTCGCGCTCGATCATCTTGGGCCGCGACCAGGCATGGTACATCGGTGCCGTATTGCCGGCGGCAATCAGCGCCTCGGTGCGCCAGCGTATCGCCTCGTAATTCTCGCAATGCACGGTGACCAGCGCCCCCGCCCGCCGCGCCGCCGCCAGCACCCGCAAATACGCCCGGTCATCCAGCTGCAACGGGTCATAGGTCAAAAACACTTTCAGGCTGCGCACCCCCCCTGCCACCACCTGGGGAATCTCGTTCCAGATCACTTCGTCGGAGGCATCGGTGATGATCTGGTGGAACGAATAATCCACCATCGACCGCTCGGCCCGCCGCCGATACTCGGCCAGCGGCGCCAGAATCCCCTGCCCCTTGAACTGGGTCGAAAACGTGATCACCGAGGTGGTCCCGCCGACCAGGCATGACCGGCTGCCGGTCTCCCACGTCTCCTCGTCCGCCCCCCCGCCCTCCTGCAACTGCTCGATATGGCAATGCGTATCCACCCCCCCCGGCAGCACCAGCAGCCCGTCGGCATCCAGCACCGACGCCCCCTCCAGCCGCTCCCCCACCGCCGCGATCCGCCCATCGCGAATCCCGACATCGGCGCGCATGGTATCGCTTCCCGTCACCACCGTGCCGCCCCGCACAACCAGGTCGTAATCCGCCATGTCGATGCCCTAAATTGTCTGTCGACATGCAACCGTTTTCGCAGCCCCTCCGCAAGCTCCCTTCAAGGCCCCAACCATGCGCCTGACCTCGTCCAGCATCCGCCCCACCGGCCGCGCCATCACCCTGCATTTCGACGGCCAGCAGATCGCCGCCATCGAGGGCGAGACCGTCGCCGCCGCCCTCTCCGCCGCGGGGATCACCACCCTGCGCACCACCCCCAGCGGCGCCCCGCGCGGCCTGCATTGCGGCATGGGCGCCTGCTTCGATTGCGTCGTCACCATCGACAACCGCCACGGGCAGCGCGCCTGCCAGGCCAAGGCCATGGACGGTATGACCGTGACCGGCGCCGCCCCCGCCGCACTCGCCGACCTCGCCGCCACGCCGGCCGAAACCGTGCACCGCACCTGCGACGTCCTCGTGGTCGGCGCCGGTCCCGCTGGCCTCGCCGCCGCCATCGCCGCCGCCGAGGCAGGGGCTTCCGTCATCGTGCTCGACGAACGCGACGCTCCCGGCGGCCAGTACCACAAGCCGCTCGCCCCCAGCCACCACACCGCCGCACCCGACGCCCAGCACCGGGAAGGCGCCGACCTGCGCGCCCGCGCCGAACGCGCCGGCGCCGAAATCCTCACCAACGCCATTGTCTGGGGCGCCTTCGCCGTCGATGAAGTCGGCGCCATCGTCCAGGGCCAGGCCACCGTCTTCGCCCCCCGTCGCCTGATCCTCGCCCCCGGCGCGCATGAACGCCCGATGCCCCTGCCCGGCTGGACCCTGCCCGGCGTGCTCACCACCGGCGGCCTGCAAACCCTCGCCCGGGCCCAGCGTGTCTCCCCTGGCCAGCCCGTCCTGATCGCCGGCAACGGCCCGCTCAACCTCCAGCTCGCCTGCGAATTGCTCGCCGGCGGCGTCCTTGTGTCGGCCGTGGTGGAGGCCGCCGCCCGTCCGGGCCTGGCCACCTGGCGCACCGCGCTGGACATGTGGCGCCACGACCGCGACCTCGCCCGCCAGGGCATCGGCTACCTCGCGACGCTGAAACGCAAGGGCGTCCCAGTGTTCTGGGGCAGCCAGGTCACAGCATTGGAGGGCGCCTACAAGGTGGAGACCGCCATCGTCGCCACGCCCAATGGGATTCTGCGCATCACCGCCGCCACCGTCGCCCTCAATGCCGGCTTCCAGCCGGAGACCGGCCTCGCCCGCGCACTGGACCTGCCGCACACCTTCGTCGACGACGGGCTCGGCCACCTCGTCACGGAGACCGACGCAGAAGGCCGCACCGCCAACGCCGCAATCTTTGCCGTCGGCGACGGCGCCCGGCTCGGCGGCTCGCGCATGGCGCTGGCCCGCGGCCGCCTCGCCGGCCTCGCTGCTGCCCACGATCTCGACCTGGCCACGCCCGACCCGCGTCCCGACTGGGTCGAGCTCGGCCGCGCCCAGGCGTTCCAGCAAGCACTGTGGACCCTTTACCGTCCAGCGACGCCGCCGCCCCTGTCGCTGCTGACCGACGACACCATCGTCTGCCGCTGCGAGGAAGTGACCGCCGGCCAATTGCGGGCGGAGATCGCCGGCGGGCTCGTTTCGGTCGCCGCGCTGAAAAAGGCGACGCGCGCAGGCATGGGCCGCTGCCAGGGCCGCTTCTGTGCGGCGACGGTCGCCCGGCTCTGTCCGGGCACGCCCGATGCCGCCGCCTTCGCCGCCCCGCGCCTGCCGATCCGCCCGGTTCCCGCCGCCGCGCTGATGTTCGAGGAGGGTGAGTTCGATGCGCCCTTGCTCGAACGCCCGGTTCCCAACCAGCGCCTCACCCCGGTCCCGCCCTCGGCCACCGAGGCCCGCCACACCGACATCCTGGTGATCGGCGGCGGCTCGATCGGCTTGTCGGCGGCTTATTACCTTGCACAAGGCGGCGCTGAGGTGATGGTGGCCGAGCGCGACGAGGCGGGGATGGCGGCGGCCACGGCCAATGCCGGCAGCCTGCATGCCCAGTTGCTGTCTTACGATTTCGACTATGACGGCATGCCCGAGGATGGCGGTCCCGCCGCCCACACCTTGCCGTTGCAGCACCAGTCGATCGCGCTATGGCAGGAGATCGCCCGCGCTGCCGGCGAGTCCCTCGGCATCGTCATCGAGGGCGGGCTAATGGTCGCGGCTACACCGGCCGACATGGAATGGCTGCGCGCCAAGGTGGCGATGGAGCGGCGCATCGGTATCGAAAGCCACCTCATTGGCCCAAACGAATTGCGCAGCCTGGCCCCGCATCTGGCGCCGGACTTGCTGGGCGCCGATTGGTGCCCCGCCGAAGGTCGCATCGATGCGCTGCGGGGCACCATGGCGCTCTCGACCCTCGCCCGCCGCCATGGCGCGACGATGCTGCGCGGGGCCGAGGTCCTGGGGATCAACCGCGCAGGCGATGGCTGGCGGGTGGAAACATCAAAAGGCCCGATCACCGCCCGTCGCGTGCTCAATTGCGCCGGCGCCTGGGGCGGACGGATCGGGGCCATGGTCGGGCTCGATTTGCCGATCACCGGCACGGTGCAGCAGGTGATCGTCACCGAGCCGGCGCCGCGATTGGTCAATCATCTCGTCGCCCTCTCGCATCGGCATCTCTCGCTCAAGCAACAGGAGAATGGCGGGCTGTTGATCGGCGGCGGCTGGTTCGGCAGCTTCGATGCCGGCGACGGCCGGAGCCGCAACGTCCGGCGCAATATCGAGGGCAATCTGTGGGTCGCCGCCCGCGTGGTGCCGGCGATCCGCGGGCTGTCGATCATCCGCAGCTGGACCGGCGTGGCACCAATGCTCGACCGCGCGCCGATCCTCGGCGAAGCGCCGGGGCTGCCGGGGTTCCACAACGCCCTGTGCGGGGTTGCCTATACCCTGGGGCCGATCGTCGGCAAGCTTGCGGCGGAGGAATTGTTACGCGGGGAAAAACCCGATCCGCGCTTCACCCTGGCGCGCTTCGGGTGAGGCAACGGCTGTTCCTCGGTGCTGGGATACTCACCGCGGTGCTGGCGGCGATGTTGAATTTTACTGCCGTCATCCCACTGCTGCAAGACTTCAACGAATGGATCTATCAAGGCTGGATCATCGGCCAGCTCCTGCGCGGCGGCGACATCGGGTTCGCAGTGAAGCCATGGCCAGTGCCGAACGCGGCCGGGCAGGTGTTGCTCGGGTTGCTCAATCTACCGCTTGGCGCGCGGGCGGCGGGGATCGCCTATGCGACCCTGTATCTCGGCGGCTTCACCTGGCTGGCCTGGCGGCTGGCCCAGCGTGACCCCGCGCGTTTTCTGCTGATCCTGCTGATCTCAGGCATCAACTCGCCGTACTGGCAGGGCTATGCCAATTCGCAGCTCGGCGTTGTCCTTTTCATGCTGCATCTCTTGCGGCAACGCGCCGGCGGCAGCGGGGAGCTGTGGGACCTGGTGCTGGGGCTGGCGATGTTTTTCTGCCACGCCGTGATGCTGGCGGTATTCGCACTTTATGTCGGGTTGCGGGCTTTGCGGGAGCGGCATGTGATACGGGCGATCGGCGTTCTGGCGCCGCCGTTCGGGTTGCTGGCTTGGTACCTGGTGCGCGACGACAATTACGGCGAGGAGATTCCGCTGTTCGGCACGACGGTTTTCGAGTTCGTTGCCTACAAGGCGTATAGCGCGGCCAAGTTGGGACCGTACCACAACATGATCATCGGCGGCATCGGTGATGCCGAGCGGGCGCCGGTGCTGTATTGGGGCGGCGTGGCACTCAATCTGGCTTTTGCCGCCGTGGCCCTGGTGCCGTTGGGATTTGCGGTGGTCCAGGCGGTTTGGCGGGGGGATCGCTCGCCGGCTTTGTTGACGGCGGCAGGTTGTCTGGTGGGGTTTGTCGTTTTGCCGAGCGCGGTGTTCGGGGTGGTCAATGTCGGCGAGCGGCTGTTGGTGCCGGCGATGGTGATTGCGGTGGTGTGCTGTCCGGGTGTCGGGCGGCTCGGGGCGATGTTGGCGCTGCCGGCGCCGGCGATGGTGGTGTATTTTCATCTGATCATGCCGGCGGTCTTGCCCGCGGCCGGGATCAGTCATCTGGCGGCACATGAGGTGGGACAGCGGTGGCGGCTGTTGTTCTGGCATCGGCCGTTCCAGTTCCAGGCACAGATCGAAGCGGCTGGGCGGGGGGAGGTAGTGCGGCTGGGATTTACCACCAGCCTGTTGCGCGCTCGGGGTTTTGGTCCGAAGCTTTCGCCATAGCGATCCAGGAGACTCCCGATGAACGATGCGCCCTCTCGCACCAGTTATTCACCGCCGTTGCATGTCAGCGCGAACTGGCACTTCACCAAGCCGGCCGCCAATGGCAAGCGCGGCATTGTGGTCTCCCAGGCACGGGCGGCCGCCGAGGCCGGGGTGGCGGTGCTGGAGGCGGGGGGGAATGCGATTGATGCAGCGGTGGCGACGGCTTTTGCGTTGACCAGCCAGGAGCCGTGGAATTCGGGGATTGGCGGCATCGGGTTCTGTGTGGTCCATCGGGCGGGGCAGAAAGATGCCGAGGTGGTGGATTTCGGGCCGGTGGCGCCACGGCATCTGAGCCCGGCGAATTTCAAGCTGACCGGGCGGATGTCCTCGGAAGGCTTCAAGTGGCCGGAGGTGGAGGGCGATACCAACATCCATGGGCCGCTGTCCGTTGCGGTGCCGTCCTCGGTGGCGGGGTATCACAAGCTGCATTCGACCTGGGGGCGGTTGCCGATTGGCGAGGTTTTGGCGCCGGCGGTGGCCTTGGCCAAGCGGGGGTTGCCGCAGGATTGGGTGGCGATGCTGAAGATCGGCGGGTCGGCTTCGGTATTGCGGCGGTATGCCGAGAGCAACCGGGTGTATATGCGCGACGGGTTGCCGCCGACGCCGGTTTCGGAAGGCGAGCCGGGGTTTCTGGTGCAGGGGAATTTGCCGAAGACGCTGGAGCGATTGCAGCAGGCGGGGTTGCGGGATTATTACGAGGGCGAAATCGCAGCGGCGTTTGTGCGCGACCAGAAGGCGGTGGGCGGGATCATCGACGCCGGCGACCTCGCCGCGTGCCAGGCGCGGATCGTACCGGCGATGCAGGTGCCGTGGCGCGGAACCGGGCGCGTTTTGCAGCTTGCCACGGGGTTGACGGCCGCGCCAACTCTTAAGGACGTGTTGGCGGGAATGAAGGACGCGCCGTATGGCGATGTGCCGAGTGCGGCCTGGTATCGCAAGTTGGCGGCCGAATTGCGGGCGGCCTATCACACGCGGCTGACGTCGCTGGGAGGCGAGGAGGCGCCGGAGCCGAAAGGGGCGGAGACCTGCACCACCCATCTGACGGTGTGTGACAGCGAGGGCACGATGGTGTCGATGACGACGACGTTGATGTCGTCGTTCGGCAGCCGGGTGGTTTTGCCGGAGACCGGGATCCTGTTGAACAACGGGGTGATGTGGTTCGATCCGCGGCCGGGGCTGCCGAACTCGATTGCGCCGGGCAAGCGGCCGTTGACCAATATGTGTCCGCTGATCCTGAAGGAGAACGACAAGCCGATCATGGCGGTCGGCGCCTCGGGCGGGCGGCGGATCATGGCGTCGGTGTTCCAGCTGATGACGTATGTGGCGGATTTCGGCATGACGCCGGAGGAAGCGGCGCATCATCCGCGGCTGGATGTGTCGGGGCCGGACGATGTCACCGCGGATCGGCGGCTGGGCGAGGAGGTGATCGCGGCATTGAGTGCGGACGCGCCGACCGAGGTGGTGACGGCCGGGGTGTATCCGATCAATTTCGCCTGTCCGAACCTGATCGTGCAGAGGGCGGATGGCAGCCGGAGCGGGATCAGCGATTGGGTTTCGCCGTGGTCGCTGGCGGTGGCGCAGTGAAGGTATTTATTCCGATATCGGAATGAAATAGGCGCGTTTCTGCCGGCGCGGCTAGGCCGGTTTGAAATCGAATTCGAACCCCGCCGTGTCGATTCCGATAGGGCGCGCCAATGGCGCGGGGCCGATCGGGCGCGGCGGTGGTTCGGGCTCGGGAGGTGCCAGGCCCCAAGGCGGGATGACTGGCGGCTTCGGGCGCGGCTGGGCCGGGCGGGCGCGCGGCTTTCGCGGGCGGGACGGCAGTTGCAGGATCGCCGGCAGGGTGACGCCGAGCAGGCGGCAGAACGGGCGCAGGGTGCGGCCGGCGCTGGGAGCAGCGGCGAGCACTGCAAGGGTGGCGGGGTCGTGCAGCAGGGTCTGGAGCTGCGCGCCATAGCCGGCGGCGCGGTATCCGATCATGCGGACAAGCCAGGCCTGGGCGCGCGGCAGCGGCGGCAGCGGGGCGGCGGTCATCGGGTCCGGTGTGGACGGATGGCGCGGGCGCGGCACATGCGGGCGCGGCAGGCGGCCGGCGGCGAGGTGGGCCAATAGGGCCTGGAGGCGCCGGTTGGCGCGGTTCAGCCTGGCCCAGATCGGGGCGGTCCAGGGGCCGAGGAGGCGGAATTGCGCGGCGACGGCCAGGGCGATGGACACAAATATGCCGTCAAGGCGCCTTGCTAGGTCGGTCGCCGCCTGTTGGCTATGTTGGCTCATATTGTTCATAATATGTTCTATATAGCGGATGGAGGGTCGGTGCAAGGGGATGTTCGCATCGGTCGGCGTTAAAGCCCCTGGACAGCTTGCCGCGACAACGCGGTGCGGAAAACTTAAATCCGCGATCGTACCGTTACCCTCTTGTTGCCTGATCCCGGTGCTGTCGCTAGTTTTGAAGCGCCAGCGTGCGATGGTCGCGCTTTGGGACCACCCCAGGATTTCGTACGTTTGGGAGTTCACCATGCCTCGACCCGCCGTCCGTCCACTCAAGATCGGGATTCTCATGCCGCTGTGCGAGCAGGCGCATGCCGGGCGAACAGCAAGGTGGTCCGAGTTCAAGGCGATGGCGCTGCATGCCGAGGCGGCGGGATTCGACTCACTGTGGGTCAACGACCATCTACTGTTTCGCGTGGAGGGGCCCGAAGGGCCGACGCGCGGCATCTGGGAGGGCTGGTCGCTGTTGAGCGCGCTGGCCGCGGTGACCAGCCGGGTGGAACTCGGCACGTTCGTCATCTGCACCAGCTTCCGCAATCCGGCTTTGACAGCGAAGATGGCGGATACCGTAGACGAGATCAGCGACGGTCGGCTCATCCTCGGGCTTGGCGCCGGCTGGCATGCGCCGGAGTACCAGGC
The DNA here is from genome assembly GCA_945869965.1 of Asaia bogorensis. Taxonomy (GTDB): domain Bacteria; phylum Pseudomonadota; class Alphaproteobacteria; order Acetobacterales; family Acetobacteraceae; genus CAMDGX01. The sequence continues at coordinate 17,432 of CAMBRC010000086.1, forward strand.
TTTCGGCTTTCCTTACGAGAACGTCGTCAGCCGGTTCGAGGAGGCGTTGCAGATCATCCATCCCTTGTTGCGCACCGGCTGCGTGGACTTCCACGGCAGCTACTACACCGCGGCCGAATGTGAACTCAGCCCGCGCGGCCCGCGGCGGAGCGGTCCGCCGATCATGATCGGCGCCAGGGCGGACCGACCGCGCGCCCTGCGCCTGACCGCCGAGTACGCCGACTACTCAAACATGTTCCTCAAGTCCGACAACCTGCCACCCGCACGGGCGGCGCTTGACGCCGCCTGCGTCAAGGCCGGGCGCGATCCCGCGACGCTCAAGCGCACGGTATCCGTCAACATCGAGTTTCCCGGAGTGGACACGCCCAGCGGCGAATGGTTCCGCAATATGGCCATCGGCCTCACGCCACCGGTGACGGGAACACCCGAGCAGTTGGCCGAGTTCTTCCGCGGCCTGGCACGCGACGGCGTGGATCATGTCCAGATCATGCTCGAACCGAACTCGATGAAGGCGATCGACGCCTTTCGCCCGGTGTTGGAACTGCTCGACCGGGGGTAGCGGGCGCAGAAGCACGCGAGGGTCGTTCGCCTCGCTAAGGATTGCGTAAGTGCTTAATGGATAAAAGTTTTTTGGTTCTTTTTTTCAAAAAAGAACTGCTTGCTACTCGGCGGCGCGCCGGGCCCCGATGGTGGCCAGGGTGGCGGCGATGCGGGCGGCTCGGGTGGGATCAGCGGGGCGGAAGGGGGCGCGGACGTTGCGCCAGGCGGCGTCGCCGGTTTGGGCGGCGAGGATGGCTTTGAGGGTGGGGATGAAGGGGGCTTCCAGCGCGTTGCAGGCGGCGGTCATGTCGGCGGTGGCTTCGTGGCCCGCGAACATGGCGCGGACGAGGTGGGGGACGAGGTTGACCATGCCGCAGATGGTGCCGACGCCGCCTTCGTCGCGGGCGCGGGCGATGAGGGTTTCGGCGCCGACCAGGGTGCCGATTTCGGGGGCTTCGCGGCGGAAATTGCGGAAGCTTTCGAAGTCGCCGGTGCTGTCTTTTACGCCGGCCATGATCTTTCCGTATTTCTGGCGCAGGCGGCCGAGGGCGGCGGCGGGGATGGCGACGCCGGAGACCTGGGGGATGTGGTAGGCGCAGACGCGCAGGTGCGGCGAGCCGACGGCGTCGATGATCTGGGCGAAGGCGTCTTCGAGGCCCTGTTCGCCGACGTCCCGGTAGTAATACGGCGGCAGGATCATGGCGTGGGTCAGGCCGAGGCCCATCATGTCGCGAGTGAGGGCGACGGTGTCGGGGATGGCGGGGCAGCCGGTACCGAGCGCGATCTGGCCGGCGGGGATGCCGGCGTTCAGCAAGGCCTCGGTGGCGGCGAGTTTTTCGCGGGCGGAGAAGGAGGTGCCTTCGCCGGTGGTGCCGAAGGGGACCAGGCCGTCGCAGCCGTTCTGGGTCAGGAATTTGGCGTGGGTGACCAGGGCGGTGTGGTCGACCTGGCCGTCGGCGGCGATGGGGGTGGTCATGGCGGCCCAGAGGCCGGTGATCTGGTCGGACATGGTGCGGACTCCCGGGAACTCGGGGCAAATTGGCATTGTTGTTGGGTGGGGGGAAGGGGTTGGGAGCAGGGCTGTTCAACGCTGACAACTTAATCGCGTGAGCGGCGCGATGTCGGGGAAGAAAGTTGGTTCCCTCGGCGCGTTTTGTCTGAATCTATGTCGGGCAACCGCCACGAAGGTTTGCCCCGATGTCGAGTGTGTTGCTGACGTTGTTC
>CAMBRC010000087.1 GCA_945869965.1 Asaia bogorensis
CTGCTCTGTTGTCGAGCTACAGGCCGCGATCAAGCGCTTTCTGATGGAGACAAACGCCAACCCGCGGCCCTTTCGCTGGACCAAGGATCCGGCGAAAATTATCGCCGCCGTGAAGAGAGGGCACCAAGTGTTAGATTCGATCCACTAGATCGTACGGGAGAACTGTGTCACTATTGTTCCGACATCAAAATTATCTTGGCAACAGCATCAACGCCCGCACGGGATCGCGCCGTTCGGCATCCCGCGCCGCCGCCTCGGCCGCGCGTTCGCGCAGCAATTCGAAGCCCCGGCGCAGCCGCACGGTATCGGCCAGCGCCTGCTGCGGCGCCACGCACGCCGCCTCGGCCGCCACCGCCGCACGCTGCTGTTCGTCCAGCCGCCCGGCCGCCGCCGCGCGCCACAGCGCAAACCCCGGCCCGGCCGGCAGTTCGGTGGCCGCGGCAAATCCATGCTCGCGCGCAATCGCCACCGCCATCGCCGCCACCGCCGCTTCCCGCTCCGCCTGCGCCCGCTGTGCCGCGCCCAGCGCCGCCCGATCGGTCGCTTCGCGCAGCTTCAAAACCCGCGTCACCAGGGCGGCGGTGCTCCGGTTCATACCGGCACCAACGGCCCCAAGGTGCGGTCCAGAAACGCGCGCCACGCCCCCGCTTCCCGCACCGACTCATCCGGTACCGACTCATCCGGCACATCCTCGCCCGGCACAGCTTCGCACGAGGGGGGATCGCGGGCATCGGTCATGGCGTCATCGGCTCCCAGAAACCTGCCCAAATTGCGACGACAAAGCTTAACAAGCAGTGAAGCCGTACCGATGGCGCGGGGCTGCCGGGTTTGATAGGATACGGCCATGCATCCTTATCGCCCGCTCCTCTTGATCCTGTCGCTGCTGTCGGCCTGTGGCGCCGCCGAATCCGCGCCCACGACCCTGACCCTGGCCGAGAATCACGCCACCGCCGCCCCGCCCACCGCCGCCCCCGCCCCGCGCCGCCGCGCCCCCTCGCCGCCCGGCTCGGCCGCCCTGCTGACCGGCCGTTTCGCCGCCAGCCAAGGCGACCTGGACACCGCCGCCCTGGCCTATCAGCGCGCCCTGGCAGCGGACATGGAAAACGACGAGCTGCGCCAACAGGCCTTCCTGACCACCCTGGCCGCCGGCCGCCCGGAAGCCGAGCGCCTGGCCGGCCTGCTCGGCCGCAACCTGACCGCGCAACTGGTCCTGGCCGGCCGCGATGCCAAGGCCGGCGCCTGGGCCCAGGCCGAGGCCCGCTTCGCCGCCCTGCCGCGCGAGGGTGCCGCCGACGTGATGCGCCCGATGCTCGTCGCCTGGGCCCAACTCGGCCGCGCCCAGCCCGATGCCGCCCTGGCCACCCTGCAACCCCTGATCGACAGCCGCCGCTTCCGTGCCTTCTACGCCCTGCACGGCGCCCTGATCGCCGACCTGTCCGACCGCCGCGCCGTGGCCGCACGACTGTACCAGACCGCGCAAACCGAATTCGGCGGCACCGGCCACCTGCAACTCAGCCGGCAAATCGCCAGCTGGGAAGCCCGCCAGGGCAACGCCGCGGCGGCCGAAGCGGCCCTGCGCGGCATGACGACCGGCAATGACGACCTCATGGTCGCCCTGCCCGGCCTGCTCGCCGATGCCGGCGGGCAACAGGTGAGCAACGCGCTGGACGGGCTGGCCGAAACCTATGTGGTGTTCGCCAGCTTGCTGCGCGGCCGGGATGCCGGCGATGACGCGCTGCAATTGGCCCGCCTCGCCCTGCAGCTGCGCCCGGATCACGCGGTGGCGCGCCTGCTGGCCGCCGAGATCGTCGGCAACGGCCGCCGGCCGGAAATGGCGCTGGAACTGCTGGCGGCGATCCGGTCCGGCGATCCGCTGGCGCCGATGGTGCAGATGCGCCAGGCCCGCCTGCTCCTGAAGCTGGAGCGCGGCGACGATGCCTTGCGCCTGCTGGAAGACCTGGCGCGCGCCCAGCCCGACCGGCCGGAGCCGCAAGGCCTGATCGGCGACATGCTGCGCAGCAAGAAGCGCTTCCCCGAGGCGGTGTTGGCCTATGACCGCGCGATCGCGCTGCTCGGCGCCCCACAGCCGGCGCATTGGCCGCTGTATTACGACCGCGGCATCGCGCTGGAGCGCTCGCGCGAATGGGCACGGGCGGAAGCGGATTTCCTGCAGGCGCTGCGCTTCGTGCCGGACCAGCCCTTCGTGCTGAACTATCTCGGCTATTCCTGGGCCGAGCAAGGCCGCAACCTGCAACAGGCCAAGGAGATGATCGAGAAGGCGGTGCAGCAGCGCCCGAATGACGGCGCGATGATCGACAGCCTGGGCTGGGTGGCGATGCGCATGGGCGACACCGCGACGGCCGTGCGCCTGCTGGAGCGCGCCGCCGAGCTGGAGCCCGGCGATGCCACGGTCAACGGCCATCTGGGCGATGCCTATTGGGAGGCCGGGCGGCGGCTGGAGGCGGTGTTCCAGTGGCGCCGGGCAATGAACCTGAAGCCCGAGCCGGAAGAGAAGGAGCGCATGGAAGGCCGGCTGCGCTCCGCCGAACAGCTTCTGGGCATCACGCCCTGAACCAGATGCACGAGGCCGGCCGGGCCAAGGTCAACCTGTTCCTCCATGTCGTCGGCCGGCGCGGCGATGGCTACCACCTGCTCGACAGTCTCGCGGTGTTTCCGGAGATCGCCGACAGCCTCGCCGCCGCACGGGATGACGCACTTTCGCTGACGGTATCCGGCCCCTTCGCGGCGGCACTGTCGGACGAGGCCGACAACCTGGTGCTGCGCGCCGCCCGGCGCCTGGCAGCGGCACGGGGGGTGGCAACCGGGGCACGCCTGTCGTTGACCAAGAACCTGCCAGTGGCCAGCGGGATCGGCGGCGGCAGCGCCGATGCGGCCGCCGCACTGCGCCTGTTAGCGCGGCTGTGGCGGGTGACGATCCCCGACGGTCTCGCGCTCGCGCTGGGGGCCGATGTGCCGGTCTGCCTGGCGCAGCTGCCGGCGCGGATGGGCGGGGTGGGCGAGGTGCTGTCGGCGGCACCCGGGCTGCCGGATTTCGGCATGGTATTGGCCAACCCCAGCCTGGCGGTAGCGACACCGGCGGTGTTCGGCGCACGGGCGGCCATCGGTGCCGGGTTTTCCGCCGCGGCGGCACTGCCGGCGGCGTGGCGCGATGCCGGCGCGATGGCGCGCGATCTCGCGGACACGGCCAATGATCTGCAAGCGGCGGCCATCGCACTCTGTCCGGTGATCGCCGACGTCCTGGCGGCGCTGGCCACCCAGCCGGGCTGCCGGCTGGCGCGCATGAGCGGCAGCGGGGCGACCTGTTTCGCACTGTTCGACGATGCCGCCGCCGCACGCCGCGCCGCATCCGGGTTGGGCAGGCGCGGCTGGTGGGTCTGGGGCGGGGCGGGCACGTAAGCGGCGGGGAGATTTCCCTGCCGGCGATATTGCTCTAAAGACCGTCCTGCGTTGGGGCGTCGCCAAGCGGTAAGGCAGCGGATTTTGATTCCGCCATTCGGAGGTTCGATCCCTCCCGCCCCAGCCAGCGCTTTCAGGGAAAGCGGTCTCCCCGGACTTCCGGCACCAGAAAAATGCGTGGTTTCACAAGGTTTTGCCAGTAAGCGGTTTGACTGGCGTCAGGCCGGGCAACCCGAAATTCGGTCTCCGGAGGGGCAGAGCCTCCGAACGGTTTGCCTGGCGCGATGATGTATGGCGGTAGAAATACGCTGTAAATCAATGAGTTGATCCAAAAGCACGATTTGCCGGTTCGACTCCCCGCTGGGCTGCCATGTCCCATTACAAACCGCCTGCGTCCAAGCGATCTGGGAGTAATCGATCGGTTCAACAAGGGTTTTTCGGCATGAGGTGCTAACCGCCGGTCGCGCTTGGCCGCGCCCAGATGGTAGACCTCGCGCGCGACCTCGGCGATCGGGCCGACATCGCCGCCGTGCCCGTTGATCACCACGATCCGCGGCAGGCCGTGGCGGTGCAGCGATGTCACCATGTCCGTGATCACGCGCGTCAGCGTGTCCGGCGTGATCGCGATGCCGCCGATCATCGGCCCGAAGAAGTCCGCGCCGCCGAACGGCAGGACCGGCGCCACCACGGCGCGCGTGCCGCGGCCGCTGGCGCGCTGCGCCGCACGCTCCGCGATCGCGGCGGCGAGGAGCTAATCTCCCATCGGTGCATGCGGCCCCTGGTCCTTGTGGCTGCCCAGCGGCAGAAGCGCGATCGGGGTCGTGGCGTAGAGATCGCGCGGTTCGCCGCCAATGATGGCGCCCATGTGCACCTTCGGATTCGTCAACGCGACCATGCGCTTCCTCCTCCTGCGTGCGCTGTCAGCCTCGGACCATTAGCCTGCCAGACCGGCCGCCCGCGCCGCCTCCAGCCGAAGCCGCTCGGGCGAACCCAGCATCTGCCGATTGAAGCCGAGGCGCTTGAACCAGTAGTGCAGACCGACCAGGTCGGTGAAGCCCATGCCGCCATGCACCTCGGTCGCGGTCTTGGCCACCATGGTGCCGACCTCGGCGAGATGTGCCTTCAGGTGACAGACCAGCCCGTGGCGCTCCGCCGGCAATGCGTCCAGCGCGTGGCCCGCGTACCACAGAAACGCCCGCGTCGGTTCCAGTTCGGCGGCCATCTCGGCGCACATGTGTTTCACCGACTGGAACGAGCCGATCACCCGGCCGAACTGCTCCCGCGTCTTGGCGTAGGCGACCGCCTGATCGAGCATGTACTGCGCCGCCCCCAGCGTGTCGGCGGCCAAGGCGGCGCGCCCCATGTCGAGCACGCGGGCACAGACCGAGGCGTTGGCGCCGGGCAGCGTCTCGCCGGCGACCTGGTCGAGAACCAGCTCGCCCACCGGCCGTGTCCGATCCACGGTCTCCAGCCGCCGCGCCACCACGCCCGGCGCGTCGGCGGCGACCAGATGCAGGCCGCCGGCGCGATCGGCGACCAGCCAGGCATCGGCGGCGAAATCCAGCACATGCAGCGCCCGTCCGCTCAGCCGCCCGTTCACACAGGTGATCCCGGCATCGCCGCGCGCGCCGCTGCGCTCGGCCAGCGCCGCCCCGAAAACCATGGTGCCCGCGGCAATCCTCGGCAGCCACGCCTCCTGCTGGGCGGGGCTGCCGGCCAGCAGCAACGCGGTCGGCACCATCACCGCATGCGCCGTGAACGGCACGGGTGCCACCCGGTAGCCCAGCATCTCGGCCACCAGGCAGGCGTCGAGCGCGGCCAGCCCGACGCCGCCAAAGGCCTCGGGGATCAGCACCCCGGCGACGCCGAGTTCCGCCAGGCCGGACACCAGGTCAGCCGCGCGTCCCTCGTCGGCATCGCCGAAGCGGCGCACCCGCGCCAGGGGAACGCGGTCGCGCAGCCAGCCGGACACGCTGTCCACCAGCAGGCGTTGCGCTTCAGACAGACCGAACTCCATCAGCGTTCAACCGTCTTCGGCTCGCGCGGCAGGCCCAGCCCGCGTTCGCCGATGATGTTCTTCTGGATCTGGCTGGTGCCACCGCCGATGATCAGCCCGAGATAATACATATGGGTGTATTGCCAGCTGCCGCCGTCACGCAGATACGGGTTGCCGCCATAGGCTAGGCCGCCCTCGCCCATCACGTCGATCGCCAAACCCTCCAGCTCGTGGCGCAACTCGGTGCCCATCAGCTTGGTGATCATCCGCGCCAGCCGCGCGTCCTCGCTCTCGTTCAGCCGGCTCGACAACACCCGCATCTCATTGAACTGCAGCGCCATCAGCCGGCCCTGCAGGCGCATCAGCCGGTCGCGGAACTCCGGCTGGTCGATCACCCTCGTGCCGTCCACCGTCTCGGCGCGCATGATCTCGATCAGCGCGTTCAGCCGGGCCTGGGCGATGTTCGGATCGGCCAGCGAATCCCGCTCGTTGCCCAGGATGATGTTGGCGACCTTCCAGCCCTCGCCGCGCCGCCCCACGATCTGATGCGCGGGCACCCGAACATCGGTGAAGAACACCTCGTTGAAGTTGCGGTGCATGGTCATGTCCACCAGCGGCCGCACCTCGATGCCAGGCGTGTCCATGCGCAGCAGCAGGAAGCTGATCCCCTGGTGCTTCGGCGCGTCGGGCTCGGTGCGCACCAGGCAGAACATCCAGTCGGCCATGTGCGCGGTGCTGGTCCAGATCTTCTGCCCGTTGACCACCCAGTGCTCGCCATCGAGCACCGCCGCGGTGCGCAGGCTGGCCAGATCGCTGCCGGCGCCGGGTTCCGAATAGCCCTGGCACCAGACCATGTCGCCGGCCAGTGTGGGCGGGATGAACTGCTGCTTCTGCGCCTCGGTGCCGATCTCGAGCAGCGTCGGCACCAGCATGGAGATGCCCTGGCCGCGCAATCCCGGCGGCACGCCGGCGCGCGCGAACTCCTCGGCGATGATGCGGGCCTGCAGGATGTCGGCCGCGTGCCCGGCGCCGCCATAGCGGGTGGGGATGGTGCGCGCGGCATAGCCGGCCTCGATCAGAAGCCGCTGCCACGCCTTGGAGGCCGGGTCCTTCTGGGCGATGGCAGCGGGGGCCAGATGGCGGTGCGCGACCAGGAAGGCGCGCACCTCCTGCCGGAAGGCCTCATGGGCTGGGCCATAGCTCAGGTCCATTGCATCTCCCTTCCGCGAAGCGGCAACCCAGGGCCGGGGATTGCCGGGGCGGAGCGTAGGCAGGCCCGTGCGACGCGGCAAGACGGCCCGCGCCCGTCGGGCCGAGGCCGCGGGGCAGCGACCTTGATTTCATGCGCGCCAGTTGCTCGACCTCAACGACATCGAGCACGGCATCCTGGAGAAGCTGTGTTCCGGCACCCTACAGCGCAACCTGGAGCTGCCGGCGCCGGTGTGCTCGGCGATCAACGACTGGTAGGTGGCCGCCTTCACCAACCGGGAGAAGCGGCTGCGCGCGTCCATGCAGATCCCATTCGAGGATGCGTCAGCGCAGCGCCGCGATGTGCCGCCCCGCGCGCAGCGCCAGCGCGCACACCGTGCTGGTCGGATTGACCACGCCGCCGGTTACCACGCTGCTGCCGTCGACGACGTAGAGGTTGGGCACCTCCCAGGTGCGGTGCCACTTGTCGGTGACCGAGGCCGCGGGATCGCTGCCCATCCGGCAGGTGCCGAGCAGGTGCCAGGCCGGCGTGCGATAGGTTCCGTCCGGCTCGCAGTAGGTGTTCACCGCGATGTCGAAGGCACCCGCCGCCCCGGCGAGGTCCTTCAGCCGCTCGATCGCGAAGCGCATCATCCGCTGGTCGTTCGCGTGCGGCACGTAGTGCAACTTCGCTGCCGCCAGCCCGGAGCTGTCGCGCTCGGTCTGCGACAGGGTGATGCGGTTGGTCGCCTGCGGCAGGTCGTCGCCGATCGCAAAGGCGCCGAAGCCGTGGCCGAACCGGCGCGCGAACCAGGCGTGATGGCCCGCCCCCCAGGGCGCCGGCTGGTTGGCGAAGCTGCCAAGCGCCACCGAAGCCGCCGCCCCGCCGCGGGCGACGTTGAAGTTGAACCCGTTGACGAAACCGCGCGACACGTCGGTCTCGGCGAACTCGCTGCTGATCACCGCGCCGGTGTTGCCGACATGCGAGGCGATCGGCCGGTCCACCCAGATCGAGGCGCCGACCAGGGTGTGGTGCATCAGGTAGCGCCCGACCACGTCGTTGCCGTTGGCGAGGCCGTTCGGGAACCGCGCCGACTCCGACAGCAGCAGCAGCCGCGGGCTGCCCACGCCGTTGGCCGCCAGTACCACGATATCGGCGGTCTGCAGGGTTCGCGCGCCGGTCGCCCGGTCGATGTAGACCGCCCCGATGGCGCGCCCGGCCGTGTCGGTCTCGATCCGCTCGACCCGCGCGCCGGCCAGCAGCCGCACCCCGCTGGCCAGCGCGCGCGGCCACAGGGTGAGCGAGAACTTGGCCATCGAGCCGCGCGGGCAGCCGGAGCCGCAATTGCCGCAGCCGTTGCACGCCGTCCGGCCCTGGTATTCCTCGGAGATGATCGCCGCCGGCATCGGCCACCAGTGCCAGCCGAGCCGCTCGAACCCGGCCGCGATCGTTCGCCCGCTGTCGCGCATCGGCAGCGGCGCGCAGGGGAAGGGCGCGCGCGGCGGCATCGCGGGGTCGCCGGCCAGGCCGCTGATGCCCACCAGCCGGTCGCTCTCCTCGTAGAACGGGGCCAGTTCCTCGTAGGTGATCGGCCAGTCCGGCGCGAGCCCGTGCTCGGTGCCCTTGCGGAAATCGGACGGGCGGTAGCGCGGCCACAGCGCGCCATAGACATTCGTCGAGCCGCCGACGGCGTTCCACATCAGCGCGTGCGACTGGCTGCCCTCCACCGGATAGTCCGCCTCGGCGCGGCGCAGCGCCGGCTCGGGGTTCCAGCGCCCCTGGCGCTGCCACTGGAAGTCGCGCCCGTAGTGCGGGTGATCCGCCGGCGCGATCCAGCCGCCTTGGTCCAGGCACACCACCTTGCGGCCCGCCTCGGCCGCGACCAGGCTCACGATCGCCCCACTCGGGCCGGCGCCGATCACCAGGATGTCGGCATGGTCGGGCCGGCTCATCGTCCTTCCTCCAGGTGGTCCAGCGCCGCGAGGTCGACCGGTCGCACCTCCAAGGTGGGCACAAAGTGCCCGCGGCGGTGGCGCGGCGCGTCGATGGCGGGATCGAACGGCTCCGGCGCATAGCCGGCGGGCAGCGGCACGTCGTTGTACGGCATGCCGAGCGCGCGGATCGCCGCCACCACCGTCTCCTGCTCGTAGTAGGTGACGAACACGATCCTGCGCAGGCTGTCGAACAGCGCCGGCTCGGCCGTCTCCAGCCGCGCCACGGTGGCCACCGAGGGCTCGCCCACCGTCGCCAGCAGCCGCGCGACCGTGCCGCCCCCGGCGGCGTGCAGCCGGGCCATCAGCAGGCCGGCCATGCCGCTGGCCGAGGCGGCGGGGAACAGCTCGTCGCCGGGCAGCAGCACGTCGGCCAGCCGCATCACTTGGTCGGTTTCAGCCTGCATATCATCCGCCTCCGGCATGCGGGCTGAAGACCAGGGTGGATTGGAAGTTCAGAATGCCACCGTTGCCGCTGACCAGGATGAAGTCGTTGTTCGGCACCTGGCGCGCGTCACCCTGGCCGCCCGCCTGGACGATCGCATCGGACATCGGGGTGAACGACCACATGTAGAAGCCGGAGGGTTGCCCGCCGGCGCGGCGGAAGCGGGGGATGCGGACGCCGTCGCCGGCAGACTCGAACACCGCCTGCAGATCCATGCCGATGCGCGACGCGCCATTCGGCAGGCCGACGACGTTGGCGACCATGCGCACGCCTTCCTCCAGGTCGACCTGGCAGGCGTTGTAGGGCGCCTCGGCGGCGACGCCGGGGTGCATGACCTGATGCATGATAGCGATAGTGTAGAGAGTCACGCGGCCGCTGGCCGGCCGCCAGGCGAGCCCGGCGGCAAGGCAGTGCGGGCAGCGCTCGCGCACCGGGAAGCACCAGCGGCCGCAGGTAGAGCAATGCTGGAGCATGAGCCGCCCTGGCGCGGCGTCGTCGAAGAAGGGGGCGCTGATGTCATCGGGCTCCGGGACGGTCCCCGGCGTGGTTTGTTGCATGTCGTGTCTCCCTCTCGCCGATCTTGGCGCGAATTCGACCGCGACAGAAGTTGAACTTGCGCCTCGAATTCGGGCCGCCCTTGATGGGAGGGTTGGCTTCGTGGGGTCGCGTTCTTCGCGGTAGGTTAGACCGTCGTTACGGTCGTGGGGACGGAGAATCGCCGATGCTCCCACTCCACCGCAACCCCCTCCATCAACCCCGGCAGGTCATCCCCTCCGGCTGCCGCCCATCCAGGATCGCCTCGATCATGTCGGGCGCCAGTAGCGTCAGCCGCAACGCCCGGGTGATGTAGGTCTTTTTGACCTTCTCGGCCTTCGCCAGTTCCCGCACCGTGCCGTGCTCGCCGGCCTCCAGCATCCGCCGCCACCGGTGCGCCCGCGCCAGCGCCTTCACGAGGGCAGGATCGCCGCGGGTGGAGACCACCCCGCTTTGCGCCTCCTCGGACGTCAAGGCCGCCCCGTCCGGCGCGATGATCGCCTTGTGCCCGCCCCATTGCCGGATCTTCAGCGGCACCACGACGGTGACAGTGGTCATGCCGCCCCCCGCACATCAGGCGCCCGCGTCATCAGGTCCCGCGCCAGGCCGGCGATGCCATCCAGCATCAGCGTGATCTCCGCCCCGGCCTCGCTGACCACTACGCGCTCCACCAGCAGCCGGACGATCCGCTCCTGCTCGACGGGGAACAATCGTCCCACAGCGGGTCGAGCCGGCCCAGTGTGACACCGCCACCACACACGGCACGCAGAAGCCAGTGGAGTGCATGCGCCGGCCGATCATCAACAACTCCAGTTCGGGTAAGGCGGTCTATGAGCCGTTCTTGGGTTCCGGCACCCCGCTGATCGCCGCCGAGATGGAAGGTCGGGCCTGCCACGCCGTAGCGCTGTCGCCGGGCTATGTCGATGTGGCGGTGCTGCGCTGGCAGGCGTTCACCGGGCAGACGGCGGCGCTGGAGTCCACCGGGCAGCCCTTTGCGGCGGTCCAGGCGGCCCGTGTGGCGGAGATGGTGCGTGACCCGGCGGCATAGCCCCAGCGAGGACGAGCGGCGCACGGTGAAAGCCCTGTCGGGCTACGGCGTGCCGCAGGAGGACATCGCTGTCCACATAGACGTGGACGCGAAGACCCTGCGCAAGCACTACCGGCGGGAACTCGACCGCGGGACCATCGAGGCCAATGCCAAGATGGCGCAGACGCTGTTCACCATGGCAACGGTGGACAAGAGCGTGGCGGCGGCGGTTTTCTGGATGAAGGCGCGGGGTGGTTGGCGCGAGAAGCCATTGCCCGACGAGGAGCCTGTGGACTCGGCCCCGCGCAAGATCGTGGTCAGCTGGATCTCGCCAGAGGACGTGCCGCGGTCGGAGCAGTACCCAGGTGGTCGCAAAGTCATCGCGCGGGACATCGACCATGAGTGACGACGATACGCCACAGCACGCCCGTGGTGGGGTGATGTTCACGCCCACCGAAGAGCAGCGGCTGATGGTCAAGGTGATGTCGGGCTTCGGCATCCCCCAGCCGGATATCGCCAGTCAGATCGGGATCGACGCCAAGACGCTGCGCAAGCACTTCCGCGGGGAGTTGGATCGCGGGATGACGGAGACGAACATGCGGGTGGCGCAATCGTTGTTCAGCATGGCGACGACGGGTGGCAGCGTGGCGGCGGCGATCTTCTGGATGAAGGCACGGGCTGGGTGGCGGGAGAAGCATCCCGAAGAACCGGCCGAGGAGGAGAAGACAACGGTGGTGATCTATCGCTCGGCCACCGACCGGTATGGCAACCCGGTCAGCCAACCCTTCGACTTGCCATCGCCGGTCCTGTCGATCAACAAGGATGGCGATGGCAGTTGAGGGCAACCCGGCACCGCGACGCCGTTCTCGTCCATGTTCAACACCGACCACCGACCGTTGATCGGTGGTGAACGGGGGCGTCTGGTCGCCCACCCAGGCGGCCGGTAGTCTGGGTCGACAATGGCTCTCTGGAGATAACTCATGGATCGAACCTCACAGCGAACAGCCGGCAACGACACGCACGCGGCGCGCCTCGCTCGCCTGGCTGATGTGGCCGTTCATGTGGGGCTGAACCTGCAGGCGGGTCAGGAATTGGTGATGACGGCCTCCATCGACGCCCTGCCGCTGGCCAGACTGATCACGGATGCCGCCTACCGAGCCGGTGCCAGCCTGGTCACTACCCTCTTCTCCGATGACCAGCAGGTGCTATCGCGATACAGGCATGCGCGGCCGGAGAGCTTTGATACCGCCCCCGGCTGGCTGTTCGACGGCATGGCCGATGCATTCCGCCGCGGCGCCGCCCGACTTGCCATTGTTGGTGACGATCCGGGCCTACTGGCCGGTCAGCACCCAGCATCAGTCGCCCGAGCCAATCGCGCCCGATCGGCTGCATACCGGCCTGCTCTCGAACTCATCACCACCTCGGCCATCAATTGGAGCCTGGTGCCTTATGCTGCCCCCGCTTGGGCGAGTGCTGTGTTTCCTGACCTACCCGCGGAAGAGGCCCAGGCTCGGCTGTGGGATGCGCTGTTCGCCGCCACGCGGGTGGACGCAGAAGATCCTGTCGCCGCCTGGGCCGCGCATAACGCCACCCTCATGACGCGCCGGCGGATGCTGAATGCACGGCGCTTCACCGCACTGCGCTTCAAAGGTCCCGGCACCGACCTTACGGTGGGGTTGGCGGACCATCACGCCTGGATGGGCGGCCAGTCGAAAGCCCTGAACGGGGTTACCGGAAACCCGAACATTCCGACCGAAGAGGTGTTCACTACGCCACATGCCGCCCGCACGACGGGGCGCGTCACGGCAACGAAGCCCCTGTCGTATCAGGGCACGCTGATCCGCGACATCCAGGTGCGGTTCGAGGATGGCGTCATCGTCGAGGCATTCGCCAGCGTTGGCCAGGAGGTGCTGCAGCGTATGATCGACACCGATGAAGGGGCTCGCCGCTTGGGCGAGGTTGCGCTGGTGCCTGCCTCTTCGCCGATCTCGACCAGCGGCGTCCTGTTCTTGAATACGCTGTTCGACGAAAATGCGGCGAGCCACATCGCGCTCGGCCAAGCCTACAGGAAGTGCTTCGTCGACGGCGACACACTGAGCGAGGCGGACTTCACGTCTCGTGGCGGCAACAGCAGCTTGATCCACGTTGACTGGATGGTCGGCTCGGCACAGGTCGACGTGGACGGCCTGGACGTAGATGGAACTGCTCAGCCGGTGATGCGCGCAGGCGAATGGGTGTGAGGCCGTGGGCCTCCTCTTCCTGCTTCGGCGATCGGCATCTCAATCCGACGCCCGTTTGCGCAGCGGCCTGACAAAGTGTGATCCGGCCGTCTCGAAGCCTGTGGCACCGCAGAACGCATGCAGCGACAGAGCGTCTACGCCTACCAGGATCTCCATGTCCCCACATCCAGCCATGCGAGCCGCCTGAGCGGCTGCCTTGATGAGCAGGCGACCGATCCCCTTTCGTCGATCCTCGGTGGCGACCAGCAGTGTGGTGATTTGGGCGACCGGGCGCGGAGCGAGCAGCGTCCCATACCAATGAAGGATCACCAGCCCGCTGGGAGGTCCCCATTGGAGAGCCACCAGGGCAGCTCCTGATGTGGTCCCCATTGCGGCAAGGCGCTCAGCAATGGCGTTGGGGTCGATGGTGTGGCCAGCCTCCGCCAATAGCGTGGCTATGCCAGGCGCCTCGAACGAGGTGGCGGCACGGATTTCCAAAGCGTATCGCGACGTCACCGATCCATCCCCTCCGGGTAGCATCCAGGCTGGCGATATCGGCCACGCCAGGTCAAGGCAGGGATTGCGTGGCCGCTCGTGCCAGCGCGCGCGCAACGGTTGTGTGGGTCCAAGCACCATTGCCCGACGGCGTAGGCACTTGGCGAGCATTGAGCGCCTGCGCCAACGCACGCTGTCCTCTAATCCCCTCGGCGCTCAGAAGCTCTACCTCGAGTGCCAAACGATGCGCCGCACGCTCCGCCGCCTCCCGTCGCGCGAGGGTCGCTGCCGCCGCGTCAGGGCCTCCGACCGGTCGGTAGCCCCTGTCCCCGCCCAGCGCCTTCCCCCGCGCTTTGGCAGCCGCCAGCGCCGCCGGTGTGTGCTCGCTGATCAGTTCTGGCTCCTTCTGCGCCATCGCCGCGTAGATGCGCATCATCAGGTCATCCGCGCCCGGCATGTCGGCCGCCCGGATCGACACGCCGTCCTCGAGCAACTGTGACAGCGTGTGGGCGCGCCGGGTGATCCGGTCCAGACGGGCGGCGACCAGTACCGCCCCGAGTTGCCGGCACCGCGCCAGGGCGGCCTGGAAGCCCGGCCGATGATCGTCCTTGCCGCTGGCGATGTCGGAGAACTCGGCCACCAGGGTCCAGCTCTGGGCGGTGACAAACGCCCGCACGGACGCCTGCTGTGCCTCCATGCCGAGGCCGCTGTGACCCTGCTCGGCCGTCGGCACCCGGTAGAGCGCGACGGCGTAGCGTGGCGAGGTGCGTGCCATCGACATCGGCCTTAGCCCGCCGTCGCGATGCGGTAGATGCTGTAGGAACCCTTGGTGCCGGTGCTGCCCGGGCCAACTTAGCGGCACGCTCCAGCACCTCGACGGTGATGGCTTTGCGATTGAGGTTGGCGAGGAAGCTGCGGACGGTGTGCTGGGCCCACGCGGTCGCGGCGACGATCTGGGCGATATTAGTGCCCTCGGGGCGACGTAGCCGGGCGAGGACAGCCTGTTGCTTGGTGCCCTTGCGCGGTGCGCCATGCTCGCGGGCCTGGCGGCCAGGCTTCGTGATCAAGGTGGCGCGCAGGATGCCCATCGGCGTCTCAAGGGCTGTGGCGATGTCGGTGTCGCGGTTGCTCCGGTCATCCCAGGTGGCGAGCACGGCGGCGGCGGCCTGGCGCAGAGCGGCGCGCCGTGCGCGCGCGCTGTGGGCGGCGTCCAGGGCTACCGCGGCGTCAGACGCCGCTGTGGGAGTGCCGGTGTAAGGCGTCTCGTCGGTGCCGGATGGGTCGAGGCTCACTGCGCGGATACCGGCGTCGGTCAGGGCCAAGGTGGTCAACATCAGCCCGGTCGTGCTCTTTTCGATCAGCAGGGCACCGTCACCGAGGCGGTAGTCGCCCTGGGTCTCGACGATCAGGCCGTCGCGCAGCAGGGCGCCGATCATCTTGTGGCGACCGCCGGTCGGCAGCTTGCGGTGGAACTCGAGACGGTGGTCCGCGTGCCCGGCGGCACGGGTCAGGACGATGGTGGCGGCAGGGGAGAGGTTCATCGGTGTGCTCCGGGTGGCGGCTCCCGACGACCGGGCGCGTGCTACCAGCCCGAGCCCCGCCGGGCAGAACCCAAGCGGGGCGGTGGCGGGCAGGACCGTCACTCGGCGGTGTCGGCCTCGATCTCGGCGTGCAGGACGTAGCCATTGAGGTAAGGGAGTCCGCGGGGGATGCCGGTCTCGTGGGCGGTGCGAGCGCTGATCCGCCAGCTCATCCAGGTTTCCGTGGCGGCGTTGATCGCGCTGGCCAGGGCCATGCCTGCCGCGAGGTGGTTGCTGACCTCGTCCGCGAAGTGGCGCCCGTGCCGGCTATCCAGAAAGGCCCAGGTGGCGTCCGGGCTGCATCCGGTGATCCCGGCGATGAAGGTCAGGGCGATGTCCCAGGCGCGCTCTGGGTCGGCGTGGTGGCTGATGGTTCCGAAGAACCCCAATCGCGGTTCTGCGTCTCTGGAAGCTTGGTGCTGGTCATCGTGGCTGCTCCTGCTTGCCTCTGCGCGTGAGCAACACTTCGCTCTGGTGCGAAGACAAGCCAAGTCAGATCGTACAGAGAATGATCGCGAAGGCGGGGCCGCCGGGATCACAATTGAAGCGTATCTAGTCACCGACGCGCCGTCGCCTAGGCGCAGAACGACATGACCTTGGTGATCGATGGCGGCGCCGCGGCCACGTCTGCGGCCAGCTTCACCCCGCCAACCTTTGCCCGGATCGGCATCGGCTGTGCGGCGTGGTCCACCAACGACAACGGCAACAAGCCGGGTGCCACAGTGCGGGCATTCAAACCCATCCCGCGCCGTGCCCCCACGGCGGACATGCAGGCGCTCACCGCGGCTTAGGAGGCTCATCGATGTGGATTCCGACCTACCACGCCTTCCCGTCGCGCCACCCGTGCCAGCGGTCATCCCTGCGTGGAAAGGCAAGGCGGCCCTGCGGGAAGCTGGCCTCCTGGGTGCCGTAGAGGTCGCAGTTGAGAAAGCCGGTGGTCGCGTCCGAGACGCATGGACCGGCGCCGCGGAGTGGCAGCATGGCAGCGCGTTCCTCTCCGATCTGGCCAGCGCACTGGGCTTGAGCGTTGACCAGGTCGACCAAATGTTCCGCGCTGCAGACGTCATACGGGGATAGGTCCAATCAAGCGGAATAGCCAATCGTACCTTTCGGCTGGCCGATTGCGCGTCGCAAGACCATTGCCGCGATTTAGATCCTCACGCATCTGCGCCGCGACGCATCTCTGCTTCCCAAACGCGACGACGCGCGGTCGCAGAGAACCGATCGACCTGCGCTTTCACGCCGATCTCGCATGGTATGTGAAAAAGGTAGACTTGGGTTTTACAACTGGCCTGACCGCGCCGGTTGCCCCATCGCGCCCTTGGAATCCGCGGAATCTGCCGCCAGCCCCACTTTCGGACCGGCCTTGTCAAGAAATGCACTTGGCCCGAAGACTGCGAGGCATGTTCGCGGCAATTGCCCAACAACAGGAGTGGCGCGTGCAACACGGTATCCATTTCATCTCCGGGCTGCCGCGCTCCGGCTCCACCCTGCTGGCGGGGATCCTGCGGCAGAACCCGCATTTCCACGCGATGATGACCAGTCCGGTCGGCGGCATCTACATGGCGATGCAGATGGCGGTGAGCCGCAAGAACGAGGCGGCGGTGTTCATCGACGAGGGGCAGAAGCGCGCGTTGCTGCGCGGGGTGTTCGAGAATTACTACCACGCGATCGGCGCCGGGAAGCTGGTGTTCGATACCAACCGCATCTGGTGCACCAAGCTGCCGTCGCTGGCCGATCATTTTCCGGCGGCGAAGGTGATCTGCTGCGTGCGCGACATTTCCTGGATCATGGACAGCATCGAGCGCCTGATCCGCAGCAATCCGCACGAGCTGTCCGGCCTGTTCGGCTTCGAGCCCGGCGGCACCGTCTATACCCGCATCAACCGGCTGGCGCAGAATGACGGGCTGGTCGGTTTCGCGTTGGACGCGTTGCGCGAGGCGTGCTTCGGCGAACATGCCGATCGCTTGCTGCTGGTGGATTACGAGGCACTGACGCGCCAGCCGGCCCAGACGGTCGCGGCGATATACGCCTTCATCGGGGCCGCACCGTTTGCCCATGATTTCGACAACGTCGCGTATGCCGCGCACGAATTCGACCTAGCGATCGGCGCACCCGGTCTGCATACGGTGGCACGCCGCGTGGCCTTCACGCCGCGGCCGAGCATCCTGCCGCCGGAGCTGTTCCAGCGCTTCGAGGGCGATGCCTTCTGGCGCGATGCCAGCGTGATCCCGCATTTGCGTGTGGTGCGGCGGCCGGACTGAACGCCGCGTGGCGCGCCGCCATTGATGGACAGCGCGATCGGTACCAGTGAACAATGACGCGGGCCGGAGCATGCTGATGTCTTACGTCGTCAAGACCGGCGCCGCCGGCACCGCGGGAAAAGACGGCACTGCGCCCGGCCTGGCCGGAACGGCGGGTGGCAATGGCGGCATCGCGACGGCGACGAGTACCGCGAGCCTGGATGGATACAACACCGTCACCGCGACCGGCGGGGCTGGCGGGGCCGGTGGCGACGGTGGCAGCGGCCCCGGGCTGGGCGGCGCGGGTGGTGCCGGCGGCGGCGGCGGCCATGCCGCGGCCAGCACGGCCGGCGCGATTGCCGCCATACTCACCTACAGCATCGCCACCGCGACCGGCGGTGCCGGTGGCCGTGCCGGCACGCCGGGCAACGCCGGCAGCTTCAGCACCGGCGCGGGCGCCAATGGCGGCGCGGGCGGCACGGCGACCTCCAAGGCCACCGACACCAACGCCACCGGCCCGGCGCGGGCGAACGCCAATGCCATGGGCGGTGCCGGCGGCTACGGCGCCGGCGCCGGCAAATCCGGCGGCGCCGCCGGCCTGGCCAGCGGCACCACCGCCAGCGCCACCGGCATCGACGCCTTTGTCACGGTCAACCAGACCGGTGGGCGCGGCGGCGGCGGCTATTTCGGCGCATCCGGTGCATCCGGTGCGGCGAGCTCCCTGATCAATGCGGTCAGCGGCAACGCGACCAGCTATTTGCATCTCCGCCAGACCGCAACCGGCGGCGGCGGGGGCGATGGCGGGGTCGGCAAGGCCGGTGATGGCGGTGCGGCGACGTCGAACCTGACCGTCGCGGGCGGCAGCGTCCCCAGCTTCGGCACATTCACCGTCGCCACCGGCGGCGATGGCGGCGCCAGCACGCTTGGCGGCGGCGCCGGCGGGGCGGCCACCGGCAGCATTGCCGCCACCGGCGCGAAATCGGTCTCCGGCACGGTGCAGGTTAACGGCGGCACTGGCGGCGCCGGTATGGGGACCGCCTCGGGCGGCAGCGCCGGGGGCGTGTTCGGCACCGCCTCGGCGAGCAGCACGACCACCGGCAGCGACAGCGTCTTCGCCACGCTCACGCTCACCGGCGGCATGGGCGGCGCGGGCGGCACTGGTGGCATCGGCGCGGGTGGGGCCGCTATCAGCGGCGCGCTGGCGACCGCGACGGCCGCGAGCGCCACTGGCGGCACCAGCACCGCCCGGGCCAACGCCCATGGCGGTGCCGGCGGCCGGGCCAACGGGGCCGGCGGCTATGGCGGCGCGGGCGGCACCGCGTTGGGCACCACGGCCAGCGCCACCGGCTTCAACGCCGATGTTCGCGTCGACCAGCGCGGCGGCCAGGGCGGCGCTGGTGCCGACTTCGCCACTGGCGGTATCGGCGCGCCCAGCAGCCTGGTCGATGCGGTGACCGGCAACACGGCCGCTGGCGGCTCCCTGTCGCTCCACCAGGGCGCGTTCGGCGGTCGCGGCGGCGACAGCAATGGCTTTGCCGGCGGTTACGGCGGGGCGGCCAGTTCCAGCCTGACGCTGACCGACACCGCCGCAGCAAACCTGGACGGCCGCGTGGTCGCCACGGGCGGCAACGGAGGCGGGGGCGGAACGCCGAAGCCGGGGGCGGCCGCTATCGGCACGATCGCGCTGGTTGGTGCCGGCGGGGTGACGGCGCACGGCACGGCCACCGGCGGCGCGGGCGGCTATGGCGCGGGCGGCAACGCCTATGGCATTGCCAGCGGCGGCCTGGGCGGCAAGGCCAGCAGCGTGGCCGCCGGCACCTCGACCGGCAATGGCAGTGGCATCGCCTCGCAGGCGAATCGCTTGAACGTCATGCGTTCCCTCTGAGCACTGTCTCCAGGTAATCGACGTTCCACCCGGCCTTCTTGCGGCGGTTTTTGAAGCTTGTGGTGGGTCTGGCGGCAGACAGCAGGTTCAGCGCGGTGTGTCGAACGATTGC